>NZ_CP071612.1:1968636-2285909 GCF_017357245.1 Rhizobium bangladeshense | reverse complement strand
CCATGCAGAACGCCGCGCAGCAGGTTCAACCACGGTCGTCTCGCCGAAAACGCCTTCAGCCCAAAAAGAGCGAAAAGAATCGGCAAGGTGCAGGCGATCTGGAAGAAGAAACGATAGAAGGTCACCTGACCCGGTGACATCGCCTCGAAGGTCGCCATATATTTGGCGATGGCATCCATGGTCGGCAGGATGAACATGGCGCCGGACATGATGGCCATGCCCTGCAGGGAGTTTTGATGGGGCTCTGACATGGCTGCCGATTCTTGTGGGAACGGCGCCATCAATCACAGGAAAGCCCGGCAAATCAAGCCCGTTAAACCCCGCGAGCGGTCACACTTCGTTCGCCGTTTCGCCAAAAACCGCCTCGAATGCGGCGCGCAGCCTCACATCAACATCGGCCATCATGACAGGAAGGCCCAGATCGACGAGACTGGTGACGCCATGGGCCGAAATCCCGCATGGCACGATGCCGCTGAAATGATCGAGATCCGGATCGACATTGAGCGACAGGCCGTGGAAGGTCACCCATTTGCGCAACCGGATGCCAAGGGCTGCGATCTTATCTTCGGCCATCGTTCCGTCGGCCAGCAACGGCTTTTCCGGACGGCGCACCCAGACACCGACGCGTTCCTCGCGCCGCTCGCCGCGCACGTTCATCATGTCGAGCGTGCGGATGACGACCTCCTCCAGGGCGGCGACGAAGGCGCGTACGTCCTGGCGCCTCCGCTTCAGGTCGAGCATGACATAAGCGACGCGCTGGCCGGGTCCGTGATAGGTATATTCACCGCCGCGTCCCGTCGCAAAGACCGGAAAGCGATCCGGCTGGACGAGGTCGCTCGCATTGGCGCTGGTGCCGGCGGTGTAGAGCGGCGGATGCTCGACCAGCCAGACAAGCTCGTCGCCGCCTTCTGCGATCGCCGCCACCTCGCGCTCCATCGTCGCCACCGCTTCCTCATAGGCAACGAGCCCCTCGGCGATGCGCCAGCGCACTGGCCGGGTGCCGAGTTTCGGAAGCATGGAAAATTCGAGATCGGTGCGTAGCATGGCCATTCCTTGCCGCTTGCCCCGAATGCCTGAAGAAATAGGGGCGGCAGGAGACCTATATGGACCCGTTTTCCGGCCAATACAAATGTCGTGATAGGTTTTCAAAAAAACTGTCATATCGCCCTTGTGCACCCCAAATGCTTTTGCTACATGCTGCCCCGCCGACGCAAATCGGCACCTACCACGATGCGGTCGTGGCGGAATTGGTAGACGCGCAGCGTTGAGGTCGCTGTGGGGCAACCCGTGGAAGTTCGAGTCTTCTCGACCGCACCAAATTATTAAAAAACCCTCGTGACCATCTGGTTTCACGAGGTTTTTTTATGTCTTCGTTTTCCCAGATGTATGCGAGAGTTCTGCGGCGCAGGAAATCAGCGCGTCCCCGGCCGAAGCACCGGGACAGCTGAATAGAAAAAGGGCCTGTTACGGCCCTTTCCTCCCGATCACGTATTGCGGCGGATCAATGCGTTGCGCGGCAGGCTTCTGTGCGGGAGGCGCCGCTGTCGGCACCTTTTGTATGGGAGCCGCTAGGGCCGACCATGCTGTGGCACGGAGGCAGGGGCCTGATGCTCGCGGTCGCGGTCTTGTCGACTGCCGGTTTCGTCATGGCAACCGGGGCGAAGCCGTCGCTGTCATTGGTGTAATCGCTGGAATAGGCCGGAGCCTTGTGGTCGTTGCTGTAATGTACGTGGGCAGGCTGCGCCATCTTAGTGGGCGCAAAGCCATCGCTGTCGTTGGTATAGTCATCGGTATATGTCGGCTGAGCGAAGGCAGCGCCTGCAAGGCTGACGGCAAACAGGGATGCGGCGAGGGCGAATTTAATGCGCATGGTTCTTCTCCTCGATCTGTTGTTGCATTCAACAACATAAACCATCCCCGGCGGATAAGATTTCGCGCGTCAAATGAGGCATTTTTGCGCACGAAAACCGGCTGGTGCAAGGCGTTTTGCTCAAGTGAAATCACGGCGTTGTCAACTCGCTTGACGTTTTCGTTACGGCAGTGCCTGCCAAGAGAGGCAGCCGATCGTCCGCCCTTGCTACAATCGCTAATTGTTAAGTTTTGGTAACGTAAAGGCAAGGCCGGACGGGGAGGCGACGCCGCCTTCCTGCGATGATGACCATCGGGCGGTCATGGGTCAGTCTTCGTTTGGAATATGGGCGTCGACCCCGGTTAGTTGCAGCTTGTTGCGGACATGGTGGACACCGTCGACCGAAAGTGCGCTGAGCTCGACCTTGCGGGCAATGCCGATCGTCTCGACCGAACCTTCCAGGGTTACGACGTGACCGTCCGCGTGAACCTCGATACTGTTGATATCGACCTCAGGGATATTCTCGAGAACATCGTTCACCCGCGCTTCAAGCTCGTCGCTTTCATCGCGGTCGATCATCCCGGCGCGAAGCGAATCCTTCAGCCGATTCTCCTTGCCGTCCTTGTCTGTGCCATCGACACGGAAACCTGTGTTGGGATCGCTGTCGAAATTTGCCGCAGTCTCGCCATAGGGGCGGTTTGCCGGGTCGCTGGCAGCAGTGCCGTCGGCGTAGGGCCAGCCGTCGTCGAGGTTGCGTTCCTCGAGGTCGCGATAGTCTTCTTCGCGGGAAAGCTCGGGGGGCACGCGTGAAATCGGGGTCTTGTCGCCGATCCTTGCCATTATAGTCGCTCCTTGTTTCTCTGCGGGTCAACGCTGAGAGGGGCGAATGGTTCGGCGCCCCGGTCGATTTGTCAGCCTTGCATTTTCTCCCATCTTTTGACGAGGCGGTCGCGCTTCAGCCGTGAAAGCCGCTGCAGCCAGAAGATGCCATCGAGCTGGTCGATCTCGTGCTGGAGGCAGATGGCGAGGAAATCTTCGGCGGCCTCCTCATGCACGTTGCCTCCGGCATCCTGATAGCGAAAGCCGATCGCTCGTGGCCGTGTGACCTCTTCGGTCGCGCCGGGCATGGAGACGCTGCCTTCAGCATGGCTCATCGTCTCCTGCGATCTCCAGGTAATCTGCGGATTGACGTAGAGGCGCACACCGTCTGCCCTGTCGAGCTCAAGCACGGTGATACGGAGGAAGACACCGATGTGGGCAGCGGTGATGCCGACGCCGGGTGCTGCGCGCATCGTCGCCAGCAGGTCGTCGGCAAGCTCGGCCAGCGATGCATCGAAGGCCGTTACCGGCGCGCAGACGGTCTTCAGGCCCGGATTCGGATAGCGCAGGATCGGACGGATAGGCATGAAGCGGGCTCCCTCGCTTTGAACGGCGAGGAAACTATCGCCGGCCGCAGACATTGTCATCACGAAGCACGGTTTGCCGCTTTACGGCAAGGATGCTTTGAGCTAGCAGGGGCCAAGAATTTCGGCTGCGGCGAGCTCGCGCGGGATTCACTTATCTGCTTGTTGACAATGTGTTTTCGGCCGACATTTGCGAATGCGGCTCGGCAGTCGTTGAAATTCGAACCAGGTGCGAGGGCGGCAGATGACGACGACCGACACGGAAGACCGTATTCGCCGGCGCGATGACGAGGAAGCGGATATTTACGACGAGGACGGAAATGTCCGCGGCGATTTCCTGGCGCTCGTCGGTGCCGCGATCGCCGATCGCGATACGTTGTTCCTGCGCGGGAATGTCGCCCGCCTGCATGAATCCGAAATAGGCGACCTGCTCGAATCGATCCAGCCGGATCAGCGCCTGGCGCTGGTGCGCCTGCTCGGCGAAGACTTCGACATGACGGCGCTGACCGAGGTCGACGAGGCGATCCGCCGAGAGATCGTCGACCAGATGCCGAACGAGCAGATCGCGGCCGCCATCGGCGAGCTCGACTCGGACGATGCCGTTTACATTCTCGAAGAGCTCGATAAGGAGGACCGGGAAGAAATCCTCGCCCAGCTGCCGTTTACCGAGCGGGTGCGGCTGCGCCGGGCGCTTGACTATCCCGAAAGCTCGGCCGGGCGCCGCATGCAGACCGAGTTCGTCGCGGTGCCGCCATTCTGGACTGTGGGTCAGACGATCGACTACATGCGCGACGAGGAGGATCTGCCTTATTCCTTCTCTCAGATCTTCGTCATCGATCCGACCTTCAAGCTGCTCGGCGCCGTCGATCTCGATCAGATCCTGCGCACCAAGCGGCAGACGAAGATCGAACAGATCATGCGTGAGACCAATCATCCGGTTCCCGCCGAGATGGACCAGGAGGAGGCCGCCCAGCTCTTCGAACAATACGACCTTCTCTCGGCTGCCGTCGTCGACGAAAACGGCCGGCTGGTCGGCGTGCTGACCATCGACGACGTCGTCGACGTCATCCACGAAGAGGCGGACGAGGACATCAAGCGCCTCGGCGGCGTTGGCGATGAAGAGCTGTCGGACAATGTGATATCGACGGCGCGCTCGCGTTTCCTCTGGCTTTTGATCAATCTCGGCACGGCGATGCTGTCGGCCAGCGTCATAGGCCTGTTCGACGCCTCGATCGAGAAAATGATCGCGCTTGCGGTGCTGATGCCGATCGTCGCCTCGATGGGGGGCAATGCCGGCACGCAGACGATGACGGTGACGGTGCGTGCTCTCGCCACCCGCGATCTCGACATCTACAATGCCGGCCGCATCATTCGCAGGGAAGCGGGGGTCGGCATTCTGAACGGAATGGTCTTCGCCACTATCATGGGCCTTATCGCCGGCACCTGGTTCCAAGACTATCAGCTCGGCGGTGTGATCGCGGCGGCGATGATCATCAATCTGATGGCGGCCGCCCTGGCTGGCATCCTGCTGCCGCTGCTGCTCGACAAGATGGGAGCGGACCCGGCGATCGCATCGTCGGTGTTCGTGACCACGGTAACCGACTGTACTGGCTTCTTCGCCTTTCTCGGCATTGCCACGTGGTGGTTCGGGATCTGACGGATCGCCGAAATTGACTATTACGTAAAAGTCAATATTATTGCCGGTTCGACGACGGGGAAGACATGCCGGTGAACAAATATTATAGCATAACGGAGCTGACGCGCGAATTCGGTGTATCCACGCGCACGCTCCGCTTCTACGAAGACGAGGGACTGATCCATCCGGAGCGGCGAGGGCGCACCCGTCTCTTCCGGCCGGCGGACCGACGGCTCATCGGAGAAATCCTGCGCGGACGACGGATCGGCTTCACCATCGCGGAGATCCGCGAGATCATCCAGGTCTACAAGGAGCCGCCAGGCGAGCTCGGCCAGCTAAAGCTGCTGATGAAGCGCGTCGACGAGAAACGTGAGGACCTGCGCCAGAAGCGCAAGGACATAGACGACACGCTGACGGAACTAGACAATATCGAAGAGGCCTGCCTCGGCCGCCTCGCCGAAATCGGCGTCACCACCTGAGAATTGCCGTGGAACGGTTGCGGAGATTACTGCGCCTCGGCGCTGCATTGGCCAGCGATCGTCTGGACCTCCTCATTAGTCTCTGGATCGATCTTGCCCGTCTGCAGCGGCGTGAGAAGAGCGTTGGCCTGCAGCCTTTCGAGCGTGCACTGGCAGAAGGCCCTGCATAGGGCCTCGCCTTGCTGCTTGACGCAGGCGGCGTTGCATTCCCTTAGGTAAGTTTCGGCGGAATCCGGCTGCGGCGGCGGGACCACAATGGAAAGTCCGTAAGCGATCGCGATCAGAACGGGCTGATGAATGAGGTAGAAGGCAAGGCTGTGACGGCCGAGCCTGGCCGGCCACCAGGAGCCTGTGCCGATCGCCGCAAGCCAATGCGGCAGTCTGGTTCTGATGGCGATCAAGGCGACACTCAGCCCCACAAAGAACGGCAGTGCCCAGGGAAACAGCGGCACGTAATCGTTCGAGCGCTGCGGCGTTTCGGCAAGGCCGATCCAGGCGAGATATCTGGGATCGAAGAAGGACGAACGGAGCAGGCCTGGTGTGCCGAAAATGTCGAGAATCCAGGCGGCAAGGAGCGCGACTGTGGTGAGGAGCGTGAAGGCGAGCGGCAATCTCATAAAGACGATGCCGATGAGCGTGAGCACCGCGATACAGTGCAGGATGCCGAAATAGATCCAGGTGTCCGGCATTGCGATGCGGGTGGCGATCGAAATGACCGCGGCTGCTCCGGCAATCATGGCGAGACGTTTCCAGAAGGACGGCCAGCGAATCGTCGGCGTGCTGGAAAGCACAAGGCTTATGCCGACAATGAAGAGAAAGGTCGTTGCGATCGCCCGGGCATAGATCTTCAGCCAGCCGGTCTCGGCGGTGCCGGGCGCGAGATAGGCCATGAACTCCATGTCCCAGGTGAAATGGTAGCTCGCCATGGCGATCAGCGCGACGCCGCGCGCCGTATCCAAGAGACCGATGCGCGGTGGTCTTGCCGCCGCATCTGCCTTCATTGCCGGCATTGTCATCACAGTCCCCCGGTCGAAGCATTTCCGTCGCTCGACGGCATGTCGCGGCGAATAGCAGAAAGCTGAAGATCTGATGGCGGCCTTCCATCCATGATCGCCAGCCGCGCCTCCGAAAAGAACTGCCGCCGTGCCAGCACGAAGATGACGACTGAGGTCGTCAGCATGAAAACATAAGGATTGATGAACCAGCCGAGATAGCCGATCGACAGGAAGATCGCCCTCAGACCCTCGTTGAAATTGCTGCCCGCGATGACATTCATGCGGATAACGCGTTCGGCCGCCCGCTCGGCGGCGATAATGTCGGCTTCGGTGTCGCGCATCATCGGGATGGAACCGAAAAGAATGGTGCAATAGTTGAACAGCCGATAGGACCAGCCGAACTTGAAGAAGGCATAGCCGAAAAGCGTCGCCAGGCCGCCGACCTTCATCTCGAAAGAGCCATGGCCGCCATGGAGGACGAAGGGCAGGTCGGCAAAGACGGCGTCGACTTTCTCCGTCGCGCCGAGCAGGGCGAAGCAGCTGCCCATTGCGAAAATAGAGGTGGAGGCGAAAAAGGCCGTGCCGTTCTGCAGGCCGGCCATGATCTGCGTGTCGATCATCTTGAGGTCGCGGCGCAGCGAATTGTAGATCCACTCCCGCCGGCGTTCGGTCATCGCATGGGTCAGGCTGGTGCGGCCGAAGAAGGTGCGGCCCTTCAACAGCCAGGAATAACCCACCCAGACACAGGCAAAAAAGGCCAGAGCGATATAATCCGCCGTCGTCATCAATGATTCAGTCTCCGCGTGTATGCGGCCACCTTACATATGCGCTGCAATGCTGCAATGACCGGTGAGCCGAGGCCGCCGAGATTAAGAGCGCCGCACGCCATATCGCTTTGAAAAGCGATTCCGATTTTCCGGGCTCTGCGCTAGTGTGAAATGTCGCATCGACTCCATGCGATGTCGGTTCGCCGCGTGGATCCGAAACCGGCGGCGTTTAAATTTTGTACTCCAGTGTTCAGAAGGCGCATCCATGTTTCTTTCGGTTTTCGACGTGTTCAAGATCGGTGTCGGACCGTCGAGCTCGCACACAATGGGTCCGATGTCGGCCGCCAACCGGTTTCTCGATCTGATCCTGTCGAACGAATGGCCGCGCCCGTCAGGTGCACAGGTTGCCGCGATCAAGGTCAGCCTTCATGGCTCGCTCGCCCATACCGGGATCGGCCATGGGACGGGCAGGGCTGTCATTCTCGGGCTGATGGGCGAGGCGCCCGACAGTGTCGATCCCGACAAGATGGACGGCATCATCGATATGGTGGAGCGCATCGGTCGCATCACGCCGCCGGGCCATCCGGCCTACCAGTTCCAGCCGAAGACCGACCTGATCTTCGACAAGAAACAGCCGCTGCCCGGCCATGCCAACGGCATGATCTTCTCCGCTCATGACAAGGACGGGCGGCTGCTCCTCAAGCGCATCTATTATTCGGTCGGCGGCGGCTTCGTCGTCACCGACACCGAGCTGGAACAGATGCGGGCGAAGAAGAATGCCACGGGCGGGGTTCGCGTGCCCTATCCTTTCGCGACAGCCAAGCAGATGCTCGAGATGGCGGAGCGCTCCGGGCTTACGATCGCGCAGATGAAGAGGGCCAATGAGGAGAGCCAGCGCAGCCAAGAGGAGCTCGATCGGGGGCTCGACCGCATCTGGGAGGCGATGCGGTCCTGCATCGAACGCGGTCTCAAGGTCGAGGGCGTCATGCCCGGCGGTCTCAACGTCAAGCGCCGCGCCCGCCGAATCCACGACAAGCTTCAGGAGGAGTGGCGCAGCAATCGCGTCAATCCGCTGCTCGCCAATGACTGGCTCAGCGTCTATGCGATGGCTGTCAACGAGGAGAATGCAGCGGGCGGGCGGGTCGTCACGGCGCCGACCAATGGCGCGGCCGGCGTCATTCCAGCAACGATCCGCTATTACGAGCATTTTCACGAGGACTGGGACCAGAAGGGTATCCGCGACTACCTGCTGACGGCAGCAGCCATTGGTGGCATCATCAAGCACAATGCCTCGATCTCAGGCGCCGAGGTCGGCTGTCAGGGCGAGGTCGGCTCGGCCGCGGCGATGGCGGCCGCGGGTCTTGCAGCCGTGATGGGCGGCACGCCGGAGCAGATCGAGAACGCCGCTGAGATTGCACTCGAACATCATCTCGGCATGACCTGCGATCCGGTCGCGGGCCTCGTGCAGGTTCCCTGTATCGAGCGCAATGCGCTCGGCGCAGTCAAGGCCGTCACCGCGGCATCGCTCGCCGTCAAGGGCGACGGCCAGCACTTCGTGCCGCTCGACGCCTGCATCGAGACAATGCGCCAGACGGGCCACGACATGAGCGAGAAATACAAGGAAACCTCGACGGGCGGCCTGGCCGTCAACGTTGTCGAATGCTGATAGTAGGGACTGCTTCGCTTCATACTTGACGCCCGCTGCCAAAAGGATTTCAACGGCGGCATGGCATTGCATCTCATCAAACTCTGTGTCGGCGCCGACTCAATCGAGGATCTGCGCGAATGGGTGGCGGAGCGCTCTCTGCGCGCCATCGCCGCCGGACTCGAACCTCATTCGGTGCACACCACGCGCATGGTGCCCAAACGCATGGCGGAGCTCCTCGACGGCGGTTCGCTCTACTGGGTGATCAAGGGACAGGTGCAGGCAAGGCAGAGGCTGCTCGACATCGTGACATTCACCGACGACGAAGGGATTTCACGCTGCCGCCTGATGCTGGGTCCGGAGGTCATCGAAACCGCGGTACAGCCGAAGCGGCCTTTCCAGGGCTGGCGCTACTATACGCAGGATGACGTGCCGCCTGATCTGACGAGCTTGGGCGCCGGGATCGCCGAAATGCCCGCGGACCTGCGCCGCGAGCTTACAGAGCTCGGCCTACTCTAATTTCCATCGCCCAAAACGCCGGCTTCGGTAACAGCAATCAAATTTCAGCGCAGACGCAGCTGCACAGGCGCGCTGCCGTCCGGCGACGTCACATGCAGATGAATGCGGGCTTCAGGCTGCGAATAGCGCCAGGCGCGGGCGCCGTGGCAAAGCAGCAGATTGATGAGATCCCGGGTCTTTGCAGACTTCGCCCTCGGCCGTTGCAAACCGATTTCGGCAAGTCGCAGAGCGGCTTCGTGCAGCGGATGCAGGGGCGAGCGCCCCTTGGCTCCGATGCGGCGGTCGCCTGGCATTCCCGGAACATTCTCATTGATCGCCATTGTTTTCCCCGTACGCACTACTGATCGAGTTCAAAAATGGTGGCCGGAAACGCAAACACCGATTCCGGCCGTTACCAATGCCGCCGACCATGTTGCTGGCAGCACCGAATAGCTCATTGGGCGGCCGCCCAGCACTTGATGCCGGCCTTCTTCAAGGCCTTGCAGGCGTTGACCGCATCACGCTGATCGTCAAAGCCGCCGAAGCGCGCGCGGTAGACCTGGTCATTGCCGGTGCCGTAGGCGACCGCGAAGGGCTTTGCCGAGGCCAGTGCCTTGCCGCCCTTGCTCTTGGCGCCCTCCAGGAGGTCCATGGCCATCTGCCGGCTCGGCGAGACGCCGACCTGTACGACCCAGCCTGCAGGCGCAGGGCTGGCGGGGGTGGTGCTGGTCGAAGCGGTCGTGACGTGATCGACGGCGGCGTTATCCTGTCCAGCAGGTGCGGCGACCGGAGCCTGCTGCTTGAAGCTCGTGGTCTTGACCTTGGTCGGCGCCGGCATCGTCTGGGCGACCAGAGGGTTGTCGGACTTCGGCGCCGATGTTTCGGTATAGGCGACTTCGGCCTCGGCCACCTGATAGCGCGCGTCCGGCAGAGGACCCTTATGTGGCAGGCTGAGATCGGCGGCGGCAGCGGCGGCAACCGGCGTCTGCGCCGCGGTGATCGTCTTCGCGACCTGCTGCGGGGCGACCGCTTGTCGGGCCTTCTGCGGCTGAACGGGAGCGGGCGTTTCGATCATCGCCGGGGCAGGGGTTGCCTGAGCCATCAGCGCCGAATTTCCGCCGCGGCTCGACGCCTTCGGCAGATAAGTAGCGATCAGATTGCGCATCTGGGCATCGCGAGCCGAGCCGGAAGTGCCGCCGAGAACCACGCTGACGATCGACTTGCCGTCGACCTGCACCGAACTCACAAGATTGAAGCCGGCGGCGCGCGTATAACCGGTCTTAATTCCGTCGACGCCACGCACTGAACCGACCAGGCGGTTATGGCTACGGATCGTGCGGCTGCCAAACTTGAAGGCGCGGGTGGAGAAATAACCGTAATATTGCGGGAAATGCTGGCGAAGAGCGATGCCGAGGCGGGCCTGGTCACGGGCCGTCGTCATCTGCGCCGTGTTCGGCAAGCCGTTGGCATTGCGGTAGGTCGTGCGCGTCATGCCGAGAGCATGCGCCTTGGCAGTCATCAGTTGGGCGAAACGATCCTCGCTGCCGGCGAGCAGTTCGCCAAGGGCGGTCGAGGCATCATTAGCCGACAGGGTGACGAGACCGAGGATGCCCTGTTCCACGGTAATCGTGCCGCCTGCGCGCACGCCAAGTTTCGTCGGTGCTTGCGCTGCGGCATGAGCGGAGAAGGGAACTGGTGTATCGAGACGGATGCGACCCTGCTCCAATGCTTCAAAGACCATGTAGAGGGTCATCATCTTGGTCAGCGAGGCAGGGTATTGCAGCCGATCGGCATTCTCGCTGTAGAGAACGTTGCCGGTCTTGGCGTCGACGACGATGCCGGCATATTTCGGATTGGCCGTTTTCGCTTCGACACTTGCCGAATCGACCATGATGATCGTGACAGCCACCGAAAGGATCGCCAACAGCTTTGCAACAAAGCTGCCGGACCGGGACGATGATACGGAGGAGACTGACGTTGACACTATTCCACTCTTCGCTTGCATTTCAGATATTGGGCAGGAACCGCACACCCCCCGCCGCACAGCTCGTCTTTTGAAATTACCGATTCAGCGTTACCAATCCGTTTATGATGAATCGTTTCACTCCCTATCCGCGAGCATTTTAGGGGCTTGTCGCAGAACGGTTCACAAGACGCGCCTCCACAAAGATGCGGATCGCGGCATCAATATGTTCCCAGTCGGCGAGATGGCTGCTGGAGAAGCGGTAAAGGACGCTCAGATCCTTGCCGACCTTGATGTCCCGCTGGCAATCTCCACTTGCAGCCTTGTCCTGAGTTGAAGGCAATATGCAGCGCACGACGTAGTCCGACCCGCCCTTGACGGGTGCCGTGAGCAGCACTTCGCCGCCATAACCGGCGTCGGCGCGGAGCCGATGGAGCGTCAATCCGTCCCGGAAAGGCTCGGCTGCTCCTTCGATCAGATGCGAATAGATCGGCTCCAGCCGGCCGGACATATCGCGCGACATGGTGCTCTGGGCGATCTGCAGGAAGATGAGGTCGGAGGACTGGGCGATATCGTCGAATCGCAGACGGTTGTCCTTGCCGTAACCCGACATGGAGGGCCAGGTAAGGTAGAGGTCGACGCGCTCGGCTGCCCCGTTATGCCTCTGGCTCGGGAAGCGGATGGTATTCTCGAGGAATCGTACAGTGTCACGGCCGATGGTCAGCGTGATTTCCGCCGTGCTGTCGGTATTGCCGGCGAGCGAGATATGCCGGCCGAACCAGCGGCCGGCGATACTGATGGCGACGGTCAGGACCGCCAGGATGGCGATTGCCGCCATCGCGCGCAGGAGAAACCCCATCGAAAGAATCGGTTGCTCGTCGGGTGCGCTTTGCGCGGCTTGGCTCATGGCGGTTCTTCGCGTTTCGGTCCGCCGCAGGAAGAACATGAGCCGCCGGTGCCGATAATGAATCTCATCGGCATGATCGGACCGGCAGGGTTAAAAATTCACTAAGATTTGAGTTGCAGCTGTACCGGAATGAATCCCTGTCCCAAAAAGGAGTGAGCCGTTCCCGGGACAGCGGGAACGGCTCTTGGGCACCGGTCGGGGACGGGATGCGGGGACTGACCGGGCCGAAACCTGTGCCGGCTTTGCCGGCAAGCTGGCTTACTTGACGCTGCCGACTGCGACGGTGCGGCCGTCCTGAAGCTTCGACCAGCGGGCCGGATCGCTGGCGGACTGGCGCTTGAGATAGGTGTACTCAGTGTCCGACCATAAAAGGACCTTATTGCGCATGTTGTCGAGAATGAAGTCGCCGCGATCGGTGCGGACCGTCAGCACGGCATGGCCTTCGCCGTTCGGCTGCAGCACGACCGTGATCAGCGTGTCTGATGGCGAGAAGCCGTCTTCGATCAACATCTTGCGCTTCAGGAGGGCGTAGTCCTCGCAGTCGCCGACGCTGGTTGGATAGGCCCAGCGCTCTTCGACACCGTAGATCTGTTCATCCGTCTCCGGCTGGATCGATGAATTGACTGCGTAGTTGACCTTGAGAATCTCCTTCCAGCGATCCTCCGTGAGGATGGCTGGCCCGGCATCGCCGCCGGCATAGGTGCACTCCCTCGGATTGGTCTTGCAGAATTCATAGTGTCCGATCGGCGGGCTGGCATTGCCTGCCAGTGCCATGCTGGCGGGCGTTGCCTGTCCCGAGCCGGCCATTGCCATCATGATCGCACCGGCCAGCAGGCCGCCTTTCAAGACATTCGCAGTCGTCATTGCCGTCTCCCCTGAGTTGAGACGACAATGACACGGACGTTTTTATCTCACGCAAAATTACGCAATAGAATTATATGCTTAGTTAAATCAAATGCAGATCAAACTTGGTTCGAATGCAAATAAAATTCGATGCGCATTTGTGTCAAATTTCATTAAAATTGTCGTCGACGCGACAAGGACTTCGCTCATCGAAAGCCTGCGCTGCCGTTGCGGCGTTAAGATTTTTCGCTGAGCCGGATAAACGCCGGTGGCCCTGCGGTGGGATGGGTGCGGTGGCGATGCAGGTGGAATTCGCGGGTTTGAATAGGCCGAAAGCAGAATATCGCTCCGATTCCGGACTCAGCCAGCAAAATTATTTTTGAGGGAAATCGCGGAATCGATCGGTGGCGGCGACGATTGCCGCGCTCATATCGGGATTTGCGGTGGAATGAGAGGCGTGGGGAAGGATTACGAGCTCGCTTTGCGGCCAGGCGCGGGCCAATTCCCAGGCGGTGATGAGCGGCGCCTCGATGTCGAACCGTCCTTGCAGCAAGATGCCGGGAATGCCGGCAAGCCGCGCTGCGTTCTTCAAGAGTACGCCCTCCTCAAGCCACGCGCCGTTGACAAAGTAGTGGGTGATGATGCGGGCACGGGTCAGCACGTAAGCCGGATCGGCCCAGCGGCGCGGCAGCCCCTCGGGATCGGCAAGCAGGATCGAGGCGGCCTCCCAATCATGCCAGTCGCGCGCCGCCTTCAGACGCGTCTGCGGATCTGGATCGTTGAGGAGGCGGTGATAGGCACCAGCCATGTCCTCTTCGGACCCCAGCGTGCCAGAGGGGACACCATGACGGAAACTGTGCCATTCTTCGGGAAAAAGCGGCGCCATGCCGCGACAGAGCCAGTCGATTTCCGACCGCCGCGTCGTGGTCACGCCCGATATGACCATCGCCCCGACGCGCTGCGGATGAGTCTCGGCATAGGCGAGCGCCAGCGTCGAGCCCCAGGAATTGCCGAAAAGCAGCCAGCTGTCGATTTCAAGAAAGAGCCTCAGCTTTTCGATATCGGCCACGAGATGCCAGGTCGTATTGAGCGAGAGGTCGGTTTCGGAATCTGCGGCGCTCGGCAAGCTTCGGCCGCAGTTGCGCTGATCGAAGAGGATGATCCGATAGGCATCCGGGTCGAATTGCCGGCGGGCCGCGGTCGAACAGCCGGAGCCCGGGCCGCCGTGCAGGACGAGCGCCGGCCGCCCCATAGGATTGCCGCAGGCTTCCCAATAGATCAGGTTGCCATCGCCCGTATCGAGCAGGCCATGATCATAGGGGTCTATTTCCGGGTAGAGAGCTGACATCGGTGCACCTGCGGTCGAGCGGAGGTTATCCATCATATCCTCGACCGAGTGAAGACGGATCGCTGCCAATTTCGCGCGACCCGTATCCGGTCGGTGTCGCAGCTTGTTCCACTTATAAAATCGATAGTTTACTGGTGGGAACGACTTGCGTCAGGATTTCGCGCCAGCTTTCCAAAGCCGGATTTGTTGCCGCTTGCAGATTGCTTGCCGTGAAGATCGCGCCTTTCAAAACGACCCGAGCCCGTGCGCTCCGGTTGGCAAACGCGCTCGGCGCAGTCTCGAATCGACCCGCCCCGAAGATTGCGCAAGGCAGCGTTTTTCAGGTTGTCAGAGGAATTCCCGCAGCGTCTCACGGGACTGGATCGAGAGGAATTCGATCGCTACGCCTTCGACGAAGTGGCGCACGACGCGGCCGCGCATGTTGCCGAGGCGCACTGCCGTTCCGATCGAGGGACGCATCTCGACGTCGATGGCTGCGCCGGATAGCGAAAGGTCCATGATGCGGCAGCTATATCGCGTGCCGTCTTCCAGAGTGAGTTCGGTCTTGACGTCACGCGGCGTCAGACGGTCATGGCGACGATCCTCCGGCAGGCCGAGTTCGTGCTTGTTCGCAAGCCATGTGAGCTGGGCGGCGAGCTTCTCGCGTTTGCGCTCGGTGGCATTGATCGACATGGTGAAGCCGCGGCCGTCAAGGGTCTGGACGTAACCTTCGACGCGCCCGAGATGATCGATATAGGCGACGACGCGTTCGTTGGCGCGCGGCCGGCCGGAGCAGGTGACGTACATATCGCCGGGCGACATGTCGATCACCATGCATTCGAACTCCTCGTAGTTCGCAAGCATCAGCCGGCCCTGCATATTGATCGGCACGCGCTGGAAAACGCCTTGTTCAGGGCGCGGCGCAGGTCGTTGCGTCTGAGCTGGCTGGAACGAGTGCATCAAAGGGCTTCTTCATGAAAACTGGAGAGATCAATCATTACCCTCAATCCATTAACAGATGGTTGTCTCGCCCCATTGTGACATAGCCGAAAACGAGCATGCGCCTTGTCCTGAAACGAGACGCTCAACGCGCGTCGGCACTCAGCAGCTGCGACACCATCCGGCGCATGGCCTGGCCGAATCCGATGCCTTTTGCCGCGACGATCTCGTTGATCGGGCGCGCTTCGACCGGTGCGGCCTTGCTGAATTTTTCGGGCAGCAGACGGCTGCGGTCCAGCGCGAGGAATTCCAGCGGGACGATCTCCAGCCAGCTCGCAGCCGCCGTCGGTGCGATCGCGCCGAGCAGGCGGTCGCAGGCGCCGTCTGACGAGCGCAGCGGCATCATGATGATCTCGAAGGAAGCCTGATGACCGACTGTACTGTAGCCGGTGGTGTTGAACAGGGCCGGCATGGCGTGGTCCATGACGCCCATCGCCGTGCGTTCAATATCGGCGTGCTGGCCATGCGCCCAAAGGGACGAAAAACGTTCACCGCGCAGGTCGCGCCCGAAGAAATCACAGATGCGGGTGCCGGCGAGCCGGAAAACGATGTCTCCGTCGTCGCGCGCCTCAAGGATGAAGAGACTCTGCAGAAGATGAGGAACGGCGGAAGGTTCGACCTGTGATTTCAGCGGCGCATCGGCAGCGCCACGGATACGGTTCCAATAGTCAAAAATTTCGATGGTCGTTTGCACACGCATTTCACACCAACCTGTCCCATTCCGGATCATTTTCGGGCAGTCATTGCCCGGACAGCTTCTACCTTGCGGATTTCATGCCAAATCCCGGTCGTTAAGGTTAAGAATGGGTTTAGGTTGAGGTGCAGTGGCTGGCGTGACACTGTCTCGCCAACACTTCGACGTTCGAAGTTCTGCACAACTGCTGGGGCCGAGGTCTTTCCTCAAGCGCCAAGTTCGCCGTCCGCCACGTCGGACGGCTTTTTTTTTGATCATCCCTCCTGTATGGCTGAGGCCTCAACGAGGCGAACACAGATGAATGAGCAGACGGGCGAGCCGCAGAAGGCGCCCGAACCTTCCGAGGTCCAGCCGCCGGCGCGACCCCAGCGCGTACCGGTCTTCAACCTTCCGCCGGCGCTGCTCTTCAGCCTTTGCCTGCTCATCCTCGTCTATGCGGTGCAGGCGCTCGTTCTCTCGGACGATGCGGTGAGCTGGCTGCTGTTTACGTTTGGTTTCGTTCCCGCCCGCTACGTCATTCCGCTGTCGCAGCAGGGTCTGGAATTGTTCTGGACGCCCGTCACCTATTCGCTGCTGCACGGCAGCGCCCAGCATATCGTCTTCAACGCCTTCTGGCTGATGGCCTTCGGGGCACCGGTCGTACGCCGCATCGGGACGCTGCGGTTCCTATTCTTCTGGATCTTTTCCGCCGCCGCTTCCGCCGCCCTGCATACGACGCTTAACTGGGGAGACGTATCTCTGCTGATCGGCGCGTCGGGCGTCATTTCCGGGCTGATGGGAGCCGCCTGCCGATTCGCTTTTCCGCCTGACCGGCGACCGATGGCGGTGGCGCATCTCAATGCCCGACTGTCCATTATCGACGCGCTGAAGAGCCGGACCGTCGTCATCTTCATGCTGCTATGGCTGGTCGGCAACGCCCTGATCGCCGTCGGCATCCCGCTCGTCGGCGACAGCGATCAAGAGATCGCCTGGGATGCCCATATCGGCGGCTTCGTCTTCGGCTTCTTTTTGTTTTCGCTGTTCGACCGGGCGCTTCGGCCGCCTGCGGAACCGACCGAACCGGAGAAGGATATGTTGCAATCCTGAGCCGGGCAGTGCACGATCGAACGATCCGTGTTTGGGGGGAGAAACCGCCGCGGACGCCTGTGACACCCGTCACAGTATCGACATAGGAGGTTCGAATGACCAGTTCAGTCAAAGCAATCCTCGACCTGAAGGGCAGGGACGTCGTCACCGCCGGGCCGAACACCACCGTCGCAGAGGCGGCCGTCATTCTGAGCAAGAAGAGGATCGGCGCCATCGTCGTCGTCGGCATGGAAAACCGGATTTCCGGCATGTTCACCGAGCGCGATCTCGTCCATGCAATCGCCAAGCACGGCAAGGAAAGCCTCGATCAGCCGCTCTCTCAGCTCATGACGTCAAAGGTCTACCGCTGCAACGAGGAGACGACCGTCAACGAACTGATGGAACTGATGACCAGCCGCCGCTTCCGCCACGTTCCGGTGGAAAGCAACGGCAGGCTTGCCGGCATCATCTCGATCGGCGACGTGGTGAAATCCCGGATCGCCGAAGTCGAGCGTGAGGCCGAGGAGATCAAGGCCTATATCGCCGGCTAAGGTTTCGCCTGTTGCTTTACGCGATCTCTAGTCCCCGATTGCGGAGCCCTCCACGACGGTTAGGCTCCTTTCAAAACCTTAGCAGGTCAAATTCCGCCCTGTCCCACAAGTGAGATGTTGTGCCAGGCGTTGCCTGATGCCTTCGGGTCGACGTTGATAGCCGCCGTTCCAACAGGTTGACAGCATCCGTCGCCGTCGATCGCAGAGCACCGTGATCTTCCGCCGCAAGCGAAAAACGCGTTGTGATCCGGCGGAAGATTCACACGGCGTCAGACCAATCCACATCCTCTTAAAGCGTTTGATCGCCCACGCCGTCGATAAGCCAATCGGCAAAACGTTTGGCGAGGCGCCGCTGGGCGCCGCTTTTCGGATAAGCGAGATAGTGGCCGATATAGCGACTGTCCCTGCAGACGGGAAAGAGTCGTACCAGTCGGCCATTTTCGAGTTCGCGCCTTGCAAGAGTGGTCGACTCCAACGCGATGCCAAGTCCGTTTGCCGCGGCGTCAACTGCAAGAAAACTTCTATCGAAGCTCATGGCAGGCAAAGGAGGAGGGCCGAGGTTGTTGAGTTCAAACCAATCGATCCACTGAATCCGTTTCAAGTCGCTCCGGATAAGCGGCACGCGGACCAGATCCCGCGGAGATTTCAGGCGCTCCGCCATTCCGGGGGAGCAGAGAGGAGAGACTATCTCCTCACCGAGCGGCACAACAATCAAGTCCTCGCGGTTCGATGGCTCGCCATATACGATGTCGACGTCGAAAAGGCCGTCGACAAATCGGGCATAGCTAGTACTCGCGGCGACCCTGACCTCGACCCCTGCGTAATGCGCGAGAAAATCTGGGAGACGAGGCGACAGGACTTGCGCGGCATAGCTCGGGGCACAGTGGACACGGAGAAGATGGGCCTTGTTGGATGAAATGGTCTCAACACCACGGCGGAGTTCCTCGAACGCGTTCGACGCATGGGACAGAAGCGTCTGGCCTGCAAGCGTCAGTGTGACCTTGCGTGTGCTGCGTTCGAAGAGAGACGTGCCCAAATCACGCTCAAGTTTGGCAATGGCGTGGCTGACGGCGCTGGGCGACAGATGCAGCTCTTCCGCCGCCGCTCGGAACGAAGCAAGCCGGGCAGCTGCTTCAAAGATGCGGACCGCAGATAAGGACGCCAACTGAACCATGGAATTAGTGAACCAGATTCACCTACCGTTGTAAACTTCACGTTTGTCCAGGGCCATCAAGTACGTCAGTTTCCAAACCACAAGGCGACTGACTTGTCCATGATTTGCCAGATGCTCGGGAAGCATCGGGAGGAGATTACATGCTTTTGAAAGGGAAGACCGCGGTCATTTCCGGCGCGGCGAGCAAGCGCGGCATCGGCCGTGCGACCGCACAGCTTTTTGCGGAACATGGCGCCCGTGTTGCCATCCTCGATATTGATGCTGATGCCGCAGCGGCAGCCGCGGCGGTGTTGCCAGGCGTGGACGTCGGCGCACATTTAGGATTCCGCTGCGATGTCGCCGACAAGGGCTCCTGCCAGGAGGCCGCATCCAAGGTGATCGAATCCTTCGGCGCGGTGAATGCCTTGATCAACAACGCCGGCATCACGCAGCCTGTCACAACGCTCGATATCACCGAAGTCGACTGGCAGCGGATCGTAGCCGTCAACATGACCGGCGTGCTGTTCCTCAGCCAGGCCTTCATTCCATACATGCGCGATAATGGAGGCGGATCGATCGCCTGCATGTCTTCGGTCTCGGCGCAGCGGGGTGGAGGCATCTTTGGAGGCCCTCACTATTCCGCAGCCAAGGCAGGCGTGCTTGGTCTCGCCAAGGCAATGGCGCGAGAATTTGGCCCCGCCGGTATTCGCGTCAACTCGGTGACGCCAGGTCTCATTCAAACGGATATCACCGGAGGCAAGCTTACCGAACAGATGCGCGCCGACATCATCAAGGGGATCCCGTTAAGTCGGCTCGGCGACGCAGCCGACGTCGCAAACATTTACCTATTCCTCGCCTCGGATCTGTCGGCGTACGTCACGGGCGCTGTGATCGATGTCAACGGCGGCATGCTGATCCACTGAAATCCAATCAGGAGATACATCCGAGCATGAGTCAGATCGGTCACAATATCAGCCTCACCGAGCGCGCTCGCCGCATCCGGCGTCACGCGCTTCGGATGGGCGAAGTCCAAGGGCAAGGCTACATCGCACAGGCACTTGGCGTCGCCGACGTCCTCGCCGTTTCGTACTTTCACGCCACGAACTACCGCCCGGACGATCCGGAATGGGAGGGGCGGGACCGCTTCCTCCTGTCGATCGGGCACTATGCCATCGCTCTCTATGCCGCGCTGATAGAAGCCAAGATCATTCCGGAAGACGAATTGGAAACTTATGGCACAGACGACAGCCGCCTTCCGATGTCTGGAATGGCTGCCTATACGCCCGGCATGGAGATAACGGGCGGATCGCTCGGTCATGGCCTCGGCATTGCCGTTGGAATGGCGCTTGCCCTGAAGCGGAAGAAATCGTCCTCCTTCATCTACAACCTGTTCTCCGACGGCGAACTCGACGAGGGTTCGACATGGGAGGCGGCGATGTCTGCCGGCTCCTACAAACTCGACAATCTGATCGGCATAGTGGACGTCAACCAGATGCAAGCAGACGGCCCATCGATCGGTGTGCTCAACTTCGAGCCGCTTGCACCCAAGTTCGACGCCTTCGGCTGGTTCGTCCAGCGGGTGGATGGCAATGACATCGATGCGCTCGTGAAGGCATTCGACGCAGCCCGGCAGTATGAGGAAGCGAAGCCGCGCATCATCATATGCGACACGAAGATGGCGAAGGGAGTGCCGTTCCTGGAAGCACGCGACCGTAACCACTTCCTTCGCGTGGAACCCCACGAGTGGGCGGACGCGCTCAAAATCATCGACGGGGGGGTGGAAGCATGAGACGTTCGAAATATATCCGACCGGCACACCTCGGCGCCAGCAGCGACAAGCCTCGGCTGACAACCTCGGCGATGATCGCATCCATTGCCGGTCCCGACCAGCCAACGCGGCCGGCGCCTTTCGGCAATGCTCTGGCAGCTCTGGCCCAAAAGGACGACCGGATCGTCGGCATGTCTGCGGACCTGGCGAAATATACGGATCTCCATGTGTTCCGCGCTGCACATCCGGACCGCTTCTACCAAATGGGGATGGCGGAACAGCTACTTATGATGTCTGCCGCGGGCATGGCGCGCGAAGGCTTCCAGCCATGGGTCACGACATACGCCGTGTTCGCGTCCCGCCGCGCCTACGACTTCATATGCCTCGCGATCGCCGAGGAGATGCTCGACGTCAAGATCGTCTGCGCCCTCCCGGGCCTGACGACGGGATACGGTCCCAGCCACCAAGCCACGGAGGACCTCGCGATGTTCCGGGGGATGCCGAACCTAACGATCATCGATCCATGCGACGCCAGCGAGATCGAGCAGGCGGTTCCCGCAATCGCCGCTCATCGGGGCCCGGTCTATATGCGGCTGCTGCGCGGCAACGTTCCGCTCGTTCTCGAAGAGTACGGCTACAAGTTCGAACTCGGACAGGCGAAACTTCTCCGCGACGGCAGGGACACTCTCATTATTTCTTCCGGTCTGATGACGATGCGGGCCCTTGAAGCCGCCAAGCAGCTACGGAAGGACGGTGTCGACGCGGCGGTCCTTCACGTTCCGACCATAAAGCCACTCGACGAGCCAACCATCGTAGCCGAATGCCAGAAGGGCGAACGGCTTGTGGTCGTTGCGGAAAATCACACTGTCATCGGCGGTCTCGGAGAGGCAGTGGCCGGAACGCTGATGCGTGAGGGCGTCAGACCCTCGGCGTTCCGTCAGATCGGCTTGCCCGACGCATTCCTTGAGGCCGGCGCCTTGCCGACGCTCCACGATCAGTACGGGTTGTCGACCCTCAGGGTGACGGAGGCGGTCAAAGCCTGGCTCTCGATCTGACGACGTCGGCCGGTTGAGGAGATGCCGGCCGGTTTAACAAGCTTGTTTTGGAGGATGGATATGAGCTTGCAGATAAATAGAAGATCATTCCTGGCGACCGCGGCTGCCGCGCTCGCGGCCCCGGCGATCCTGCTCTCAAGCCGATCCGCCAACGCCGCCACCACGCTGACGCTCGGTCATGGTGCAGCACCTGGCAATCCGAGAACGGTCGCCGCCGCAAAATTTGCGGAACTCGTCAAACAGAAAACCGATGGCCGCGTTCAAATCAATGTCGCTGGCGCCGAAACACTGGGCAACGACTCGGCCATGCTGACCAGCCTGAGGACGGGGGGCCTCGATTTCACCGCCAACAGTCAGGGCGCCACATCCGCGATTGTTCCGGAGCTGAATGCACTCGGCCTGCCTTTTCTGTTCGAAAACACCGATAAGGCGATGGCAGTCCTCAATGGGCGGGTTGGAGCCGAACTCAACAAGCGGTTTGAGGCGGTCGGCGTCGTGCCCCTGGACTGGTGGGATAACGGCATCCGTCATCTCACGAATTCGAAGCGGAAGGTCGCCTCGCCGGAAGATCTGAGCGGTTTGAAGATCCGCACCCCGGCCGATCCCATGACGATCGACATCTTCCAGGCGCTCGGAGCTGGTACTGAACAGATCGCATTCAGCGAACTCTACATCGCTCTTCAGCAGGGCGTAGTGGATGGGCAGGAGAACCCTCTCGCAAACATTGAGAGCTCGAAGCTGCACGAAGTCAACAAATATATCAGTCTGACCGCGCATAAATGGGAATCCACGCCCTTCCTCATGTCGAACATTGCGAAGGCCCGTCTTGGCCCCGATCTCGAGGCCGTCAGCGCTGCGGCCAAGGAAGCCGGCGAGCTCCAGCGGCAGCTCTCGAGGGACAAGGCTGCGGAAGTTCTCGAGAACTTCAAGAAGAACTCCGCCGTAGAGGTCGTCGAAGTCAACCACGATGCATTCGTTAAGGCGACCGCTTCCGTTGCGGACATCTGGAAGAAGAAGTCCTTCGGCGATTTCGTCGCCCAGGTGGAAACCGCAGCGAGGGGCTGAGTCCCTCTTACGATCCGGAGGCCTCATGAGCAGGTTTTATTCCGCCGTCGATCTGGTCGCCGGCATCATAGTCGTATTCGCCCGACTGGTTATCATCGTTAGCGGCATTGGACTGACGATGGTCACGGCGGCGAATGTGGCCGTCCGATACGTCTCGGCAAGCGGGGGGCTGTCATTCGCGCAGGAGCTGCCGATGCTGATGTTTCCATGGTTCGTCATCGCCGGGATTGTGATCGCAGCCCATGCCGGCGGGCACATGGCCGTGGAGTGGCTTTACGACAAGCTTGACGGGAAGCCCCGGACGACGGCCCTGGTCGTGGCGAATACGATCAGCGTCGCCGCGTTCCTTGTCCTGGCATATCAGGCGACGGTGGTTGCCGAGATTGCCGGCGCCGAGCACAGTCCCGTCCTTCAGCTTCCGAACAGCATCGGATACTACTCGCTTTCGATCGGCGCCGTGCTCGTGTCCACCGTCACCATCGCCGCGACCGCCCGCGTTCTGCGTCTGGGCTGGAACCATCGCCTCGAAATCAAGACCGAGGATATGGCGCTATGACCCTTGTGATGATCTTTTCCTTCTGCATTCTCATGGTCCTTGCCGTTCCGGTGGGTTACGCGCTCATTATCGCAGCCGGACTCGGGGTGCTATTCAACGGATACGTTCCCTTGTCGGTGGTCGCCCAGCAGGTCTATGACCAGACTCAGTCCTTCCCGATGCTGGCGCTTCCCTTCTTCATGCTCGCGGGTACGCTCATGCTCGGTGGTGAGCTCGGGCGTCAGCTCCTGGAGCTTGCATCCCGTGCGATGCAGCGTTGGCGGGGTGGGCCGCTTTCGACCACGGTCGTATCCTCGGTTGTCTTCGGCGGCGTGTCCGGTTCGGCGGTGGCGAATGCAAGCGCACTCGGCTCGGTGCTGATCCCATGGCAGAAGAGGCACGGGTTTCCGCCGGCGCTCTGCGCTGCAAACAATGCGACGTCGGCCGTGATCGATGTCCTCATTCCGCCGTCTATCCCAATGATCCTTTATGCCCTGATAAGCGGCGTCAGCGTCGGCGACCTGTTCATATCGGGCGTCATTCCGGGTCTGATCATGGCTGCGAGCTTTGTGTTCGTCTGCTGGTTTATCTCGGTCAGACGTGGATACGAGGCGCAGGCTGTGAAGGTGCGCAAGCGGGAGCTTGCCAGCCTGGCGCTTCGAAGTTTCCCCGCGATCCTGCTTCCGATCGTCATTATCGTGCTGCTGCGATTCGGTTTCGCGACGCCGACGGAGGTCTCGGTCCTCTCGGTGGGCTACTCGCTGCTGCTCAGCATCCTGTTCTACCGAGATCTCACCTGGAAGCGCTTTTGCGAGAACATGGTCGAGGCTGGCGTCGCGACGGGCGTCGTGATGCTGGTGATCATGGGTAGCGCGGCGGTCGGCTGGGTGCTGACGTTCGATCAGGCCCCGCAGCAAATGGCCGAATGGGTTTCCGCCCACATCTCCAGCCCAATCGTCATCATTCTCATGATGAACGTCATCATGCTGGTCGTCGGCATGCCGCTCGACATGCCACCGGCTATCCTGTTGCTGGGACCGATCTTCGTCCCTCTCGCTGACTCCATCGGTCTGGACCGCGTCCAGCTCGGGCTCATGATGGTGATCAACCTCGGGATCGGACTGTACACGCCGCCGATCGGCACGACGCTGTTCATCTCATCGTCCATCGCGAAGGCACCGCTCGGGACGACGACCAGCGAACTCTGGCCGTATTTCGGGATGGCAATGCTTCTCCTGCTCGCGATCAGCTTCGTGCCCGCGCTGACGATCTACTAAGGGGCGAGCGATGAGCGATACTCCAAGAAATGTAATCACAGTCCGGGGGCTCACGAAGTCCTACGGCGCGACATCCGTTCTTAAAGGTGTCGACCTCTCGGTCGCGCGCGGAGAGGTTCATGCCTTGCTCGGCGGAAACGGCGCCGGCAAGTCGACGATGATCAGGATCATCACAGGCGCGTCGTCGAAGAACGATGGAGACATCCGCTTTTTCGACAGCGATGGAAGGGAGCGAAGCGAGACCGAGGGCAGGGGAAAGGTCGCTGTCGTGCACCAGGAACTTGCGCTCCTGCCGCATCTGACTGTCGCCGAGAACATCGCGCTGCCGCGTCACAGGAAGGCTTCCGGGCTGTTCCGGCGCCGGGCCGCGGCGGAACAGGCGTTCGACGCGTTGCGGATGATCGACCAGGACTTCGCTGCTAAGTCCGTGCACAAGCTGGTGGGCAGCCTCAGTCTGCACGAAGGTCAGATGGTCGAAATTGCCAGGGCTCTTTCGTCGGGTGCGGAGTTGATCCTTCTCGACGAGCCGACTGCCAATCTCACCGCTGTGGAAACCGAGAGGTTGTTTGCCGTCCTGAGGCGGCTTACCCGCGATAACGATCTGTCAGTCGTGTTCGTCTCCCACCGGATGAAGGAGATCCGGCAGATCGCAAACGTCTGCACAATCATCCGCGACGGCCGAACCGTCCTCGATCGGCAGGCGATGGAGGAGCTGACGGACGCCGACATCATTGAAAAAATGGGGCAGGTGGCCGGCTCCCTTGCGGCGGAACGCGCGCCCCCGACCACGCTCCGGCCCGGTGCTTCCGCCGAGAGGAACACGCTCACTATCAAGGAACCCGGTTTCAAGCTCGAACTGCTTCCGGGGACTGTTCTGGGCGTGGCGGGCGCATCGGCCGGGCCTGCGACCCTTATCGAAGGATTGACGGGCGCCGCCCGCAAGAAGCGCTGGACCGTCGCGCGCGCGGCATGGCCGGATCAGTTCGGGTCGCCGCGAACCGCCGCACGCCTGGGGGCTGGGTTCGTGACAGGAGACCGTGCTCACAAGGGGGTTCTTCACAGTCTTCCGATCATAGACAACGTCATGGCTTCCCGACGCGTGATCCGAGGCGCCGCGATTGCCGGCAGCTCTGAAGGAGCCGAGTGCCTTGATCTGTTGAAGGCACTCAAGGTCAAGGCGGCTTCCATCTGGGATTTGCCTAACACGCTGAGCGGCGGGACGCAGCAGAAGCTGTTGCTCGCCCGGTGGCTGGGCGTGCCGTCCCGGCTGCTCGTCCTCGAGGAGCCGACCAGGGGCGTCGACATCGGGACCAAGCGGGAGATCTACCAGCTCATCAGACAGATGGCGGCCTCGGGTACGGTGATCGTCTGGTGGTCGACCGAAAATGCAGAACTGCTGGAGGTCTGCGACCGCGTCATAGCCTTCGACACCGAGGGACGGTGTGCGGGCGTCCTGGAGCAGAACGACTTCAGCGAAGAGAAACTCGTAAGTTTGACTGGAATGGCCGCATGACTACGACCCAGACACAGACAGCACCGGCGGAGGCTTCGACGCCCGAGATCAAGCGCAGGGAAAGTCTCGTTGGCGCATACCGGACCGAGATTGCCATCGCTCTGGCTATCGTACTCCTTGCGCTTGCTGTCGGCTCTCAGGTCCCCCAGGCGCTGACGTGGGGTAACTTCGCCAACATCACCCAGGCCGGTGCTCCGCTCATTATCATGTCGCTCGGCGTGCTTCTGGTCGTCGTCACGGGCGGAATCGACCTGTCCGTCGGATCGGTCTTCTCACTGACCGGGATGGTCACGGCGCAGGCGATGGCCTATGGGTTCGGCGGCGTATCTGCGAGCTTTGTCGGTCTCTGCGTCGGGTTACTTTTCGGATCGATCAACGGCTTCCTTGTCACGATCGCCGGTCTTGCTCCTTTCGTCGTAACCCTGATCACTTTCGCCGTCGCAGGATCGCTGGCATTCATCGTGACGAACGGACGCTCCATGCCGATCGGCGATCCGGACTTCTGGCTGCTTAACAGTGGCAATTTGATACCGGGCGTGCCGAACTACATCCTGTTTTGCATTGTCCTTCTGATCGCGATGGAACTCTTCCTCAAGAAGATGGTCGCCGGTCGCTGGTTCTATGCGGTCGGCAGCAGCTCGACGGCGGCTTACCTGCTCGGGATTCCGGTCAAACGTACGAAGTTCATGGCCTATGTCGCCTCATCGCTGCTTGCGTCGTTCTCTGGCCTGCTGACGATCTCATACATTCTCAATGCTGAATCCACGGCCGGATCCAGCCTGATGCTTCAGGCGATCGCCGCGGTCGTTATCGGCGGGGCTAGCCTCCTGGGCGGAACGGGGACTGCCGTCGGCGCCGTGCTTGGCGCCCTGATGATCACGGTGATTCAGAACGGCGTCAACCTCATAGGAATCAACAGCTTCTGGCAGGGGTCGGTCACCGGCGCCGCCATTCTCATCGCGGTCCTTATCGACCGCTTCAGCAAGTCGCGGCGGGGGGCCGTTTGACATCAACCCGGCCTAAGCCGGTCTTTTGGAGGAGGAATGAAAATGAAAATCAGAACACGCGCTATTGGGTTGTTTACAGGCGTTGCTTTGGCCACCCTTTCACTCGCTGCTGCCGCCCAAGCTCAGGACAAGAAGACCGTGGCGTACTTGGCGCCGTCGCTTGACATCTCCTACTGGCAATGGGTCGGCTACGGCGTGAAGGAGAAGGCCAAGGAACTCGGCATGGACTACGTCGAGTACACTTCGGAGAACTCGCCGGCAAAACAAATGGACAACGCCCGTACCGCTGTCACCAAGGGCGTTGATGCCATTGTGATCGGCCCCGTCAGCTCGACCAGCACGCCGCCGCTTCTCGCCTATTTGAAATCGCAGAACATTCCGATCGCTTTTGCCGGCATCGGCCCTCAGCCCGGCCAGACCGATTACACGTCGTCCGTAACCGCGAACAATTACGAGACAGGCAAGGCACAGGGCGAGTTCGTCTGCAAGCTTGCGAAGGACCGTGGCGGCAATCAGGTCGGCATGCTCTCATTGCCGCAGGATCGCGAGAACGCCCAGAAATATCTGAAGGGTGCGGAAGAGGCATTCAAGGCAAACGGATGCGACCTGGCGCAAATGCTGGAAACCAGGGGGCTCACCGTCAATGAGGCGGTAACGCAGGCCAACGACATGCTCACCGCCCATCCCGACATCAAGGCCATTTACGGCATGTACGATGAGGCCGGGACGGGCGCCGCGAAGGTACTGCAGACGCGCGGTCTCACTGGCAAGATCGGCATCGCTGTCGCAGACGGCAGCCCGACCACGATCTCGCTGCTCAAGTCGAACGCGATCCAGGGCATATTCTTCCAGGAAGCCGTCGGTCAGGGAATTGACGGAACCCAGCAGGTCTTCAACGCGATAACCGGCGCGTCGGTGAAGAAAGACCTCGCTCTCGTCATGCCGCTCGTGACCGCGGATAAAGTCGACACCCCGGAAGCGAAGGCCGTTATCGCACGCGTATTCCCGGCCAACTAAGGCGGACGGACGCCGGTGTTTCTGGTCGGCGTCCTCTTCCCTCGTCTTTTGAAGGGCAGCAGGTATGAAAGATCTCCCGATCATCGATCCGCATTTTCATCTGTGGGATCTCGACAACAACTACTATCCGTGGCTGTCGGACGGTGTGAAACCCTCCGCCTTCGGCGACTACACGGCGATCAACAAGACTTACGTCATCGAAGACTTTCTCGCGGACGCGAAGAATCAGAACCTCGTAAAGGCGGTCCATCTCGACGTTGGGTACGATCCGAAGGATCCGGCCGGCGAAACACGATGGCTGCAGGGCGTTGCCGACAAGCACGGGTTTCCTCATGGCATCGTCGGATATGCCGATCTTCGCAAGCCTGACGTCGGCGACCTCCTTGACGAGCACATGTCCTACGCGAACTTCCGCGGCATTCGGCAATCGATGAACTTCCACCAGGATCCCGCGAAGACCTATCTGACGGAGCCTGGAGTCAGTCGGACACCGGAATGGCGCCGAGGCTTCAAAGAACTCGCCCGCAGGGGCCTTAGCTTCGACCTCCAGCTCTACTATTGGCAGATGGAGGAATTTGTCGACCTTGCCCGTGACTTTCCGGACGTGCAGATCATCCTCAACCATACGGGCATGCAGGTTGACGGCCCGAGCCATTTCGAGGGATGGCGCAGAGGAATGCGCGTTCTCGCGCAGGTACCCAATGTTGCTTGCAAGATCTCCGGCCTGGGCATGGGCGACTGGACCTGGTCCGTGGAAAGCATCAGGCCCTATGTCGAGGAGGCGCTTGCAGCCTTCGGCATCGAAAGATGCATGTTCGCTTCGAACTTCCCGGTGGACAAGCTGTTCGGCAGCTACGACAAAATCATGGGCGGATTCAAGGCGATAGCGGCGGAGTATTCCGGCGACGAGCAGCTTGCCCTTTTCCATGACAACGCAGCGCGCCTGTACAGGATTTGATTCAGAGGCTTCACGGGGTGCTGGCGTAGACTTCCTGCATGCGCTTGATCTCGGGGAGCCTGGCTCTGGCTTCCTCGTAACCGCGTTCGATCGCCTCGCCGGCCCGGTGGAATTCTGAAAGGCCGATATAGCTGAGGCGCGGCTGCAACGAGATGTCGGGCGGATCGCCGGCAAGGCGGGCGCGGGCAATCCGATCCTGGATGATGTTGAAAGCCTGCACCATGACACCGGTCATGCCGAGGCGGGCATAGGGCGCCTCTTCCTGTTTCTGCAATTCCTGCTGCGAGAGGCTGGCGTTGTGCCGGACCACAGCCGAGCGGCCATAGAGATCGTAATTGAGATTGACGGCGACGACCAGCGGCTGCTCATAGGCGCGGCAGACCGAGACAGGAACCGGGTTGACCAGGGCGCCGTCGACCAGCGTGCGGTGATTGCTGCGCACCGGCTCGAAGATGCCGGGCAGGGCATAGGAGGCGCGCAGCGCCGTGATCAGCGAACCATTGGCGATCCACACCTCGTGGCCGGTATTGACCTCGGCCGCGACCGCGACGAACGGCCGATCCAGATCCTCGACGTTCAGGCCTTCGAGATGCTCCTGCATGCGCTTGGTCAGCCGCATACCGCCGAACAGGCCGCTGCCACCGATGGTCAGATCGAGCAGACTGGCAATGCGGCGCATGGTCAGCGAGCGCGCGAAGCTTTCGAGTTCATCGAGCTTGCCGGCGAGATAGCAGCCTCCGACCAGCGCGCCGATCGATGTGCCGGCAATCATGCCGATCTCGATTCCGGCCTCGTCAAGGGCGCGCAAGACGCCGATATGGGCCCAGCCGCGGGCCGCTCCGCCACCTAGCGCGAGCGCAATCTTCAGTCTCTTGACAGGCGCGGGCGCAGGGATTGTCTCGAGTATCGTCGACATGCCGGAACCGGAACCTTGGCCTTCAGCGCTTTGACGGTGCAGAGTCCAGTTCAGCATTGCGCTCTCCCCTCCCAGCAGAACACGTATGTCACGATAGTGTGCTCGATCCGTTGTCAAATGGTATATAGAACCGGTTTCTGGCACAATAAGGGGCAAATTCCGGGGAGGTCGGTCTATTTTCCGTATATGTCCTGCGGATCGAAATGACGCTCGTCGTCGACGATGTCTAGCATCGGCTTTCCGTCGCGCAGCGTCACCGTTCGATAGAAGCAGGAACGGCGGCCGGTGTGGCAGGTGGCGTCATGGCCGGCGACCTCGACCTTCAGCCAAATGGCGTCCTGATCGCAGTCAGTGCGAATTTCCTTCACCGTCTGAAGGTTGCCCGAGGTCTCGCCCTTCTTCCAGATCTTGCCACGCGACCGGCTGAAATAGTGGGCCGTGCCCGTCTGGATGGTCAGCGCCAAGGCTTGGGCATTCATATGCGCCACCATCAGCAGTTCGCCATCGCGAGCGTCGGTCACGATCGCTGTGATCAGGCCTCGATCGTCGAAACGCGGCGTGAAATCGCCAGCGTCTTCCAACGCCGACTTGTCCTCGGATGGTTGGTTGAAGATCAGTTGACTCATCGCGGCCCTCCTGCGGGAGCCGGTATCAGCGGCTCCGCACCATACTCATGAAGCGGGCCTGATCGGCCGCTTCGGTCTTGAACGTTCCGGTAAAGGTGGTGGTCAACGTTGTCGAACCCTGCTTCTGAACGCCGCGCATCGCCATGCACATATGTTCGGCTTCGATCATCACGGCAACACCGCGCGGTTGCAGCGTGTCATCGATGGCCCGGGCTATCTGGGCAGTCATCGTTTCCTGCGTCTGCAGGCGTCGCCCGTAGATTTCGACGACACGGGCAATCTTCGACAGGCCGAGCACACGTCCGTCCGGCATGTAGGCGACATGGGCCTTGCCGATGATCGGCACCATATGATGCTCGCAATGCGAGTAGAAGGGAATATCCTTGACAAGGACCATGTCGTCGTAGCCGGCCACTTCCTCGAAAGTACGGCCAAGCACGTCCTCCGGCGCCATGTCGTAGCCTGCAAAAAGCTCGCGGTAAGCTTTGGCGACGCGGGCCGGCGTCTCGATGAGGCCTTCGCGCGTCGGATCGTCACCAGCCCAGCGCAGCAGAACGCGAACGGCTTCCTCCGCCTCCTGCTGGGAGGGGCGGTCCGAGTCACGGTTCGGCTGCGGAAAGTTCTTTACGATGGCGTCCATGATCAATGGTCTCCTGGCCCGCGTCGCGGACCCATCTGTCGGAATCGCCACTGGTCAGTCCCATGCGGGAATTCATGCACCTTTGGCAGGCTCCGGGGCTTTCAGGGCAGATTCAAACGCCCATCCGGCACGGTTTCCCAATCAAACTTACACAAGGCCATTGCATTTTCATGGCCTCCGAACGACATACATATAGGAAGACAGCCATGGTATGTAAGTATCCTCAGACGACACGGTGTGTTTTTTGTTTCAACGACAATCACAGCCCGATTTAGGCCGATCCGCGGCGACTTTGGAGCGGAAATCCAGCATGGACGACATCTACAACAGCAAAATCCTCGAATTCGCCGGCAATATTCCGTTGACCGGGACGCTTGATGATGCCGATGCGACCGCCCAGGCGCACTCCAGGCTTTGCGGCTCCAAGGTGCGGATCTGGCTGAAAATGGATGGCGATGTCGTGACCGGTTTTTCCCATGACGTGAAGGCCTGCGCACTCGGCCAAGCCTCGTCCTCGATCATGGCCCGCCATATCGTCGGCGCGACATCGGGCGAATTGCGGCAGGCGCGCCTGGACATGCTCGCCATGTTGAAGGCGGACGGGGCAGGGCCTGGCGGTCGGTTCGAAGACATGCGCTATCTCCTGCCCGTGCGGGACTACAAGGCCCGCCATGCCTCGACGATGCTGACCTTCGATGCGGTGGTCGATGCGATCGGGCAGATCGAGGCCAAACGGGCGGAAGTTGTCGAGGCGTAAGATATGTGCGAGTTCTGCGTCCAGCAGGCTGACGATGAGGACGATGGCGGTGCGGCCGCATCGAGACGGCCGCACGCAAAGACTGCACGCTATTCCCGCAACTACACCGGGCCGTTCCGCAAAACCCCTGATCGTCTGCTCGGCATGGGCCTTATCCGCCTCTATCAGCTGACGCTTTCCAGCTTTGTCGGCAATTCCTGCCGCCATATCCCGACCTGCTCGGAATATGGCTACGAGTCGATTGCCCGCCACGGATTATGGGCCGGCGGCTGGATGACGCTGTTTCGCGTCGGCCGTTGCGGCCCCGGCGGCACCAGCGGGCTCGACCCGGTTCCGGAAATGCTCGGCGACAGCTTCCGTTGGTGGACGCCGTGGCGCTATCTGTCCCTCGGACGCAAGAGAGGGTGAGCGCGATGACGATGCCCGGCGAATATAGACGTGCATCGGCAGATTTCGGCACCTACCTGGACGATATCTGCGACGCCGCAGTAGCAGTGTGCAAACACATCTGCGAAGCAGCCTTCGACAGGATGCTGATGACCTTGTCCTATGGAGCAGAGGAGTTCTGGCCATGAGTACCTTCATCGCCCTCCTGCACAGCATCGTGCTCACGCCCGACCGCCGGGTGATCATGGAAGACTTGCGCGCGCTTGCCAAAGCGCTTGGCTATCGCGAGCCGCGCACGCTGGTTTCAACAGGCAATCTCGTTTTCGAAGCCGACGACATGCGCCCGCATGAACTCGAGGTCGCGCTGGAAGAGGGCTTCGAAGAGAAGTTCGGCAAACATGTCGATATCGTCGTGCGCAGCGACTGCACCTGGATGGCGCTCTGCGGCACCAATCCCTTCAGGGATGGCAGTGGAGATCAGGTCATCGTCCGGGTCATGCGCCTGCCAATCGATCCAGAGAAGGTGGAGGCGCTGAAACCGCTGATGGTGGAAGGCCAGCGCATCGCCGTTGTCGGCGGCGACCTCTGGATCGATTTCGCCGGCAAACCGAGCCAATCTAAATTGCTGTCGGCGCTGACGACCAAGCGGCTTGGCGTCGGAACGATGCGCAACTGGAACACCGTTTGCGGTCTTGCGCAGATGATCATCTAAGCCGGCTGCTTCTTTACTCCCTGCGGAAATATCAGTATCAGGCGGCAGCGCCTCCTGCTTGGTGTCGCTTCATTTCAACCACCCGCATTCGTTGGCGGGACTGGACAAGGAGAATTTCGATGTCCCAATCCGTTTCCCTGACATTTCCCGATGGTTCCGTGCGCAGCTTCCCGGCTGGCGCGACCGGCAGGGATGTCGCAGAATCCATTTCCAAGTCGCTTGCCAAGGGCGCCGTCGCCATTGCGATCGATGGCGCCGTGCGCGACCTTTCCGATGCCGTGACCGACGGCAAGATCGAGATCATTACCCGCAAAGATCCCCGCGCGCTGGAGCTCATCCGCCATGACGCCGCGCATGTGATGGCCGAAGCGGTGCAGGAACTTTGGCCCGGCACTCAGGTGACGATCGGTCCCGTCATCGAGAACGGCTTCTATTACGACTTCGCCAAGAACGAACCCTTCACGCCCGACGATCTGCCGAAGATCGAAAAGAAGATGAAGGAGATTATCGCCCGCAACGCGCCGTTCACCAAGCAGATCTGGTCGCGTGAGAAGGCCAAGGAAGTCTTCGCCGCCAAGGGCGAGCAGTACAAGGTCGAACTCGTCGATGCGATCCCCGAAGGGCAGGATCTGAAGATCTACAATCAGGGTGACTGGTTCGACCTCTGCCGCGGCCCGCATATGGCCTCCACCGGTCAGGTCGGCACGGCTTTCAAGCTGATGAAGGTTGCCGGCGCCTATTGGCGCGGCGACAGCAACAACGCCATGCTGTCGCGCATCTACGGCACGGCATGGGCCGACCAGGCCGATCTCGACAATTACCTGCACGTGCTGGCCGAAGCCGAAAAGCGTGACCATCGCAAGCTCGGCCGCGAAATGGACCTGTTCCATTTCCAGGAAGAGGGCCCGGGCGTCGTCTTCTGGCACGGCAAGGGCTGGCGCATCTTCCAGACGCTCGTCGCTTATATGCGCCGTCGCCTGGCCGCCGACTACCAGGAGGTCAACGCGCCGCAGGTGCTCGACACGTCGCTGTGGGAAACCTCGGGACACTGGGGCTGGTACCAGGAAAACATGTTCGCCGTAAAATCGGCACACGCGATGACGCATCCCGAAGACAAGGAAGCCGATAATCGCGTCTTCGCGCTGAAGCCGATGAACTGCCCTGGCCATGTACAGATCTTCAAACACGGCCTGAAGTCCTATCGTGAGCTGCCGATCCGCCTCGCCGAATTCGGCCTCGTGCACCGCTACGAGCCTTCCGGCGCTCTGCATGGCTTGATGCGCGTGCGCGGTTTTACGCAGGACGACGCGCACATCTTCTGCACCGACGAGCAGATGGCGGCCGAATGCCTGAAGATCAACGATCTGATCCTCTCGGTCTATGAAGATTTCGGGTTCAAGGAAATAGTCGTCAAGCTTTCGACCCGGCCGGAAAAACGCGTCGGTTCCGACGCGCTCTGGGACCGCGCCGAAGCCGTTATGACCGACGTGCTGAAGACGATCGAGGCTCAGTCCGAGGGCCGCATCAAGACCGGCATCTTGCCGGGCGAGGGCGCTTTCTATGGACCGAAGTTCGAATACACGCTGAAGGATGCGATCGGCCGCGAATGGCAGTGCGGCACGACGCAGGTTGACTTCAACCTGCCCGAACGCTTCGGTGCCTTCTACATCGACAGCAACTCCGAAAAGACGCAGCCGGTGATGATTCATCGCGCCATCTGCGGCTCGATGGAGCGCTTTCTTGGGATCCTGATCGAGAATTTCGCGGGTCATATGCCGCTCTGGGTGTCACCGCTGCAGGTGGTGGTCGCGACAATCACCTCGGAAGCCGACGCTTACGGGCTTGAGGTGGCCGAAGCGCTACGCGAAGCGGGTCTCAATGTCGAGACCGACTTCCGCAACGAGAAGATCAACTACAAGATCCGCGAGCATTCCGTCACCAAAGTTCCTGTGATCATCGTCTGCGGTAGGAAGGAGGCCGAGGAACGCACGGTCAATATCCGCCGCCTCGGCAGCCAGGACCAGGTTTCGATGGGGCTCGACGCCGCCGTCGAGAGCCTCACCCTCGAAGCGACGCCGCCCGACATCCGTCGCAAGGCCGAAGCAAAGAAGGCCAAGGCGGCCTGAAATTTGCCTGGCTCCGACAGCGCCAAGGTCGGCGCTGTCGGGGATCTGAAACCGCAATATCTTCGTCGCAAACGGGGAGCGGCTTCATTCCGATGGCGGATCGCGATGGTCTCTCCGCGGCCGTCTTCTCGATGCGCCGCCGACCGCATCGTTCGAAGGGAGTGCCGTCGAGCCAAACTGTTTGCGGGAAATCAGTCGAGGCTGGCGCCGTCGCCGCCCTGCGGCACGAGCTGTTCGTAGGAGGGCAGAGGCTCCTCCGGAGCCGGCTGGACACCCGGCGGGGGCGGCGTGCCGGCCGGCGCCTGCTGCACCGGGCGGGCAGCGCTCACGGGCTGCTGCGGCTGCTGGTCCTTCATCAGAACCTCGACGTCGGTATTCCGGCCGGCAACCACCGTGAAATCGCGCTGATAGATCTTGTCCTTGTTACGGGCGACGGCGGAATATTCGCCTTCGGCAAGGACCATGGTCGGAAAGGCGCTGACGCTTTCGCCGACACTGTCGCCGGCTGCCGTCAGGATCGACCACGCCGTGTCGGCGATCGCCTCGCCGCCGGCTTCGGAGACCAGCTTGAAGGTAATCTGCGCAGCACGGTGCTGGATGGTCGCCTCCGTGAGCTTGCCAGCCTCGACCTGAATGTCGGCGCGAATGACGGCGTTGACGCTGCCATATTCGGAAACGATGTGATAGGTGCCGGCATTGAGACGCACGACGGTGTTCGGCGAGACGTCGGCCACGACGAGACCACGCTCGCCATCGTCGCGCACTTCCGAGGAATAGATCGAGAAGCTCAGCTGGTCCGGGCGGATGCGGGAATCGGTGCCGGAGACGGCGTTGAGCAGGAGGCCGCCGGCATCAAGGACCATCACCTGCTTGTCGACCTCGCCGTCAGCGGGCACGGTCAGCTTTTTGGTGACGCCGGCGCGGCCGAATGAGACATTGACGAAATAATCGCCCGGAGCGAGCTGGAAGGCGGCGGGCCCGCCCTTGGCGCTGGCGATAAGCGGCAGCTTGCCGTCGGCTCCCGCGATCGGGCTGAAGACATACCAGGAAAGGCCGTCATCGACAGGCGTACCGTCGGCCGTCAGCTTGGCTTCCATCGCGACGTCGCGCAGCTTGGTCCCTTCGGGCGCGGTGCCAGGCGCGATGAAGGCGTTGAGCTTGGGCATCTTCGACGTCGAGTCGAGCTGTTTGAATTCTTTGAAGGCATCCTGCGCGCCTGCGCCGAGGGGCATCAATACCATCAGAGCGATGGCGAGGCTGATGCGTGCAAGAGGCGAAATGCCAAACATCTGTTTCGTGAACCGATTGACTTCTGAAATCGCAAAGGCCACTTCAAGACCAACGCGATGGCAAATTCAAGACCCACGCTTTGCAGCAGCATAAAAATGAAAGTTTCTCCCGCATGAAATCCGATATCAAGCTGATCGATTACCTCGCCGTGCGCCGTTCCATTCCCGCTTTCCAGATGTGTGAACCAGGCCCCGAGAAGGCCGAGATCGAGGAGATCCTGCGGCTTGCCTCGCGTGTTCCCGATCATGGCAAGATCGCTCCGTGGCGTTTTATCGTCTATCGCGGAGATGAGCGTGCGCGGCTCGGCGAGGAGCTCCTGAAGCTGGCACTCGAGACAAAGCCGGATCTTTCCAAAGAGATGATCCAGGTCGAGCGTACCCGCTTCACCCGCGCGCCCGTGGTCGTTGCCGTTGTCAGCAAGGCGGGGCCGCACATCAAGATCCCGGAATGGGAGCAACTGATGTCGGCGGGCGCGCTCTGCCTCAACGTCATTCTTGCCGCCAATGCCAGCGGCTATGTCGCCAACTGGCTGACGGAATGGTTCGCCTATGATGAGCGCGCATATCCGCTGCTCGGCGTCGCCTCCGGCGAAAAGGTAGCAGGTTTCATCCACATCGGCTCGACCACGTTCCCGGCGATAGAGCGGCCGCGGCCGGAGCTTGCCGATACCGTGACCTGGGTTGGCGGAGAGGACTGATGTTCTACACGACGGACACCAATCGGCATGGACTCGCGCATGATCCCTTCAAGGCGATCGTATCGCCACGGCCGATCGGCTGGATCGGCAGCAAGGGCAGGGACGGTTCGATCAATCTTGCTCCCTATTCCTTTTTCAATGCCGTCGCTGACCGGCCGAAGCTGGTGATGTTTTCTTCCGCCGGGCGTAAGGACAGCCAGCGCAATGCGGCGGAAGCCGGCGTCTTCACCTGCAATTTCGTCAGCCGCGATCTCGCCGAAAAGATGAACCTCTCGTCGGCGGCACTGCCCTACGGCAACAGCGAATTCGACTTCGCAGGGCTGACGCCGAAACAGTCCGAACTGATCGACGCCCCCTATGTCGGCGAGGCTTATGCCGTGCTCGAATGCAGGGTCACCGAAATCATCGAGCCGAAGACGCTGTCGGGCGCACCTTCCGAAAATGTACTCGTCTTCGGCGAGGTAGTCGGCATTCGCATCGACGAGGCCATCGTCAGAGACGGCCGCCTGGACATGTCGATCGCCCGGCCGGTGGCCCGCATGGGCTACATGGATTACAGCGAAGGCAGCGATGTTTTCGAGATGTTCCGGCCGCAGGTGCCAAAAATGTAGTCCCGAGCGTAAGGCATACAAGGGCTTAAGAAATATGGTGAACGAATCTTAAACCTTTTGCCGCTACGGTCACAGCAATGAATGCAGCGCGAGGAAATCGCGTTCAAGTGCTGGGGCGTCGCGTGATCGTAGAAGCTTTCCTTCGTTGGATCGAAACGGCCAAGACCGGTGATCGGGCCCGGGCCGCGAACGCACTGGGTCGAGCCTATCTGCAATCCGAGATGAGCGGGGAGGAGCGGGCGGCAGCCGAGATGGCGATGACCTTTCTTCTCGATGACCCGTCGCCGCGTGTGCGGCTTGCGCTGGCCGAGACGATCGCCTGGTCGCCCGACGCGCCTCGCAGTCTGATCCTTTCGCTTGCCGCCGACCAACCCGAGGTCGCCTGCCACGCCGTTACCTGTTCGCCGCTTCTGAGCGATGCCGATCTCGTCGATCTTGCCGCACGCGGCAACGGCGCGACCCGCATGCTGATCGCGGCCAGAGCCCATGTCACGCGCCCAGTCTCCGCAGCACTTGCGGAGGTCGGCGACGAGGAAGAACTGCTCTGCCTGCTCGAAAACGACGGCGCGGCCATTTCCAGCCAGTCGTTGAAACGAATCGCCGAACGGCTCGGCGACTGCTGCGATATCCGCAACCTGCTGCTCGACCGCAGCGACCTTCCGGCCGATGCCCGCCAGCTGCTCACCCAGCATGTCAGCAATGCGCTGGTCGGCCTGCCGCTGGTGCAGGCGGCGATCGGGCTGCAGCGGCTCCAGCGCATCAGCCGCGAGGCGACCGAGGCAGCGATCGTTTCGATCGCCGGCGATATCGCGCCGCGGGAGATACCCGACCTCGTCGAACATCTGCGCCTCAACGGCCGGCTGACGCCGTCCTTCCTGATGCATGCGCTCTGCGCCGGCAAGGTGGATTTCTTCGCTGCCGCGATTGTCGATCTCACAGCGTGCAGCGAGCGCCGCGTGCGTTCGATCCTGGCGACTGGGCGCATGCATGCCGTGCGCGCCCTCTATGAGTCCGCCGGCCTGCCTCGGGATATCAGCGTGATCTTCGTGGAAGCGACGCTTCTATGGCGCGAGGCGGCTCGAAAGGCGCCGGGCAGCGTGCTAGACACCGTAGGCGGCCGTCTTCTTGAAAAATTCCGCCATCACGGCGGCTCGCACAGCGCGGCCGGAGAACTGCTCGACATGGTGGAAAAGCTTCATGTCGCCGAGCAGCGACAATCGGCCCGCGTCTACGCGGCGCTCGCTGCGGCCTAGCTAGTCATTCAGCCGGGTTACCACCCAGGAATAACTAGCGGATACGAAATGCACCGGTTTGGAAAGCGTCTCCTTGACGTCTTTGCCCGTTGGGAGGTGTGCGCGAACCTGGCCGGCGATATTCTCAGCAAAGCCGGCGATGCCTGTTGGTTGTTCGGGTGCGGCAGGAACGGTGTCGGCCGCGGCGGCAGGCAGAGGCGCAGGTTTCGGGGGTTCGGCGGCGGCAAGCGCTCTCGGCGCCTCGCACACTGCGATGACCGAGGGATAGCTGACATTGGCAAAAGCTTTCAGCCGGCGTTCGGCTTCGGCATCGCAAGCGGCAACGGTTTCCCAACGCTTGTCGACCGTCGCGACATAGCTGCATTGGCTGACGGAATCGTCGCAACCGAGAATGGTCATTGCGATGAGCACCGCTTGCATATTCTGACTCCTAAGCTATTGAACGTGAGATCGCCTTAGACGGCGCAATTCCAACCGAAAGAAGGCGAAGGCCCTAACTCTTCGGCATGTCAGCAAAAATTTGCGCCTCCCGCAAACACTGGAAACCACTATGTCCGTCACTATCGCCCAGGAGCCGCCGCGCCAGGAAGGCGTCATCCGCCTTCTCGATCTTTCCGACGCCTATGCAGGGTCGCTCTATCCGGCGGAGAGCAACCACCTGGTCGACCTCTCCTCGCTGGAGAAACCGTCGGTAAGCTTCTTCGTCGCCCGCAATGAGGGAGCGATTGTCGGATGCTGCGCGCTGGTCGAGGCCGGCGACGGAACGGCGGAGATCAAGCGCATGTTCGTGGACCAGCAGGCCAGGGGATTAAGGATCGCCAGCGGGCTCATGATTGCGCTGGAGGCGATCGCGAGGGAAAAGCGGTTGACGGCGATCCGGCTCGAGACTGGCATTTACCAGCCCGAGGCGATCGCCCTCTACCGCAAATACGGATATCAGGAGATCGAGGCTTTCGGCACCTATCTGCCGGATCCGCTCAGCCTGTTCATGGAAAAGCAGCTGGGATAGCGGCAGTTTCAGCCTTCGGCGGCGCGGGGGATCGGCTTGGACGGCGGTGCCTGCTCGTCGATGATGATCTGCGGCACACTTTCGCTGCTCTCGGCGCTTTGGGCCTCGTGGATCCATTCGCGCCAGATGGCGACGATCAGCGCCATCAGCACCGGACCGATGAAGAGGCCGAGAAAGCCCATCGTCTTGACGCCGCCGACAAGACCGAAAAAAGTCGGCAGGAAGGGCAGTTTGATCGGGCCGCCGACAAGCTTTGGCCGCAGCGTCTTGTCGACGATGAAGAGCTCAACGGTGCCCCAGACGAAAAGGGCGATGCCGGCGACATGCGAGCCGCTCGCCAGGAGATAGATGGAAACCAGCGTGAAGGAGAGCGGCGCACCACCCGGTATCAGCGCCATCACGCCGGTGAGCACACCGAGCGTCACCGGCGACGGCACGCCGGCGATCCAATAAGCCACACCAAGCACAATGCCTTCGCCGATCGCAATCAGCGTCATGCCCATGACGGTGGAGCTGATCGTTGCAGGGACGACGCGTGAAATGCGCTCCCAGCGGTTCGGCAGGATGCGCTCGCCAAGCATGTCGATCTGCTTGGAGAAGGAGAAGCCGTCGCGATAGACGAAGAACAGCGCGATCAGCATGAAGAGCAGCGTCAGGAGAAGGTGGAAAGCACCGCCGCCGGCTGCCAGGACGGCGCGATAAATATTGCCGATGTGAGCGCCACTGACCGCCTGGATGAGCTCGCCGAGAGCACCGGGACTGCCGATATATTTCGTCCAGAGGTCATCGAGATAGGGGCCTGCAAAAGGCAGCGCGCCAATCCAGTCGGGCGTCGAAGCGCCGGCACGGTTGGCGTGAATCGCCCAGGCAAGCCAAGTGCGTACCTCGCCCGTCGTATAGGTGACGGCAAGCCCGATCGGAATGACCAGAAAGGTGACGATCATGACGATAGCGATCGTCGCAGCGATCGTCGTATTGCCGCCGACGCGGGCCAGAAGCTTGCGATAGAGTGGCCAGCTCGCAAAGCCGATGACCAGCGCCGCAAGCACCGGGACCAGAAAGCCGTAGAAGAAATAGACTCCGGCGGCGACAATCAGCACCAGCAGCCAGCGCGCCGCTGAAATGGACGGAATCAGCGGCGTGCGTGTCGGCGCCGAGGACCCAAGCCATCGCGGCTCATGATTGGTTTTCTGACGGTCAAACACACCCACGCGCGCCTCTTCTTATTCTTGTGCTCTGGTTATGGGCCATGAACCCGGCGGTTTCAAGGTCCGCACCATGAAAGCTGATAATAAGCATAACTGTTCGTCCGTCGGGCATGACAGTCTTACTGCTGCGGGCGGCGGAGAACCTTGAAGGCGTAGAATTGCGTTTTCTGGCTGGTCGAGAAATTATTGTCGGAGCCTAGGATGAGGACGTCGGTACCGTCCTTGGCCTTTCCGAGCGACATGGCCTCGATATTGTCGGGGACGAGGCCGATTGCTCTGAGGTCGAGAAGCTGGCTCTTGCGGGCAGGCACAACGCGCTGATCGTTCTTGGCGAGTGATGGGGTGGCGGATATGTCGCTCGCGCCAGCGAGATCCATCATCATGATCTTGATGTTATTGCCGAAGCCTTCGGCATAGCTGCGCTCGACGGCGAGCAAGCGGTGATCATCGAGAGCGAGCATTTCCGACATGCCGTTGTCATTGCCGGCGGCGGCCGTGGCGGCGGCCTGCGGGATCGGCGAGACCGGATAGACATACTGTGCCTTCGGCTCGCCGGTTTTCCCGTCAAAACGGACGATCCGCGAAAGGCTGCCCGTCGTCAGCGACGGCTTCGGGCCATCCTGGTAGAGGGCGGCTTCGACGCCGACGAATACGTCGCCTGCAACGGCGAGATCCTCGAAAGCGAGGTTGTCGCGGATGCCGGTCAACTTGTCGGCTGTTGGGGCAAAGCCCTCCGGCAACGGGAATTCGCGCACGAACGAACCGTCCGGCGCAGTGACGCGGATAAAGGGCGGCAGCAACACCTTGGCGTCGCCTTCGCTGCCCCAATAGATGCCGTCCTTGCCGAGGCGGATCGATTCCGGGTCGACGGTCTTGGCGGCGAACGGCTCAGCGTTCTTGTCCTTCAGCGTCACGTGCTTGACGACGGAAACGCCCTTGAGGCCCGACGCATCGACATCGATGTCGAGTTCATAGAAGCGGGCAGTGTCCGAACGGTCGTCGCTGATGGCGATGTAGTGGCCGGTGGCGGCATCGAAATCAAGGCCTGAAATGCCGCCGAACTCGACGCCGTGTTCCATTTGGCCTGAGGGTATGACGAATTCACCGAGGTAGGAGAGCGAAATGCCAGCGGCGCAGTCGCCGAAAGGGCAGGCGCTCGTGAAGGTGGCGCCGATGTCGGTGGCGCTGACGGTGACGGTGCTGGACAGGAGAACGAAAGCGGCAGTCGCGGCAAAACGCTTGGTCATGGCAAAATCCGGCAAGGGTTGAAAACGGCTCGAAACGGCTAGGCGCCATCCCCTGGGGAAGTCGCGCGCAGTCCGCTTCATGCGCCGCTTATTTGACGGAGTTGTTACGGTTCTTCGTCAGTTCCGTGAAATCGCAGATGCTAAAGGGGCGCGCCGAGCGATCCAATCGTTCGGCGCGGCTGAGACTTGTTCAGATATCAAGGTTTTCGGCGAAGGCCGCACGCTCCTGGATGAAGCGGAAGCGGGCCTCGGGTTTGGTGCCCATCAGATCGTCGACGGCGCTGCGGGTGCCCTCGAAATCCACCTCGTCTATCAACACCCTGAGCAGAGTGCGCTTGGCCGGATCCATGGTGGTTTCCTTGAGCTGGGCGGGCATCATTTCGCCGAGTCCTTTGAAGCGGCTGATCTCCACCTTGGCCTTGCCTTTGAATTCCGTCTGCATCAGCTCGGCGCGATGGTTGTCGTCGCGAGCATAGGCGGATTTCGCCCCCTGGGTGATCTTGTAAAGCGGCGGCACGGCGAGGAAGAGATGGCCGCCGCGCACCAGTTCCGGCATTTCCTGATAGAAGAAGGTGATGAGCAGCGAGGCAATGTGGGCGCCGTCGACATCGGCATCGGTCATGACGATGATGCGCTCGTAACGCAGATCTTCCTGACGGTATTTCGAGCGTGTGCCGCAACCGAGCGCCTGGATGAGATCGGCGAGCTGCTGGTTGGCGCCGAACTTTTCACGGCCGGCGCTGGCGACGTTCAAGATCTTGCCGCGCAGTGGAAGGATCGCCTGGTTGGCACGGTTACGCGCCTGCTTGGCCGAACCGCCTGCCGAATCACCCTCGACGATGAAGAGTTCGGCGCCTTCGGCGGTGTTCTGCGAGCAATCGGCGAGCTTGCCCGGCAGGCGCAGCTTGCGCACTGCCGTCTTGCGGTTGACTTCCTTTTCCTTGCGGCGACGCAGGCGCTCTTCGGCGCGCTCGATCACCCAGTCGAGCAGTTTGGCGGCTTCGTTCGGATTGTCGGCGAGATAGTGGTCGAAGGGATCGCGCAACGCGTTCTCGACGATACGCTGGGCCTCGACGGTCGCAAGCTTATCCTTGGTCTGGCCGACGAATTCCGGCTCGCGGATGAAGACCGACAGCATGCCGACCGCCGAGATCATCACGTCTTCGGTGGTGATCTGCGCGGCGCGCTTGTTCTGCGTCAATTCCGCATAAGCCTTCAGGCCCTTGGTCAGCGCGATGCGCAGGCCGGCCTCATGCGTGCCGCCTTCAGGGGTCGGGATAGTGTTGCAATAGGAATGCACCTGCGGGTCGCCGCCGTACCAGGTAATCGCCCATTCCATCGAACCGTGGCCGCTGGCCTTCTCGGTCTTGCCGGCGAAGATCTCGCGGGTGACGGTGAATTCCTTGCCCATCGTCGCCTGGAGATAATCCTTGAGGCCGCCGGGGAAATGGAAGGTGGCTTTGTCAGGCACCTCCGACCCTTCGGGCAGTACGCCCGGCTCGCAGCTCCAGCGGATCTCGACGCCGCCGAAGAGGTAGGCCTTGGAGCGCGCCATGCGAAAGACACGGGCGGCATCGAACTTCATGTGCTCCCCAAATATCTGGGGATCGGGATGGAAGCGCACGCGCGTGCCACGGCGATTGTGGACGTCGCCAAGTTCCTCGAGCCCGCCCTGCGGCAGGCCGCGGGAGAAACGCTGGCGATAGAGTTTGCGGTTACGCGCCACCTCGACCTCGAGGAAGTCGGAGAGGGCGTTGACGACCGAAACGCCGACGCCGTGCAGGCCGCCCGATGTCTCGTAGGCCTTGCCGTCGAATTTGCCGCCGGCATGCAGCTTGGTCATGATGACTTCGAGCGTCGATTTGCCCGGCACCTGCGGATGGTTCTCGACCGGAATGCCGCGGCCGTTGTCGGTGACGGTCAGATAGCCCTGCAGATCGAGATACACTTCGATGAAATTGGCGTGTCCGGCGACCGCCTCGTCCATCGCGTTGTCGATGACTTCGGCGAAGAGGTGATGCAGCGCCTTTTCGTCGGTGCCGCCGATATACATGCCTGGGCGCATGCGCACCGGCTCGAGGCCCTCGAGAACGCGGATCGACGAGGCGCCGTAATCATCCGCGTTCGAGGCCGGGGCGGGACGAGGAGAGACGGGCGGTGCAGCCGCCGGCACACGCTCGGTCGCAGCCGCAGGCTTCGGGGCCTCCTCGCGTTTTTCAGAAAGGGGCAGTCCGGAAAAAAGGTCGTTGCTATCGTCCATGGAGCCGTTCAGATCTTCATCCTGTCTTGGGCGGGCATCCGCCGCGGACCCAAAATCACCGCATTTCATGTCACGTTTGCGAATCAGGCAGATTCTGCCAGAAAGCACCGCTATACGCGACACCGCCGGTTAGGCGGGCTTTGACACATGATTTGCGTTGCCGGGCGCGGAATGGCAAGCGGCGGCAGGCTTCAGGAAACCATCCGCATGCGAATGTCCACAAGTGATTGCACCGTTATCACCACAATTGCGGCCTTTTTGCTGACCGCAGCCCTGCTGTCTTCCGGCGGGCCGGCGCGGGCAGCTGACGCGCTGGCGCCCTTCAAGGACGATCTGTTCTCGAAGCAGACAGTGCTGCAGAGGGCCGACGACGGCGCGTTCGAGGTCGTCGATTACGACGAGATGCGCGATATCAACGGCCGCGACCAGATCCCGCAAAAAAGAGTCCAGCAGAAATATGTGGCGCTCGGCATCCGCAAAGCCCAGGCGGACGAAACCCTCTCCCTCGACGGCACAAGGCTCGATGTCACCAGGGTGGGACCGGCCGCGAACGCCGCCTTCACGGTGATCTTCATCCACGGCCGTGACGGCGACCGCCGGCTCGGCGCCAATGATTACAGCTTCGGCGGCAATTTCAACCGGCTGAAGAACCTCGTCGCCGGCAATGGCGGCGTCTACTATTCGCCGACGGTCAGGAGCTTCGACAGCAACGGCGTTGCCGCAATCGCGGGCCTCATCCGCTATGCCAGCGCGCAATCGCCCAAACGGCCGGTGATCCTGTCGTGTGCCTCCATGGGCAGTCAGGTCTGCTGGGGCATCGCGCGTGACGAGGCGAGCGTCAATCGGTTGAAGGGCATGTTGATCATGAGCGGCGTCACCGATCCGGATTTCACCAGAAGCGCGTTCTACAAGGCGAAACTGCCGCTCTGGTTCGCGCATGGCAGCCGTGATCCGGTCTATGCAGCTGCCGACCAGCAGGCGCTATTCGAAAGCCTGCACAAGGCAAAATATCCAACGCGCTTCACGCTGTTTCAGACCGGCAATCACGGAACGCCGATCCGGATGATCGACTGGCGCGGGGTCCTGAACTGGATTCTCGCCGGCTGAAGCGCGCTGCCGGTGTCTTTTCGGAAGAAAATATGCGCGGGACCACGAGATTCCCTCAACGTCAAGGGCATGATGCTTTTCTTTGCCGCAAGCTTTTGATATGGCCGCAGGCATAAGCAGTTTGTGGAAGGCCGGCATGACACCTGACGTGCGCCCGCTCGTGGCGGGGAATTGGAAGATGAATGGCACGCGTGCCTCCCTGGATCAGATCAAGGCGATCGCCGAGGGCGTTCGTCCGCCGCTGGCCGGCAAGGTCGAGGCGCTGATCTGCCCGCCGACGACGCTGCTCTACGTGGCGACTGCGCTCTGCACCGACAGCCCGCTTGCGATCGGCGCCCAGGATTGCCACCAGAAAGCATCAGGCGCCCACACCGGCGATATCTCGGCCGAAATGATCGCCGATAGTTTCGGCACCTATGTGATCGTCGGTCACTCCGAGCGCCGCACCGATCACGCCGAAACGGACCATCTGGTGCGCGCCAAGGCGGAGGCTGCCTTTGCCGCCGGCCTGACGGCGATCATCTGCATCGGCGAGACGGCGGACGAACGACGGGCCGGCCAGGCGCTCGACGTCATCAAGCGCCAGCTTTCCGCCTCGGTTCCGGACGGCGCGACCGCCGAAAATACGGTCATCGCCTACGAGCCGATCTGGGCGATCGGCACCGGCGTGACGCCGACATCAGGCGACGTGGAAAAGGCGCATGCCTTCATGCGTTCCGAAATGGCGGCACGCTTCGGTGATGAAGGCCGCAAGATTCGTCTTCTCTATGGCGGCTCGGTAAAGCCCGCCAATGCCGGGGAACTAATGGGCATCGCCAATGTCGACGGCGCGCTGATCGGCGGGGCGAGCTTGAAAGCCGCCGACTTCCTCGCCATCTACCGGGCCTATGAGGCGCTGCTCGCCTGAGGCATTGTTCATTGCTCGGTTCATACGTCTATTTATTCCGGGCCGAAGGGCTTGGAATAGGCGAGAGCCTCATGTAAAGAGCCGCCAGAATTCTTAATTATGTCCGCCTCCAGGCGGGCAGGACTGGACCCATGCAGACAGTATTGATTGTCATCCATCTCATGATCGTGCTCGCCCTCGTCGGCGTCGTGCTCATCCAGCGCTCTGAAGGCGGCGGACTCGGCATCGGCGGCGGTTCAGGCTTCATGTCGGCCCGCGGCACTGCCAATGCGCTGACGCGCACGACCGCGATCCTGGCGACCCTGTTCTTCCTCACTTCGCTCGGCCTCGGCATACTGACGCGCTATGAGGGCCGTCCGAGCGACATTCTCAATCGCATCCCCGCGACGAGCGGCCAGGGCAACGGCATTCTCGACTCGCTCGGCGGCGGCACACCGGCTCCGGCGAACCAGCCGGCGGGCAATGGCGTCCCGAGCAGTGGTGCGGCCGCGCCCGCACCACAGGCTCCTGCCGCGCAAGCTCCCGCAGTCCAGGCTCCGGCAGCCACCGCGCCTTCATCGACTGCTCCGGCAGCAACCGCTCCGACGACTACTGCCCCGGCAACGCCCGCAGCTCCAGCCGCGCCGTCGCCAGCTCAGCCCTCCGGCGTCCCGACGGGACAGTAAACCGGGCTTCGACATAAACCGCCGGCAGGCCCTCGGGTCTGCCGGTTTTCTTTTGTGCAGATTCTCCGTCAGACTCCGAAAGTTCTGGAAAAGAATTTTTGGGCTGGTGGAATCGTTTTTGAAAAGGTATCCGGTGAAGCCCATGGCGCGATACGTATTCATCACTGGCGGCGTGGTTTCCTCCCTCGGAAAAGGAATTGCGGCCGCGGCTCTCGGAGCGTTGCTGCAGGCCCGTGGATATCGGGTCCGGCTTCGCAAGCTCGACCCCTATCTGAACGTGGATCCGGGCACGATGAGTCCGACCCAGCATGGCGAAGTCTTTGTCACCGACGACGGCGCGGAAACCGATCTCGATCTCGGTCACTACGAGCGATTCACAGGGCGTTCGGCCACCAAGACGGACAACATCACCACCGGCCGGATCTACAAAAACATTATCGACAAGGAACGGCGCGGCGACTATCTCGGCGCGACGGTGCAGGTCATTCCGCATGTCACCAACGAGATCAAGGATTTCGTGACCGAGGGCAATAAGGACTACGACTTCGTCATCTGCGAGATCGGCGGCACTGTCGGTGATATCGAGGCCATGCCCTTCATGGAAGCGATCCGCCAGCTGGGCAACGATCTGCCGCGCGGTACCGCCGTCTACGTCCATCTGACGCTGATGCCTTATATCCCGGCGGCCGGTGAGCTCAAGACCAAGCCGACCCAGCATTCGGTGAAGGAACTGCAGGCCCTCGGCATTCATCCCGATATCCTGCTGGTGCGCGCTGACCGCGAAATTCCTGAAGCTGAGCGCCGCAAGCTTTCGCTGTTCTGCAACGTGCGTCCGTCCGCCGTCATCCAGGCACTCGATGTGGCCAACATCTATGACGTGCCGATGGCTTACCACAAGGAAGGCCTCGACGACGAAGTGCTCGCCGCCTTCGGCATCGAGCCGGCGCCGAAGCCGCGTCTCGACCAGTGGGAGGAGGTCTGCAATCGCATCCGTACGCCCGAGGGCGAGGTGACAATCGCGATCGTCGGCAAATATACCGGCCTCAAGGACGCCTATAAATCGCTGATCGAGGCGCTGCATCACGGCGGCATTGCCAATCGCGTCAAGGTCAAGCTCGAATGGATCGAGTCGGAAGTCTTCGAGAAGGAAGATCCCGCACCCTATCTCGAAAAGGTGCATGGCATTCTCGTGCCCGGCGGCTTCGGCGAGCGGGGCTCCGAGGGCAAGATCCATGCGGCGCGCTTCGCCCGCGAGCGAAAGGTGCCTTATTTCGGCATCTGTTTCGGCATGCAGATGGCAGTCATCGAAGCGGCGCGCAATCTCGCAGACGTGCCGGAGGCGTCGTCAACCGAATTCGGCCCGGCGAAAGAGCCGGTGGTCGGTCTGATGACGGAATGGGTCAAGGGCAATGAGCTGCAGAAGCGGACGGCAGCCGGCGATCTCGGCGGCACCATGCGCCTCGGCGCCTACAAGGCGGCGCTGAAGAAGGGCACGAAGATCTCGGAGATCTACGGCTCGACCGATATTTCCGAGCGTCATCGCCATCGCTACGAAGTCAACATCGACTATAAGGACCGGCTCGAGAGCTGCGGCCTCGTCTTCTCCGGCATGTCGCCCGATGGCGTACTGCCAGAGACGATCGAATATCCCGATCATCCCTGGTTCATCGGCGTGCAATATCATCCGGAACTGAAGAGCCGGCCGCTCGACCCGCATCCGCTGTTTGCAAGCTTCATCGAAGCAGCGACCGAACAGAGCCGTCTCGTCTGACGCATGCGGCGCCAGATCAGGCGGTTTGCGCGGTCTGGACAATCCGCAATTCTACTGTCAGGCAGCGGCCGGCAAGGGCCCGATATAGACTGACCGCGGTCGGATCAGCCGGCCGTCGAGAGCCTGTTCCCGGGCATGCGCCAGCCATCCAACCGTACGGCCGATTGCAAAGACCCCGGTGAAGGCCTGACGCGGGAAGCCGAGCGCTTCGAGCAGCAGCGCTGTATAGAATTCGACATTGACGTCGAGCGGTCGGTTCGGCTTGCGCGCCTTCAGGATCGCCAATGCAGCGGCTTCCACGGCCTCGGCGAGTTCGCCGCGGACGCTGTCGACCTGGCCTGACGCGATCAAAGGCTTCAGCGTGCCTTTCAGCGCATCGGCGCGCGGGTCGCGGACGCGATAGATGCGGTGACCGAAGCCCATCAGCCTTTCGCCGCGATCGAGCGCGTCGGCAAGCCATCTGCCGGCATTTTCCGGCGTTGCCACCGCATCCAGCATGTCAAGGACGGGACCGGGCGCACCGCCATGCAGCGGTCCCTTCAGCGCGCTCAATGCAGCCAGGACCGAAGAGGTAAGGCCGGCCTGCGTCGAGGCGATGACCCGAGATGCGAAAGTCGAGGCGTTGAGACCGTGGTCTGATATCGTCACGAGATAGGTGTCGAGCGCCGCCGTCTGCTCTATGGTCGGCAATCGTCCGGTCAGCATGCGCAGAATATCGGCCGCCTGCGACAGCGAGGCGTCGGGCGCGATCGGCTTTTCGCCGCGCTGCAGCCTGAGAATCGCCGGCAGGAAGACCGCCGGGGCTGCCAGAAGGGCGATTGCGGTGTCGAAATCCTCACCGTCCGGCAGCCTGGCGATCAGCGCCCGCATCGCATCGACCGGCGGCAAGGCGAACAAGGCGGCGTCGGCGGCCACGATATGGATGAAAACCCTTGCTCGGGCTTCCGCCAGCCAGGTGCGCAATAGCGCTTCATCGAAGCTCCGTTCCATCAATTCGTCGAGCAGCAGGGCTGCCACGCCCTCATAGGTCCCGCCCGCCACCAGATGATCCAGCGATACACCGCGGATGATCAGTCGCCCCGCTTCGCCATCGACATCCGAAAGCTGCGTTTCGGCGGCAATCACGTCTTCCAAGCCGTTCTGCATGATGTTTTCTCCTTTACGGCGAGGATGATCCGACCTAGTTTCATTGACGTCAATCTTGACGCAATTGATCAATGTGAGGACGTGATGTCGTGGCTAACGGCCGAGGAAGCGCTGGAGGCGCTGAAGACCAAACCGCAGACACTCTACGCCAATGTCAGCCGAGGGCGCATCCGTGCCAAGCCGGATCCCGCCGATCCGCGCCGCAGCCTCTATCACGCCGCCGACGTGCAGCGGCTTGCAGTTCGCCATGCGGGCCGTCGCAAGGCGGAAACGGTCGCCGCCGGGACGATCCGCTGGGGCGATCCCGTTCTTTCCTCGGCGATCTCGACCATCGCGGGCGGCCGCCTTTTTTATCGAGGCCATGACGTGGCTGATCTTGCCGAGACGGCAACGCTGGAGCAGACGGCGGCATTGCTCTGGAATGGAGCGGAAATGCCTGCCTCCACTGCTGCGGCCCGGCATGCTCCTCCATCGCTTCAGGCCGCGTTCCTGGCGCTTGCCGGGCGGGTGACATCGGACCTGCCGACGCTTGGCCGCTCGCCGGCAGCACTTCGGCGCGAGGCGCACGGCATTCTCGCAACGATCGCCGATGCGCTGGCGCCGGGCGCTTCGGACCGACCGCTGCATCTCAGGCTGGCGGCAAGCTGGCAGCGGCCGGAGGCCGGCGATTGCCTGCGTCGCGCGCTGGTGCTGCTTGCAGATCATGAACTCAACGCCTCGGCTTTTGCGGCACGGGTCACGGCCTCTTCGGGTGCGGCACTGTCGGCCGCCGTGCTGTCCGGTCTGGCGACCCTGACGGGACCTCTGCATGGCGCCGCCTGGCAGAGCGTCGATGCGTTGATCGAGGCGGCTTGCACCCTCGGTCCGGGGCAGGCGATCCGCCGCACACTTGCTCAGGGCAATCGCCTATCCGCCTTCGGTCACCCGCTCTATCCGGACGGCGATATCAGGGCGCTGGCACTGCTTTCACAATTTTCCCTTCCGCCGCAGTTCGCCGAAGTCAGGGATAGGGGCGAGGAGATTGTTGGCGAAAAGGTCAATATCGATTTCGCGCTTGCGGCGATGACGTCCGCCTTCGATCTGCCGAGAGAGGCGCCGATCATCATTTTTTCGCTTGCACGCTGCACCGGCTGGCTTGCGCATGCGATGGAGCAGATCGAAAGCGGCGAATTAATCCGGCCACGGGCGCGTTATACCGGACCGGCGCCCTTATGAAGAGCAGCACCTGAGATACGCAGGCTGTTTTTTCGTCTAGGGAAATATCCGAATTCGGCTATCATGCCTCGCATGGAAGAAGACGGTGACGGGTGCTTTCGCAGAGGCAGTTCCGCACCGGTCACGGGGGCTTTCCATGAATATGACGTTTCGCAAGCTGTTTGCCGCCGCGCTCACTGCCGGGCTCATTCCGCATGAGGCGGCGCTCGCGCAATCTGCGGGCTGCGCGATCTCGCGCGATGCCGGCGCCCGCCGAACGTTTAGTTGCCCCGGCGGCGTGAAGGTGACGGCGGAAGCCGGCGCGTCTTTCAGACTCTCCGACCGCAATGGCGACGGCAGTCCCGATTCGGCGTCGCTGCGGCGCAAGGCCATCCTCGTTGATGTCGACGGCAGCCAGCATACGGGTGGTTTCCAGGTGGTGACACCGCAGGCGATCGCCGCCGTGCGTGGCACGCAATGGGCCGTCGACGTCGCAGGCGGCAAGACTTCGGTGCTCGTCGTCAGAGGCAGCGTGGCTGTGCGCCGGCCTGTCGGCGAGCCGGTGGTGCTGACACCGGGCGAAGGCGTCGATGTGACCAGCGGAGCCGAACCCCTCCTCGTGCGTCGCTGGCCTGCGCCGCGCGTCGCCGCCCTTCTTGCCCGCCTCGGCCAATAAATGCCATGAGCCATCGCCTGCTGACCGTGATCGCGCTGCTGCTCGCCGGTCTTTGGGGCGCGGTGCTCGGCTATCTCCATCTCAATGGCCGGATAGGCCTTCTCGATCGGATGGAGGCATCGCTCGCCGATATTCGCAGCATCGTAGTCGGATCAAATACACCGCCTCCCGTCGTCTCGATCGTCGCGATCGACGACCGTACGGCGGCGGCCCACGGCTATCCGCTTGATCGGGCGACACTGGCGCGCCTCGTCAATGCGATCAACGCTCTGAAGCCGAAGGCTCTGGCACTCGACATCCTGCTCGTCGATCCGGGACCGGAGGAGGGGGATACGGCGCTGACCGCAGCCCTTGAAGGGGGACCGAGCGTGATTGCGGCGGCGGCCACCTTTGCGCAGAGCCGGCAGCGGGTCACCAACTTGCCAGACGATCCGCTTGCCGCCATTCCCGAGGCAGATCAGCTTCTCTTGCCGCTCCCGCGCTTTGCAGCCGCGGCGGCGGTCGGTGTCGTCAATGTCGCCACCGACCACACCGGCACGCCGCGTTTCATTCCGCTGATCTCGCGCGCCGCAGACCGGCTCGACCCGGCTTTTCCGCTGCGTGCCGCCTCGGTGGCTCTCGGTGTCGATCCGACGATCGAACACGACGCCATCCTCCTCGGAACGCTGCGCATTCCCACAGATATCGGCCAGCGCCTGCCGGTGACCTTCTATGGCCGGCACGGCAGCATCGCCACATCAAGCGCCGCAGATGCGCTTGACGGCAAACTCCCGGCGGATGCGATCGCCGGCCGCATCGTCGTCATCGGCGCGACCGTCACCGGCGGCGGCGATGTCTTCCCGACGCCGTTCGATCCGGTCATGCCCGGCGTCGAGGTCATGTCGACGGCGATTACCCATCTCGTCACCGGCGACGGGATGGTGCGAGACCACAGGATCAGGCTGATCGATGCCGGTACTGCGGTCGCCCTGCCGCTCCTGCTGGTTTCATTGATTGCATGGCGGCGGAGTTCTGCGGGCTATCTCATCATCGTGCTGATGCTGGTCGTCTGGGCAATGCTCAATCTGTCGGCCTTCGCCCATGGCTACTGGCTGAGCGCGGCGCTACCGATCGCCGCGGCACTGCCGCCGGCGCTGCTCTTCGGTGCGGCCGAGCTCTGGCGTGATCGCGGCCGCGCCCGCCATTTCGCCGAACAGAGCGCGCTGCTGCAGCGCATCGAGGCGCCGGGTCTCGGCGAATGGCTGGCGCGCAATCCGAATTTCCTTGCCGCGCCAGTGCGCCAGGACGCCGCCGTCGTCTTCATCGATCTCTCGGGCTTCACCGGCCTCAGCGAAAACGTCGGGCCGGTCAAGGTGAGCGAGGTGCTGAGCGGCTTTTTCGAACTGATCGACGAGGAGGCGCGCGCCCACGGCGGCGCCATTACCAGCTTCATGGGCGATGGGGCGATGATCCTGTTCGGCCTGCCGAAGCCCGCCGATGACGATGCCGCCCGAGCCGCCGCCTGCGCGGTCGGCCTTTGCGAGCGCACCCGGGCCTGGCTTCGAACGCAGGCGGGGCTTGCCGAGAAGAAGATCGGCTTCAAAGTTGGCGCCCATTGCGGGCCGATCGTCGCCTCGCGGCTCGGCACCGGCGACCGGCAGCAGATCACGGCGGCGGGCGATACGGTAAATGTCGGGAGCCGGTTGATGGAGGTCGCAGCCAGCCATGGTGTCGAGCTGGCGCTGAGCGCCGAAATCGTGCGCGCAGCAGGTCCTGGTAGCGTGCTCCTCACCGCCGGCCGAATCGAGGGTCCGTTGGAAACGACGCTGCGCGGGCGGGCAAACCAGATCGACGCCTGGCTGTGGCGAAGCCGCACGCTTTGACAATCGCTGCGGGAGCGGCTAGGAACGGCGCAAACACCCCGCCGGCTGGCTCCGGCCATGGCGCATTTTGCGCCTGACAGCTCCGAAAGATCGAACCCATGACAGAATTCAACGGCGTCGTTCCGGCGATCGCCAAGGCGTTGCAGAAGCGCGGTTACGCCGAACTCACCCCGGTGCAGCAGGCGATGCTCGATCCGGCACTTGCCGCTTCGGACGCATTGGTCTCGGCCCAGACCGGCTCCGGCAAGACCGTCGCATTCGGGCTGGCGCTGGCGCCGACGCTGCTCGAGGGCAGCGAGCGTTTCGGTGCTGCCGGCGCGCCGCTTGCACTCGTCATCGCGCCGACGCGGGAGCTTGCCCTGCAGGTGAAGCGTGAGCTCGAATGGCTTTATGAGATGACGGGCGCGGTGATCGCCAGCTGCGTCGGTGGCATGGACATCCGCAGCGAGCGCCGCTCGCTGGAGCGCGGCGCTCATATCGTCGTCGGCACACCGGGCCGGCTCTGCGACCATATCCGCCGCCACGCGCTCGACATGTCGGAGCTGAAGGCCGCTGTGCTCGACGAGGCCGACGAGATGCTCGACCTCGGTTTCCGCGAGGACCTGGAATTTATCCTCGACTCGGCCCCGGACGAGCGTCGCACATTGATGTTTTCGGCCACCGTGCCGGCTGCGATCGCCAAGCTTGCCAAGAGCTACCAGCGCAATGCGGTGCGCATCAGCACCGCGGCCGAGGAAAAACAGCATGTCGATATCGAATATCGCGCGCTTGTCGTCACTCCGAGCGACCGCGAGAACGCGATCATCAACGTGCTGCGCTATTACGAGGCGACCAACGCCATCGTCTTCTGTTCGACGCGCGCGGCCGTCAATCACCTGACCTCACGGTTCAACAACCGCAATTTCTCCGTGGTGGCGCTGTCGGGCGAACTGACCCAGAACGAGCGCAGCCACGCGCTGCAGGCGATGCGCGATGGGCGTGCCCGCGTCTGCATCGCGACCGACGTCGCCGCCCGCGGCATCGACCTGCCGGGCCTCGATCTCGTCATCCACGCCGACCTGCCGACCAATCCGGAAACGCTGTTGCACCGCAGCGGCCGCACCGGCCGAGCCGGACGCAAGGGCATTAGCGCCATGATCGTGCCGCTGAATGCCCGGCGCAAGGCCGAGCGCCTGCTGGAGAATGCCGGCATCTCGGCCGCCTGGGCGCGGCCGCCGTCTGCCGAGGAGGTGAGCGAGCGCGACGACGAGCGGCTGCTTGCCGATCCGATTTTCCATGAAGCGCCGCAGGAGGAAGAGCAGGCCCTGGTTCAGCAGCTTCTTTCCAGTCACGGTGCCGAAAAGCTCGCCGCCGCTTTTCTGCGCCTTTACCGCACCAACCATTCGGCGCCGGAAGACCTCATGGAGGTGTCTGTCTACGAAGACCGCAGCCGCAAGCGCCGCGACAATGCCGCGCCTTACGAGCCGGCACAGAAGGGACCGCGCGAGGATTTCGGTCCCGGCGTCTGGTTCTCCGTCTCGGTCGGGCGCAAGCAGAATGCCGAGCCGCGCTGGCTGATCCCGATGCTCTGCCGCAACGGCAACGTGACGAAGCGCGAGATCGGCGCGATCAAGATGCAGCCCGAGGAAACCTATGTGGAGATCGCCGCGGCAAGTGCCGAAAGCTTCCAGCAGGCCCTCGGCCCGAACAAGGCGCTTGAACGCGGCATCCGCGTAACGCGACTTTCCGGCACGCCTGACTTCAGCCGAGCGCCATCGCCGAAACCCTATGCCGGCAGGGCATCTCGCGACGAACAGCCGGGCGAGACGTTCCGCGACGAGCGGCCGAAAAACAAATTTGGCAACGGTTCGAGCGGCGGTTATGCCGCAGCAGCCGAGAATGGCGGCGGCGAACGACGGGATGCCAAGCCTTGGAGCAAGAAGGCGGGTAAGCCTGGCTACAATGGCGCGAAATCCGACAAGCCTAGATATGACAAGCCGAAATTCGAGGGCGGCAAGCATGAGGGTAAGAGTGGCGCCGGGCCGAAAGGCAAATTCTCGAAGAAGAAGTCCGGTTGATTTTGATTGCCGCGTGATTTCTTGACTGGCAGGATCAGACGACGATGAAACGCTCCGGCTTATCTCGTGTCGGTCCGGCCGCCTTCATTAAGGCCAATCTGCCGATCTCGCCGGTCCTCTCAATCCCCGAGATCCTGCTCCACACCGCCGGGCCTGCGAGCGGGCTCTGGCGGCTTGCCGGCCGTCGAGAAGCCGACGCGCCGCCTTACTGGGCCTATCCCTGGGCTGGCGGAATAGTGCTTGCCCGCCATCTGCTTGACTGGCCGGAAATGGTCGCCGGCCGCCGCGTCCTCGATCTCGGCGCCGGCTCCGGACTGGTGGCCATTGCGGCGGCGAAGGCTGGAGCAGCGACGGTGATGGCGGTCGATGTCGATGCCAATGCGATTGCCGCGATCAGCCTCAACGCGACGATCAATAACGTCACCATCTCGGCAGTTGCCGCCGATATCCTCGATGCGCCGCCGCCGGAAGCGGCGGATCTCCTTGTGGTCGGCGATCTTTTCTATGATCCCTCGCTTGCCTTGCGGGTGATGACTTTCTTGCGGCTTTGCCAGGCAAGCGGCATCGAGGTGCTGATCGGCGATCCCGAGCGGGCCTATCTGCCGCATCGAGAACTCAGGCGAATCTCGACTCGGGCGGTGACGGACTTCGGCGCGGCGAACAGCGGCGGCGCGGTGCAAGCGGGCGTTTTTTCGCTCTCCTGATCGAAGGCGAGTCTATACGAGATGATCCGGCCGCAGCAGCATGACTGGGCAGGGTGCTCCGGCCGGCAATTCCGGCGCCTGCGGCGGGCGGATAATGAGGCAGTCGGCCTGCGCAAACACCTTCATCATCGAGGAGTCCTGCTTGGCGAAGGGTTCGGCGCGCCAGCCGCCGGCGGGCGATTTCGAAAGCCTCGCTCTGATATAGTCCTGCCGGTGCTCATTGGCGCGCAGGGCGACGGCCGCCTCCACCATTGTCTCGCGTTGCACCGGCGGCAGCGAGGCGAGTTTGCGGATCAGCGGCTCGAGAAAGAGCAGCGAGCAGACGAGGCTCGAGACCGGATTGCCGGGCAGGCCGAGCACATGAGTCTCGCCAAAGCTGCCGACCATCAGCGGCTTGCCGGGGCGCATGGCGATGCGCCAGAAATCGAGCTGCATCCCGGCCTCGATCAACGTCGCCTGCACCAGGTCATGATCGCCGACCGACGCGCCGCCGAGCGTGACGATGACGTCGGCCTTCGCATCTCGTGCATTGTCGACTGCCGCGGTGATTTTGGCCTTGTCGTCCGGCACAATGCCGAGATCAATGACATCGGCGCCGGCTCTGCGGACAAGGGCGGCGATACCAAAGGTGTTGGAGGCGATGATCTGCGAAGGGCCGGGCGTGCTTCCGGGCGGCAGCAATTCGTCGCCAGTCGCGAGAATCGCGATCAGCGGGCGACGGAGCACGTCAACATCGGGCCGGTTCATGCCGGCCGCAACCGTCAGCCGGGAGAAATCGAGGACAGTGCCGGCAGAGAGCACCCTTTCACCTTCGGTGAAATCCTGGCCGCGCGGACGCACATGCTGGCCCTGCCGCACCGGAAACCTGGTTCTGATGCCGCCGTCGATCTTCTCCGCATCCTCCTGCAGCAGGACGCTGTCGGCGCCGGACGGAACAGGCGCTCCGGTGAAGATGCGGACCGCCTCTCCCTTGCCCACGCTTCCATCGAAGCCGTGGCCGGCCGAGGACGTGCCGATGACCTTCAGCACGGCGCCCGGCTCCGGCGCGTCGTCGCCGCGTAGCGCATAGCCGTCCATGGCCGAAGCATTGAAGGGCGGCTGCGTCAGGCGCGCCGTCAGATCGGCCGCCAGGACGCGGCCTTCGGCTTCGGCGAGCGGCAGCGTCTCTGACGCAGCGACGGGCCTTGCGCGGGAGAGCAAGCGATCCAAGGCCTCGGCGACGGGCAAGAGGTTCATCTTGCCTCCGGATGACGGAAATCGCCCGATTTGCCGCCGGACTTTTGGAGCAGCCGGATGCCGCCGATCTCCATGGCCTTGTCGGCGGCCTTGGCCATGTCGTAGATCGTCAGGCAGGCGACCGAAACGGCCGTCAGCGCCTCCATCTCCACACCGGTCTTGCCGGTCAGCTTGGCGGTTGCCGTGACGCGCAGGCCGGGCAGGGCAGCATCTTCTTCGATCTCGACCGCGACCTTCGTCAACATCAGCGGATGGCAGAGCGGGATGAGATCGGCTGTGCGTTTTGCCGCCATGATGCCGGCAAGGCGCGCCGTGCCGATCACATCGCCCTTCTTGGCGTTGCCCTGGCGGATGAGCGCAAGGGTTTCCGGCGCCATCTTCACGCGGCCCTCGGCAGTGGCGATGCGCACCGTCTCGGTCTTATCGGAAACGTCGACCATGTGCGCTTCGCCGGAGGCGTCGATATGGGTGAGGCCGGGCTTCTCGCCGCTCATGTCATTCGGCCGCGAGGGCGGCTTCGCCAAAGAGCAGGGCGCGGGTGGCAGCCGCCACGTCGTCCTTGCGCATCAGGCTCTCGCCGACCAGGAAGGTATTGATGTCGACGGCCTGCAGGCGCTTGCAATCGGCATGGGTGAAGATGCCGCTTTCGCCGACCAGCAGTCGGTCGGCCGGAACCATGGCGGCCAGCGTCTCGCTGACCGTCAGGCTGACCTCGAAGGTCCGCAGATTGCGGTTGTTGATGCCGACGAGCGGCGAGGAAAGCTTCAGCGCGCGCTCCATTTCCGGCGCGTCGTGAACCTCGACCAGCACGTCCATGCCAAGCGAGAAAGCTTCGTCCTGCAGACGCTCCGCATCGTCATCGGTCAGCGACGCCATGATCAGCAGAATGCAGTCAGCACCCCAGGCGCGGGCTTCATGAACCTGATAGGTCTCGAACATGAAATCCTTACGCAGCGCCGGCAAGGCGCAGGCAGCACGGGCGGCCGTTAGAAACTCCGGCGCGCCCTGAAAGCTCGGCCTGTCGGTCAACACGGAGAGGCAGGCGGCGCCGCCGGCTTCATAGGCGGCAGCCAGCGCCGGCACGTCGAAATCGGGGCGAATAAGGCCTTTCGACGGGCTCGCCTTCTTGATTTCGGCGATCAGACCGAAATGGCCTGCGTCGCGCTTGGCCGCGAGCGCCTTGTGAAAACCGCGCGGCGCAGACTGATCAGCCTGCATCGCCTTCAGGTCGGCAAGCGATACGCCAGCCTTGGCGGCAGCGATTTCCTCGCGCTTATAAAGTTCAATCTTCTTCAGGATGTCGGTCATCGGCCAATCCTAATCGATATCGTTGGAAACGGCGATGAGTTTGTCGAGGGCGAGCGCCGTGGCGCCGCTATCCAGCGAATGCGCGGCAAGCGCCATACCGTCGCGAATCGTGCCGGCCTTGCCCGCGATGACCAGCGAGGCGGCGGCATTGGCGAGCGAGACATCGCGATAGGCATTCCGTGCGCCACCGAGGACCTCGCGAAGCGCTGCGGCATTGGCGACACCGTCGCCGCCCTTGATATCGGCGAGCATGCAGGGGCTAACGCCGAAATCGGCTGGCGACAGCTCGAAAGTGCGGATTTTGCCGTCTTCGAGCGCCGCCACCTTGGTGAGGCCGGTCGTGGTGATTTCGTCGAGGCCATCGCCGTGGACCACCCAGACGCATTCGGAACCGAGATCCCGCATGACTTCGGCAAGCGGCACCAGCCATTGCGGCGAGAAGACGCCGAGCAGTTGGCGGCGGACGCCGGCGGGGTTGGAAAGCGGCCCGAGAAGATTGAAGATGGTGCGCGTGCCGAGTTCGACCCGGGAGGGGCCGACGTGGCGCATGGCGGAATGATGAAGCTGCGCGAACATGAAGCCGACCCCGGCTTCCGCGATGCAGCGCGTGATGATCTCAGGGCCGACGTCTATATTGACGCCGAGTGCGGCCAGATTGTCCGCCGCACCCGATTTGGAGCTCAGCGCCCGATTGCCGTGCTTGGCGACGGGCACACTGGCGCCCGCCACGATCAGCGCCGCCAGCGTCGAAATATTGTAGGTGCCGCTGGCATCGCCGCCAGTGCCGACTATGTCGATCGCATCGGCCGGCGCCTCGACTGTCAGCATTTTCGACCGCATTGTCGTGACCGCGCCGACGATCTCATCAACGGTCTCGCCGCGAACACGCAAGGCCATTAGGAAGCCGCCGATCTGCGAGGGCGTCGCCTGGCCGGACATCAGGATGTCGAAGGCGTCGCGAGCCTCGTCACGCGTCAGCGGCTCGCGGCTTGCGGCCTTGGCCAGGAACGGCTTCAGATCGGTCATAAAACCTCCTAGCGAACCGTCGCCTGTTCGGCGAGCGTCTGGTTGATCTGTGCCCCATACTGCGTCTGCAGCGAGTTGACCATCTGGTCGAGGATATCATCGCCGGCGGCATTGGCCATGGCGGTGAGTTGGGCGTCGCGGTTGTTCAGCACGTCGCCGGTCGGCTGGCTGTTGACCTCGGTGACCTTCATCAGGATCTGCGTCGAGGGATCGGCGCCGACCGCGCTCGCAACCGTATCGACGGGGCCGGAGAAAGCGGCCTTGACGGCGGCGCGCCCGAGAACCGGATCATCGGTGGAGCGGGTGATGCCGCTTTTGCTTTCGACGGCGATGCCGAGCGGCGCCGCAATATCGGCAAGGGCGGTGCCCTTTTGCGCCTCGGCCTTCAATTCCTGGGCCTTCTTGGCGAGCTCGGCCTTCTGCTGCTCCGCCGTCCAGTCCTCGACGGCTTTCTCGCGCACCTCGGCGATCGGGCGGTCCCGGTCCGGTATGATTTCGCGGACATTGAACCAGACATAGCCGTCATTGCCGACCGGAAGCGGCGACGCATCGACGCCGACCTCGGTCTTGAAGGCTTCGGCGAGCAACTGCTGCTTGACGGGAATATCCTTGATCTCTTGGCCGTCCTTGTCGGCGCCTGTCGCATCGATGGCGTCGACGGTCACAGTCTTGAGGTTCAACTGGCCGGCTATATCTTCAAGCGTCGCGCCTCCGGCACGCAGGTCCTCGATGCGGTCGTGAACGTTGATCACTTCCTGAGACGCATTAGCGAGCGCCAGCTGCTTGCGGATATCTTCCTTCACCTCGTCGAAATTCTTGACCGTCTCCGGCTTGATATTGGTGATGCGCAGGATGACTGGACCGAATGAGCCGTCGACGACAGGCGTTGTGCCGCCATCTTTCGACACCGCAAAGGCGGCATCGGCGACGGCCTGATCGGGAACCTTGTCCTTGGTGAACTCGCCGAGCAGCACGTCGTTGGCGGTCTTGCCCTGGTCGGTGACCAGCTGGTCGAAGCTGGTGCCGCTCTTCAGCGCGGTTTCGGCGGCGGCGGCAAGGTCCTTGCTGGTGAATGTCAGCTGCTCGATCGTCCGGCTTTCCGGCGTGCGATAGGTATCCTTGCCCTTGTCGAAGGCCTCGCGGATCTGGTCGTCGGTGACGGTCGCGGCGTCGGCGATATCGGCCGGCTGCAGCTTGAGATAGATGATCTTGCGGTATTCTGGCGCTCGGTAGCGCTGCTTGACGCCTTCGAACCAGCTCGCCAGCACGTCGTCGGCTGGCGCCTTGATCGGCTCGATGTTGGCGTTGGTCAGCAAGAGGTAGTCGATGCTGCGGCTTTCATCGCCATAGAGCTTCAATGCGTCGACCAGCGTCTTCGGCGCGGTAAAACCGTTGGAAACGGCATCGACGATCTGGCTGCGGACGGCGACCTTGCTGCGCTCCTTGATGTAATCGTCCTGGCGAATGCCGGCATTGCGCAGGCGCGAGACAAAGAGCTCGCGATCGAACCGGCCGTTGATAGCCTTGAAGGCCGGATCGTCTGCGATCAGCTGAGCGAGACGATCCTCGGACAGGCCGAGGTTCATATCTTCAGCGAGCTGGTCCAGTGAGGCGCCGGCGACGAGCTCTGAGAGCACCTGCTGCTCGACTCCGAAGGCGCGGGCCTGCTCGGGGGTGAGGCGCATGCCGAACTGCTGGCCGATGCTTGCCACCTGACGCTGGTAAGCGAGCTGGAATTCGGTGACGCCCACCTTCTGATCGCCGACCGTCACGACCGTGGTGCTGTTGCCGCCAGAGATCAGCTCACGCGACACGCCCCAGATGCCGAAGGAGGCCACCAGGAGTAGCAGGAGCAGCTTGGCAACCCAGGTCTGAGCAGCTCTTCTCAGAAAATGGAACATGGAAAGGCAAACCTCGCAGTATTCATTGACCCGCGCGCGGGCAGACATTCGACGTTCCTTAAAACAAAGCCGACAGGAAATGAAGGGTTGTCACGCGAAAAGCTGCGCTGGGCTAAGATGGCGACGCAAGGCGTTGATGGCGAACAAAAGATCGGCTCCGGCGGAACCTTTCAGGCCGCCATTTCGTTGAAGCGGCATCCCATGAAACAGGAGCAGACCATGGCAGAATTGAAAACCGCTTCCGCCGAATCCACCGCTGCGCGCGTCAAGGCGGATATCGCAGCAGACGATCTGTCGGCGCAGGTTACCGCACTCCGCGAAGATCTCTCCAGATTGACGGACAGCGTGCGGGCGCTGGGGCAGGGGGCAAAGTCGGTGGTCACGGACGAAGCTTCACTGATGACGGAGCGGCTGCGCGACAAGATTCGCGAAGAACCGATCATGGCGCTCGCGGTGACGGCGGGCATCGCCTATATGTTCGGCCTTCTGAGCCGCCGCTGAACATGGAAATTCGGGACGGTAAAGCCGGACGCAAGGCGCCCGGCTCTTAGTCATGTCTGCTTATGACGGGACAGTTAGCGGCGGATGGCGCGGCCCACGAAAATCAGAATGCAGGCACCGACGAAGCCGGTGATCAGGTAACCAAGCCACCCCGCCAACGGCTGAATGTTCAACAGAGCCAGGATCCAATTTGCGACAATCGCGCCGACGATCCCGAGCAATATGTTCATAAGCACGCCCATACTGCTGCTCATGACCTTTTCCGCCAGCCACCCGGCGATGCCGCCGATGATGATGGCGGCAATCCAACCCACGCCTGCGTCTTCCATAGTACTCCCTCCTGGTGAAACGACTAGCAAGAAAGCACGAAGCAAAAAAAAGTTCCACTCTCGGAGGAGCTCAAGCGCTTATGGATGCAGCAGGGTGACCGGCGTCTCGAGCAGGTAAGCGACGAATTGGAATAGCAGACCGGCTATAGCCAGAATCGCGAATCCGAAAGGCATGATCAGGCTTTTGCTAAACATTCTTTTTCTCCCTCTCGGGTAAAGCATAAGCCTAACTCCAGGCTGCGCAAGATTATTACTAAAAATTGGTTAAGTGTGACATTTAAGTAGAACTATAAATACCTATAAATGATCTTCTTCACCTACGGTGACTTGGTTGGATGCAGAGCAACGGGCATGTCTCCTGATAGAAGCTAGAAAATTTCAACATCTCGGTGAATTTCACCTGAGTTAAACTTCGCCCAACACGTAACGCGGAGACCGGCCATGCAGCAATTGGGGCGCAGGTGCTGACACTGCTCCAGGAGACAATCTGGTGTCCTGCTGGCGGCGGATTGATTTTGCCGCCGACTGCGTCATTTTCCGCGAAACACAATTCAATGAGGAAAGGCTCGATGCCAAAAGCTGTGATCGCCATGGCCTGCTGCCTCTGCCTGCCGACGCTTGCAGCCTGCGGTAATACCGCATACGGGCTGAAGAAGGATGGACAAGAGGCGAGCCACGCAATGGACAATGCGACCCATCGGGTGCTTTCGTCCGGAGCCAAGAAGTAACGGCATCAACGGGGTGGCCGGCGTCAATGCGCAGGAAATCTCGGCATGAAAAAGCCCGCCTGGGGTGAGGCGGGCTTGGCATAACAGAGAGAATTGACGGACGGAAAACCGCCCCGACTAATACAGCATTTCCTTGAAGGCGCCGCCGTACGTCATTCGACGTAACCGCGACCGAAAGGTTCCGGCAGCGGCCGTCAGGATCGGGTCAGAAGTTGCCCCAATTCTGAGCGCGGGCACGAGCGCGAATAATCCGGTATTCGCGACCGCCATAGAGCGAACCGATGGTCAGCAGAAGTGTCAGCACGTCCCAGATGATATGCATGTTATCCTCTTAGTTGGACGGCTCTGCCGTCTATCGGTAATCGGCACAATAGCAATTTTTCGAACCTGCTTATATGACAAGAAATCGGGATAAGCAGGAAAAGGGGCAGGGCGCTTGCGAAGAGGCGCCGCCGCCCTCGCGCATCGGCTTTCCGAAAAACGGAAGCGATTTTCGGAAAGCACGTTGTGCAAGTTCAAAGAGTTACAGCGTCCTTTGCGCGTCTGATAAGGAGCGCGGCGCTGCAGGAGCAGCAACGTAAACACATCAGTCGACGGCAGCCCATGACGATTTTCTCCGTCCGCCACGTCACGTCCTATCGCTACCGCAGGGAGGTCGATTTCGGCGAGCATCGCCTGATGTTTCGGCCGCGCGACAGTTTCGATCAACGGCTGATCGAAGCATCGCTGACGACCTATCCGGAGCAAAGCCATGTGCGCTGGATCCACGATGTTTTCGGCAATTGCGTGGCGCTCGTCGATTTTCCCCGGCCCTCATCGGAGCTTCGTTTCGAAACCTGGATCACGCTTGATCATGAGCCTCAACTCGCCCCGGACATTCGGATCGACGACGCGGCGCTGACCTATCCTTTCTCCTACGACAAGGACGAAATCGCCGATCTCGCGCCGGCGATGCAGCGCCATTATCCCGATTCGGGCGATGAGGTCGGCCGCTGGGCGCGCCAGTTCGTCCGCGTGGGGCACACGACAGAGACCGGGCACCTGCTGATGACGCTTTGTTATGCCATTCGTGAGAGCTTCGTCTATGCACGTCGCCATGAACATGGAACGCAGACGCCGCTGCAGACCTTACAACTTCGCTCCGGCACTTGCCGGGATTTCGCACTTCTGATGATGGAGGCGGCACGCTCGCTCGGTCTCGCGGCGCGATTCGTCACCGGCTATGTCTACGTCCCTGACCGGGATGGCTCCACCGTACTCGGCGGCGGCTCCACGCATGCCTGGTGCCAGATCTATCTACCAGGGGCCGGCTGGGCCGAGTTCGATCCGACCAACGGCATCGTCGGCAACCGAGATCTCATTCGCGTGGCCGTTGCCCGCGACCCGCGCCAGGCAATTCCCTTGAGCGGCAGTTATGACGGGAATAGCTCGGATTTCGAGGGCCTGACGGTGCAGGTCAATGTGACCACGCGGCAGTCGTGGCTTACCGAGGGGTGATGGTGCATTACCTCGGGGCAATACCGGATTGCCCGGGGCAATGCTGGATTGCCCGACGAGGTGCGGGGTTACGGGTGCGCGGTCGCGGGAACCGAGGCAGCGCGATCAACGTTCCATACTCACCTCCACCTAAGCGGGGAGGGACGAGGAAACCGTAATGAAGATACGCGCCGGGTTTCATCTGGGCTATGAATGCATACAGCCGACGCCGATGCTGCTGGTCCTCAACATTCACCCCTCCAGGCGCGCCGATCTCCTGAGCGAGCAGGTCCTGACATTCGACCGGCCGGTCGAGGCATGGGAATATACCGATGGGTTCGGCAATGCCTGCAGCCGGATTGTCGCTCCGCCGGGGCTGACGACGATTTCCACCGAGTTCGAAATCTACGACACGGGGCAGGCCGACATCGTTCCCGTCCAGGCGGTGCAGCACGCGATCAAGGATCTGCCCGACGAGGTGCTGGTCTTCCTGCTCGGCAGCCGCTACTGCGACATAGACAGGCTCTCGGATTTCGCCTGGGCGACCTTCTCATCGACGCCGCTCGGCTGGGCGCGTGTGCAGGCGATCTGCGATTTCGTGCATAACCACATCACGTTCGATTATCAGAAGGCCGACGTTCTCAGAACCGCGCATGGCGGCTTCACCGACAAGAGCGGCGTCTGCCGCGACTTCGCCCATCTCGCCATCGCACTTTGTCGATGCATGAATATTCCCGCCCGATATTGCACGGGCTATCTCGGCGATATCGGCGTTCCGGCCGATCCCAATCCAATGGATTTCAGCGCCTGGTTCGAGGTTTTTCTCGGCGGTCATTGGCATACGGCGGATGCCCGCCACAACACTCCGCGCATCGGCAGAATTCTGATGGCGACGGGCCGGGATGCCACGGACGTCGCGATGTCGACGGCTTTCGGTCCGGCGAGGCTTTCCCGCTTCGAGGTGATCACTGAAGAAGTGCCGTAAGAGACCCTGAGGGAAGAACGGACCGCCCCGGGCAGATCCTATGCCTTCTTGAGGAATTCCGTTTTCAGCACAAGACCTTTGACCTGCTTGGTGTTGCACTCGATCTCGCCGGGATTGTCGGTCAGGCGAATGCCTTTCACCAGGGTTCCCCGCTTCAGCGTCTCCGAGGTGCCTTTGACCTTGAGGTCTTTGATCAACGTAACGGAATCGCCATCGTGGAGCTGGCTTCCGTTGCTGTCCTTTACAATTACGTCCTCTGCCATGATGTCCCCGCTTGATGATGCGCGAGGGAAATCACGGCGAGGCGGGATAGTCAATCACCGGCCTGGGACCGTCCCGTCCGATCCTCAGTCTCCGGGGCTCTCCAATCCGTGGCTGCGCAGACCTCACGAACGCAGCTGCGAAGCCAGCGATGTGCGGGATCGGCATCCATCCTCGGGTGCCAAAGCAATGAAACCGTGAGCTCCGGCGTCGGAACGGGAAGGGGGAAACTGTGCATTCCCGCCCGCAAGGCTGCCGTGTGCAGTTCAGGCACGCTCGCGACTAGGTCCGAGGCGCGGGCGAGCGCCAGCGCTGTGGCAAAACCGCCGACGATGGTGGCGATCTGCCGTTCCAGCCCGAGCACATCCAGGGCGTCGTCGATCGCTCCTCTGTCGAGTCCGCGCCGCGAGACAGCGATGTGGCCTGCGGCCGCGTAACGGGACGGCGTGATCTCATTCAGGCAAAGCGGATGGCCGGTGCGCACGACGCCGATGAAGCGGTCGCGGAACAAGGCCTGCGCCCGCACCTCAGGTCCCATCGTCTCACCGACGACACCGACTTCCAGATCAACGCTTCCGTCACGCAACGGCGCACTGTCCTTGTCCAGTTTCTGGACGAAGCGCAGCCGCACACCAGGGGCTTGCGGGCCGAGGCGAGTGATGAGGCCGGGGCCGAAACTCTCGGCGAAACCCTCGCTGGCGCGCAGCGTGAATGTCCGAACGAGGCGGCCGAGATCAAGCGCTGCGGCAGGACGCAGGACTGCCCGACCATCCTCGACGATGCGGCCGACCCGCTCGCGCAGCTCCAGCGCCCGAGGTGTCGGAACCAGGCCGCGCCCGGCACGCACCAGCAGCGGATCGCCCGTGGCCTCGCGCAATCGCGCCAGCGCCCGGCTCATTGCCGATGGGCTGAGCCTCAGCCTCTCGGCCGCACGGGCGACACTGCCTTCAGCGAGCAAGACATCGAGGGTGACAAGCAGGTTGAGGTCAGGGGGCGACATGCATGCGGTATAACACGATTTTCCGGTGATGTGGCGTCTTATGCATGGATGAAGTGCAAATGCTGCATGTTCCGCCATGCCAGAGGCAGGATTAGGGTTCGACGGCTCCGTTGGAGCGTGAACAAGGAGATCCTGTTGAAACCGATCATTGCAGAGCAGGGCGAGGCACTCGCCGAAAGCCGCTGTTCCGTCCGCTGGGTGCTCGCCAGCCTTTGCCTCTCGATGCTGCTGCCATCGCTCGGCACCAGCATCGCCAATGTTGGCCTGCCGGCACTTGCGCGGGCATTCGACGGCTCGTTCCAGGACGTGCAATGGATCGTTCTCGCCTATCTCCTCGCTATCACCACCCTGACCGTCAGCGTCGGACGGCTTGGCGACATGACCGGCCGCAGACGGCTTCTGCTCATCGGCATCCTGCTCTTTACGCTGGCCTCCGTCCTCAGCGGGCTTGCGCCGGCGCTCTGGCTGATGACCACCGCACGTGCGCTGCAGGGTCTCGGCGCGGCCATGATGATGGTCCTCGCAATGGCTTTTGTCGGCGAAACGGTGCCGAAGGCGAGAACCGGCAGCGCCATGGGGCTGCTCGCAACCATGTCGGCGATTGGTACCGCTCTCGGCCCTTCGCTCGGCGGCGCTCTGATCGCCGGGTTCGGCTGGCCGGCCATCTTTCTTGTCAACGTGCCGCTCGGCACCGTCGCCTTCACTCTCGCCTATTGTTTTCTGCCTGCCGACGACAACATTGGGAAAGCGGAGCGCGCCGGTTTCGACATGGCAGGAACCTTGCTGCTTGCCTTGGCGCTTTCGGCCTATGCGCTGGCGATGACGATTGGGCGGGGCAGCTTTGGATTGCTGAATCTGGCCCTGCTGGCGGCCGCCTTTCTCGCGGCCGGTCTCTTCGCCTTCGCCGAGTCGAAAGCCGCGTCGCCGTTGATCCGGCTGGCGGTTTTCCGCAATCCGGTGCTGAGCGCCAGTCTGGCGATGAACGCTCTCATCTCGACGGTGATGATGGCGACGCTGGTGGTCAGCCCATTTTATCTCTCGCGTGCGCTCGGACTCAGCGAGGCCGGCGTTGGAGCCGTCATGTCGATCGGCCCCGTCATCTCCATCTTCGGCGGAATTCCCGCCGGCCGCCTGGTCGATCGTCTGGGAGCGCCATTCGTGATCGCTGCAGGCCTCTTTGCCATGGCTGCCGGCGCCATCGCGCTTGCCGTGCTTCCCGGAATCGCTGGCTACATCGCCGCCATCGCCATCCTGACGCCCGGCTATCAGCTGTTCCAGGCGTCCAACAACACCGCCGTCATGGCCGATGTCGCCCCTGACCAGCGCGGCGTCATCTCCGGCGCGCTCAACCTGTCGCGCAATCTCGGTCTGATTACCGGCGCCTCGGTCATGGGCGCGATATTCGCGCGAGCGTCGGGAACATCGGATATCACTGTAGCACGCCCCGAGGCCCTTCACTGGGGCATGCAGATCGCTTTTGCGGTCGCAGCCATGTTGATCGCGGCAGCACTCGCCATCGCGGCCGTAACTTACCGCCGCGGGAGAGTCGCCGACAGGTTGCAGAAGTGAAGTCGGCGGTGGCGCATTGAGATCGCGCCGCTGAGCAGGAATGAGACCAAGGTCCGATCCGCCCCGGACTTCGGGCCGATACCAAAGCCTCGATCGCTGCAATAGATTTTCGGGCCGGGACAGATTTGCGGAGGTTTAACGGTGACCAAGATCTTCGTTATGGGGATGATACTGACGCCGGTAATTTTCTGGGGTTCCGTTGGTGCGCTGATCTACTCGATGTTGTCATGAACGGATATTGCGCCTTCTTTCGTGGCCCGGAATCGGACTGGAGGCCTCCCCGAAGCTGACAAGCGTGCCGCGCGGGCGCAGGCAATCCAGCGATGTGGCAAAGGTGTCGGCGCCGACAAAATCATAGACAACATCCACGCCAGTCGGATCAGCCGGCTTGAAGGGTCCGATCTTCGGATTCGCTTGTCACGCCAAAGAGTTAGTCCTCCGCATTTCCGCGAGACCGCCGCAGACAGCTAAGAGACATGTGCTTTAGCCGCGAAAGATCGTAACGGCCGCGGCGACGAGCGCGGCATTGTCGCCGGCAATCGTCCCGTCCGGCAGGTGCTTCCCATCCTCGAGGCCGACACGGGTCGAATAGCCCCGCTCGCGCGCCGATCTGACGAACGGCCAGACGGTGTTCTCGAATCCGTGGAGAAGAACAGGCCTCAGGAGGCGGCGGCGTTCGAGCACCTCGATAATACCATCCCTGATGTGACAGGCGCGCTGCAGATCTTGTTCGTCATCGAGCTCGACGAGCACGCGAAAGACCCGCTCATGATTATCGAGGCTGACATAGCGTTCCGCATCGGCGACCGACGCCAGACCGACCTCGATCCCGACACCTTTTTGGCGAAGCAGCTGCATGACAACGGGAGCGTCGGCTTCAGACAGGTTCACGGAGGCATAATCCGGCAAGACACGCCATTGGCCGATGGCATGGCGTGTTCGCTTGGGGTCGCCTTCGATCCAGGCGCCGGTGGACACGCCGATCAGCGTTCCCGGGCAGACTCGGCGGATCGCTGCGACCGTATCGTCGACGGCGGCGAGACTTTCCTTCCCATCGGCTCCACGCGGATGAACATGAATCTCGGCAGCGCCTGCCGCGACCGAAGCCGTGGCTTCACGTATCATGGCATCGATAGTCAGCGGAATGAGCGGGTGGAAATCGCTCCGCCGCGCGCCGTTGATGCAAGCTTGAACGATCATGAAGAGCCTCGCACTTATTGGATCGCCCGCGCTTTCCAGCCTAACAATCTGGAAAGACTAAGAGCGGCGCGCCAGCGCTCGCTGAAGCGATTCTCTTGTCCTTACCTCGCTGACGATATCAAATCAGGCGCAATAAGCGATTGCCGATTTCGGCAAGCTCTTTTTCCAAAAACGGAAAGGCTGAATGGACTGGAATGATCTGTAAGTTTTTTCTCGCCGTCGCGGAGCTGAGATCGCTGGGCGCTGCAGCACACCGGCTGGCGTAAGCACGTCGATGGTCTCGCGCCGGATAGAGGCCCTCGAGCAGGGGTTGGGCTCGACGCTGTTTCGGCGCAACTTCGACAGATATGAACTGAACCAGTCCGGCCAGAGCCATAAGAGACCGGCCGAGCAGGCAGAAACGTCACTGAAGATTCTTGAGCGCTCTGCGAGGGAGGGAGAGGCCCGGATTCAGATCGTGAAAGGTCATCTGCTCGAGCTCCTGAATGAGCGTGCTGATCAACTGGAGAGCTGAGCCCCCTTGTTCATTGTCTCGGAACAAGCCCGTCAAGCAGGAAGTCCAGGCCTTTCCTGAAAACGCCGTCCCAGTCATTATCCAACAGCAGACGAGCACGCACGATCGTCGGGTATTCTTGGCTAAGATGCGCAAGGCGCTGCTGCCCGGCGAGCATGTCTTCGTCCGAAAGGTCGAAGTTCGCGCGGGTGATGGTCGCGCCCATCACATAGTTCCACAGCGACCATATCGCGCCATTCAGATCCGCCTCATTGACACCAGCTCTGGATAAGATGCTGCCCAGCAGCTCCAGACGACCTAGGATATTCGGGCCCAGCGCCCGGCGGGGCAGCAGCGACGCCGACCAGGGATGGCGCAGCATGCTGGCGCGCCAGTCTTCAAGCATATGAAAGACTGCTTGGCGCCAGTCCGGAGAGTCGCTAATTTGCGACGGTCCTCGATATTCGAGCACCGAGTCGAGCGCGAGATCAAAAACCTGCTCTTTGTTGGCGACGTGCCAATAGAGGCTCATCGCGCCTGAGCCGAGACGATCAGCCAGCCGACGCATCTTCAATCCGTCGAGGCCTTCAGCGTCCAGCAGTTCAACCGCCGTCGCGATGATCCGTTCAAGCGATAGAGGCGGGTCCTGTACGGAGGGGACCGGTGCAGCTTGCCGTTGAGGGCGTTTATCCTGAGTGCCGTCGCGTTTGGCCACCATGCTTCTTTCCTAGAGATCAGGACATCGATTTAAGCCGACGAAGTGACGGATGTCGATCCTCGTCGCTTGACTCGTACAACGTACGATGCAATGGAATCGTACGTTGTACGAGTCAATCTGTTGCCGAACAGTAAGAAGCGCAATCCAACAGGCGGCGAGGGTCGTTCCAGTCCTCACGGCCGAGAGAACATCATGTCACACGCAATCAAACATCTGCTTATCGGAGGGCTGATCATCATGACCGCGGGAATTCCCAATGCGACGACGGCAAACGAGGGTGAGCTCAAGCTGACCATCGTCAATCCAAAAAGCCTCTACGACCCGACGCCGAATGGCTATAGCACGGCGGTGATTGTACCGAGCGGCGCCCGGTTGGCCTTCATCTCCGGGCTGGGCGGCCAGGACGGCATGGGAGCCTTGTCGCCGGACTTCGCCGTTCAGGTGAAGCAGGCCTACGTTAATTTGCGCAGCGCCCTCGACGGCCTAGGCGCAAGGCCGGACAAGGTTGCCAAGCTGACGGTCTTCGTGGTTGACCACGATATGTCCAAGCTCGAGGTGCTGACGAGGAATGTCAAAGACATGTTCGGCGACAAGCTTCCGGCGCAGACCCTTGTTCCCGTTCCCAGACTTGCAATCGATCCGATGCTGTTCGAGGTCGAAGCCGTCGTTGTTCTCGAATAGAGGCCGCGACTGATCCCGCCGCAGAAAACGGCGGAGCCGCCGTTTTCACCGCCGCCTGCGCTCGGGCTTTGAACGCCACATCTGATAACGTCGACCGGAACGAGCGACACATCGCGGCCGGTGAAACGAAGGCCCCGTCTCGAGACGCTTGTCATCCGTGGCCGATCGTCAATGCCGTTATGGCGAAGCACACTCCGGCAGGCGCAGCGGCTTCTTTAGCTTTGTGAGCTCTTCCGCTTTGGCGCAGTCAGGAAAGCCGACAAGCTGCATAGTTTCGATCAACCGCTGGCGCTCCGCTTCGTTGAATCCGGGAATATTGACAAATCCCTCGATGGTCAAATCGGGAAACCGCGCGAGTGCGTCCGTTACCGAGACCTTCGCCTCTTCAGTTCGGCCAAGAGCTGCAAGCGCGCCAGAACGCATTACCCAGTGTTTCCTTCCGTAGTTTTCCGGCGACAAGCGATCCAGCATCCGCAGGGCATCTTCATACCGGCCGGCCATGAAATAGGCATGACTGAAAATCCTGGCACTCCACATCGGGAAACCGGGGTTGAGACTGAGCGCCTTGTCAACCAGTTGCGCGGTGCGCTCAGGCTCGCCGAAGGTCGAGGCCCAATCGATATAGAAAGTCAGAACTTCGAACTGACCGGGAGCGAGGCGCAGTGCGGTATCGAACTCTGCCTTGGCGCGTTCGAATTCGCCTTTGTCACCTAGATGCATGGCAAAGACAGCATGCGCCTCAGCATCGCTCGGGTCGAGCTGGACGGCGCGTTCGGCAGCCTCGGCAGACAGAGCCCGGTTCTTCTCGGCGTCAACGCCAAAACCGATCAAGATACCATGGGAATGGCTAAGTTCGACCCAAGCGCGGGCAAGGCCGGGGTCCAGTTCGACCGCGCGGGTGAGCAGCCTGACGGCCTCCTCTACATCCGCCTGATTGACTTGCTCGAGTTTTTCGGTGCCGAGCAGATAAAGTTCGTAGGCGTTGAGATTCTCGGGCGGCTTTCGGTGGGCGGAGATGCGGCCCGCCTCCTGAACCAAACCTGCGCCGCCGCCAAGGCGGTTCGAAATCTGCTCGGAAATTTCAATCTGGATTGCGAACAAGTCCTCGTCCGGCCGGTCCCAGCGCTGCGACCAAAGATGTTTGCCCGTTTTAGTATCGATGAGCTGCGCCGTAATTCTAACGCGGTCAGACTGACGCTGGATGGATCCCTCGACCACAAATCCTGCGCCAAGCGCCTTACCCACCTCACTCGGCACGGCCGGTTTGTCCCTGTATTGTTCAGTCGAGTTACGCGCGATCACGTGGAATTCAGGGAACCCCGCCAGATCGGTGATTATGTCCTCAGCGAGGCCGTCGGCGAGGCGTCCGGTCGCTTGGTCACCGCCATAGTTGTCGAACGGCAGCACCGCTACGGACGGCTTGCCGCTTACTGTCGCAGTCGGCCAGTATTGCCAGACTGTCCCGGCCAAAACCAGAAGAAGGACTGGCACGGCTGCTGCTGCCCGTACCCAGTGCTGAGGCGATGACCGCGCTGATTGACGTCGGGCTTGTCCCTCAAGGATGACGCGGAAAGCCTGTACCGGTTCGGCGATATTCTTTACCTTCTGCTCGCCCATCGGCTCGAACCCGAAAGCCAGCTTTTTCTCAACCTCCCTGGTGACCTTTCCCGAAACACAGATGCCGCCCGGGTCTGCCAACTGCTGAAGCCTCGCCGCGACATTGACGCCCTCGCCATACCGGTCATCGCCCTCAACGATCACCTCGCCGAGATTGATCCCAATCCTCACGCTGATCCGCTGGTCCTCGGGGACGGCGGCATTCCGTTCCGCCAGCCCGCGCTGCAGCGAAACGGCGCATTCCACGGCGTCCACTACGCTGCCAAATTCGGCGAGCATCCCGTCGCCCATCAGCTTGAAAATCTGGCCGTGATGGCGCGCAATCTCCGGCTCAAACAGTTCCTTGCGTCCCGCACGAAGGCGCTCGAATGTGCCAGCCTCGTCGCGCTCCATCAGCGCGGAATAGCCCACGACATCAGCAGCGAGGATGGCGGAAAGCTTGCGGTCCATTGGTTCGGCCTCACCAGCCGATTATAGGACTGGTTGCACTCAATTGAAACGACCGACCTCGAGCAACAGCTACTGGTGCCCCAGCTCCGAGCAGGTATCGTGGCGACGAAACAGCGCTCAGTGGCTTGTTCCCGCCGTTGAGCAGGTACCTTCAATGAGTGAACAGCGCATACCAAGACGATGTAACCGCGGTATCGATCGAACTAAGGACCGCGAATCAAAAATGCTTTCTGACTTGCATCGCCGCGACCATGATCATGCCCGCGGTATTACGCCCGCAAGCGTCGATCTTTCGTAATGATATGCTGGAACTGCTTTTCGGCGAAAACTCAGAGCAAATGCGAAAAATCTACCTGAGCACGATTGAGGCTGTTGTAGTCGCAGAAAAATCACATCGATATTCAGGGAAGCATATCTGACGTTGTTTTAGGGTCGATCAAGCGAGTCAAACAGTCTTGAACCGTCGTTCGCACATATGAACGCAGATGGCGGAAGAGGTGGGATTCGAACCCACGGTACGGTTTCCCGCACGCCGGTTTTCAAGACCGGTTCCTTAAACCACTCGGACACTCTTCCAAGTATTTGGGAAGCCTGAAGAAATCCCGTTTCGGTCTTTCCGGTGGATCGGTGGTTTCTGCCGATTTGCTGCCCATCACTCACAGGCCGGCTTTTTAGCAGCTTTGATGGCAGCGTCAACTTGTTCTGCAGAGAAGCGGCTTTATCGGCCGCTTCTCTCTGCCCCCGTCAGACCAGGACGGTGAAGTTGTCAAATGCGAGCTGCGGAAAGCCGGTCGGCTCGACGTCCGGCTGAATATCGAAGCGGATAAAATCGACCGCCCCCAAGGCTGCCAACGAGATGTGCTGGCCATCGGCAATGGTGTCACCATAGACCGTCAGCGACATCTCGCTCACCTTGTTGCCACCGATATAACCCTCGAAGGTTACGAGGGCATCGACACCTTCATAGGCGGGGTCGAAATTGGTTGCGACGTCGACGCCCTCTACCGTGAAGAGCTTGCCATCGACGCGTTCGAAAAACGGATTGTAGGGATTGGTGACGACGTACTCGTTGCCGCCTGATTCAGCGACCGTCCAAAGGTTGCCATCGAGTTTGTCGCCAAACTTGAATCCTGCATAGCCCGAAACGATATCCGGCAGTCCGGGATATTCCGTGGGAGCATTCTCGAAATCGATGGAATACTGTCCTTGCGGAGGAGTATGGACTCCGATCTTGAGACTGGCGACATCGGTGCCGCCTTTTCCATCGGAGATCTTGAACGAAAAATTCTCGCCAAAGACTCCGCCGGGCTCAAGAGCGCTTGGATCATTGACCGTGTAACTATAGCTGCCATTGCTCCAAATCGTCAGCGTTCCATGCTCACCCTCGATAGTGAGATATCCCGGCTCGCCCGCCTTGTTGGGAATTCTTATGCCGTTGACGAACTGAACCTGAAGCAGATCGCCATCGGAATCAGACGCTTTATCGAGAAGATTTCCTTCAATGGCCTCCGCTGGTGCGTAGTCGTGGACCGACACGTCAGGCACTATTGGTTTGTGATTTGCCATGGCTCGTCTCCCAAAGATGAGCGTGGAAAGGACGCCGGGCTGCGACCCAAGCGCTGCGAATAAACTTTCTACTCCACTTTGATTCAAGAAACAAAGTACACGCCTTAAGGGAGCGACAGCCAATGCCATTGGCGTGAAGGACACGTTAACGAGAGAGCAGGAAGCCGATAAACTACCCTGGGGTGAAAGCCCAGTCACAGCCACCGCGTGGAGAACAGCTGCTGCACAATCGGTGTCTCGATCCGGTACTTCTCGACGTCTCAATGCAGCCCGGTGTTTACCATATGCCCCGCATCGGCACGCCGATTTTGGCTCTCACTGCAACAGCGGGAGGGCAGGGCAGAGGGGCTTTGCGTTAGCGATTTATAAACCATAATGATTAGAATTTTCGCTATCACTGGGAAATCGTTCGTAAATTTGCCACGAACCCAGCAAGATTAAAGTCTCGTTAGGCGGGTGGGAATAAGGCGTTATTGGCCCGAGATGGGACAAGGTTCTTAACCATAGCGATCTTTGAGCGGCGTGGGATATATGAGATTGGGATACGGGGCGGCGTCTTTCGCAACGACAGCGCGGTGGCTTGCGATATCGGCGATGTGTGCGACGGTTGCAGCTTGCGGTACGACACAGGCGGTGCCGAAGAAAAAAGCGCACGGCAAGGAGTATTTCTCCGAATCCGAATATGGCGTGAAGGCCAGCCCCCGCGTCGCCACCGGCAAGAATATCCCGAAGGGCGGCGGCCGTTATATAGTCGGCAACCCCTATGCGGTAAAAGGCAAGTGGTACTATCCCAAGGAAGACTTCGCGTATAACAAGGTCGGCATCGCCTCCTGGTACGGCTCGGCTTTTCACGGGCGCCTGACGGCGAACGGCGAAGTCTACGACCAGATGCACCTTTCAGCCGCGCATCCGACGTTCCCGCTGCCGAGCTACGCCCGCGTTACCAATCTCGAGAACGGTTCCTCCATCGTCGTGCGTGTCAACGACCGCGGCCCCTATCACGAAGGCCGCATCATCGACCTTTCCAACAAGACCGCCGACATGCTGGATCTGCAGCACAGCGGCACTGGCAAGGTGCGCGTGCAATATGTGGGCCGCGCCCGCATGGACGGCCATGACATGCCCTATCTGATGGCCTCCTACGTGCCGAAGGGCAGCCGGATCCCTGGCGTCAATCCGGAAGGGCAGATCGCAACCGGCGTCATGGTCGCCTCCAACAGCCGCAAGATCACCCGCGATCAGCTGCAGAGTGCGGAAAATTATGAAACGCGGCCGGCCAAGGTGCCGGTGCCGTTGTCGGCAACCTCCTATGCCGGCTCGACGCCGAGCGCGCGCTCCAATGCGGCGCCCGGCCTTGCGCCGGCCGCCCATGTCCTAGTGGCGCCATCGGCTCCTTCCTCCGCCGCTGCGCCGGGCTTCGATCAGATGGTCGTGTTGCCGGAGATCGGTCCCGTGCCCTATGAGCGGCCCTATGGCGGGTCTCAGCCTTCCCTCGCGCTCGGCTACCAGAACGACGCGGTGAAAACGGTGACGGTCGATCTCGCATTCGACGCGGTGATGGCGCGCAATGATGGGCTGACGCAGGCCTCGATCCTTGCCTCGGCCAAACGCCAGCAGGCAAAATTCGCAGCGCGCTAGCATGGCGATTGCATCGGATTTCGCCGCGCTCTAACCTTCTCAATATGCCGTTGACCGATGGGAATTGCGATGCTGAGGCCTGTGCTTCGCCTGCTTGCATGTCTGATGCCACTCGCCGCCAGCGCGCATGCTGCCGACGGGGGCGCAGCCGGTTTTGCCACCAAGGCGGCGCAGGCTTATATGATCGAGGCCTCAACCGGCACGGTGCTTCTCGCCAAAAACGCGGATCAGGGCTTTTCGCCGGCATCGCTCGCCAAGCTAATGACGATGGATCTGGTCTTCGAGGCACTGACCAAGGGCCAGATCACGCTCGATACCGAATACCCCGTTTCCGAATATGCCTGGCGGACCGGTGGCGCGCCGTCGAGGACGGCAACGATGTTTGCCGCGCTGAAGTCGCGCGTGCGCGTTGAGGATCTGATCAAAGGCGTCGCGATCCAGGGCGCCAATGACAGTTGCATCATCCTTGCCGAGGGGATGGCCGGAAGCGAACAGCAGTTCGCTCAGTCGATGACCCGCCGCGCCCGCGAGCTCGGTATGGAGAACGCGGTGTTCGGCAATTCCACCGGCCTTCCCGACGGCAAGAGCAAGGTGACGGCGCGCGAGATGGTGACGCTTGCTGCCGCTCTCCAGCAATCCTATCCCAATCTCTATCCCTTTTTCGCGCAGCCGGATTTCGAATGGAACAAGATCTTCCAGCGCAACCGCAACCCGCTGCTCGGGCTCGATCTGGGCGCCGACGGCCTAGCGACCGGCTTTGCCGAGGGCGAGGGTTATTCAATCGTCGCTTCGGTCCAGCGCGACGGCCGGCGCCTGTTTTTGACGCTTGCCGGCATCGCCTCCGACAAGGAGCGGACAGAGGAGGCCAAGCGCGTGCTCGAATGGGGACTAACCGCCTTCGAGAACCGACAGATTTTCGGCGAGCATGAGGTGATCGGCTCAGCCAGCGTCTATGGCGGCATGGCGCGCACCGTCGATCTCGTCGCCAAGGTGCCGGTCAGCGTCTATATTCCAATCAGCAATCCCGACCGGCTGTCGGCGCGCATCGTCTATCGCTGGCCGCTGACGGCGCCGGTGAAGCCGGACTATCAGGCCGGCACACTCAGGATTTTCGCCGGCAGCCGGCTGCTCAGGGAAGTGCCGCTCTATACCGCGCAGGCCGTCGGAAAGGGCTCGCTCAGCAGCCGGGCGGTCGACGCCATGCTGGAACTCGGCGAATCGCTGTTCTTCTCCTGGCTCTGGGACAAGTCCGCCCCTGGCTGAACGCCTTATGCGCACCGCAATTTCTGCAGATCGGGGAGTTGCGCACGGCGCTTTCTTACACGCGTGTCGTTGCCGCACAGTCATCTCCAGACTTGAACGCCCGATCTTCTGATACAATTTGCGGGAAAGGTGATTGTGTCGCCGCGGCGAAAGGTTTTCCTTCCCGGTGTCTTCGGATAGATAGAAGAGGCAGGGCGCGCGTGCGTGCGGCGTCCGGAATGCGGGAAGTTGTCATTGTCATCCGGTACGGGACTGTTCGTTACGTTTGAAGGCGGGGAAGGCGCGGGGAAGTCCACGCAAATCCGCCGGCTCGCCGAGGCGTTGGAAGGCGAGGGGCGTGAGGTGCTGGTGACCCGGGAGCCCGGTGGGTCGCCGGGCGCGGAGGCCGTGCGCCACGTGCTCCTGTCGGGCGCTGCCGAGGCCTTCGGCACTCGAATGGAGGCAATCCTCTTTGCGGCAGCGCGCAACGATCATGTCGAAGAGGTGATCCGGCCTGCCCTTACGTCAGGTAAGATCGTGCTCTGCGATCGCTTCATTGATTCCTCCCGCGTCTACCAGGGCATCACCGGCAATCTCGAGCCCGATTTCATCGAAACGCTGCAGCGGGTGGCCATCAACGGCGTCATGCCGGATTGCACCTTGATACTGGATATTCCAGCAAAGGTCGGGCTGGAGCGGGCGCAGAAGCGCAGCGCTTCGGAGGGTCCGGACCGCTTCGAGAAGGAGCGGCTCGAAACGCATGAAAAACGGCGCGAGGCCTTTCTCGACATCGCGGCTCGCGAGCCGGAGCGCTGCCACGTGGTCAATGCCATGCAGACGGAAGAGGCGATCGCCGCCGAGATCCTGGCAATCGTCAAGCGGCTCATATCACCCGCAGACCGCGCGCGGATGCCCGAAGCCGCCCACCATGAGTGATGCCCATTATGAGTGAAGAAAGGCCGGGACTGCTGGACGGCGCCATCTGGCCCGCGGAAAATACCAGGCTGTTTGGCCATGAGGAGGCAGAGTCCTTCCTCGCGCAATCCTATCGATCCGGCAAGGGCCATCACGCCATCCTGATCGAAGGCCCGCAGGGCATCGGCAAGGCGACGCTCGCCTTCCGCTTCGCCAATCACGTGCTCTCGCATCCCGATCCCGACGCGGCGCCGGAGATGATCGGCGATCCTGATCCCGGTTCCGCCGTCAGTCGGCAGATTGCCTCCGGAGCCTCGCACAACCTCCTGCATCTCGCCCGGCCGGTGGACGAAAAGACGGGCAAGGTGAAATCGGCGATTACCGTCGACGAGGTGCGCCGTGCCGGCAAGTTCTTCTCGCAGACCTCAGGCACCGGCAACTGGCGAATCGTCATCATCGACCCGGCCGACGACATGAACCGCAACGCGGCCAACGCCATTCTGAAGATTCTCGAGGAGCCGCCGAAGCGGGCGCTGTTTCTGGTGCTGTCGCACGCACCAGGCCGGCTGCTGCCGACGATCCGCTCGCGATGCCTGCCGCTGAAGCTGGCGCCGCTTGCCGACCAGGCACTTGTTGCGGCCCTTGCCCATCTCGGCATATCAGGCGAGGGCGGCGTGCTTTCGGCAGCCAAGGGTAGCGTCGGCGAAGCCTTGAAGCTCTTGAACTATGGCGGCGGCGAAATCATCGCCTGTTATGACGAGGTGCTTTCGGCCGAGGGGCCTTCGGCGCGCAAGGCAATGCATCGGCTGGCCGAGGCACTTTCGAGCAAGGAAAGCGACACGATTTTCGATTTCTTCGTCAGCCACGTCGGCGACGACATCATGAGCCGCGCTCGCGCGGCTGCAGGCGAGGGGCAGATCGCCACGGCCGAACGACTGGCGCGGCTCTATTCGGAAGTTACCGAGCGGCTTACCATTTCCGACGCCTATAATCTCGACCGGAAGCAGACGATCATCGGTATTCTCGCGGATATCAAAAAGCCGGGTCCGTAGCCAAGATTTGGGCGGATCAGCCGGCCAGCAGCTTCCATGCGACGACGCCAAGCGTCACGGCGAGAACGATGCGGATGGTGCGTTCGTGCAGTTTCGGCGCCAGAAGGCTTCCCAGAATGATGCCGGGGATCGAGCCGACGAGCAGGGCAAAGAGCATCGGCCAGTCGATCTCGCCGATCAGCCAGTAGCCGGTGCCGCCGATCAGGGTGAGGGGTACGGCGTGGACGATATCGGAACCGACGATCTCGCGCACATCGAGCCTGGGATAGAGGACCAGCAGGATCGTCACACCAAGCGCACCGGCACCGACTGAGGTCAAGGTGACGAGCACGCCGAGACAGAATCCGAAAATGACGGTGATGGCAAGAATGGTCGCGGGTCCTGGCGGCGTTCGTTCGCCCATGGCGCGGCGCGCCAATTCGAGTATCGGACCGCGAAAGATCAGCATGATCGCGGTCATCACCAGAAGCCAACCGAGGGCTGATGTGATGGTGTTGGTCACGCCGATGCTCTTGCGATCGACGCCTGCCAGCAGCCAGAGCATCAGCAAGGCAGCCGGCACACTGCCGGCGGCGAGACTGCCGACGATCTTCCAGCTGACACGCCCATGCACGCCGTGAACGGCGGTGCCCGCCGTCTTGGTGATCGCCGCATAGAGAAGGTCGGTACCGACGGCGGTCGCGGGATGAACGCCGAAGAGCAACACCAGCAACGGTGTCATCAGCGAACCGCCGCCAACGCCGGTAATGCCGACAAGGGCGCCGACGAACAGGCCCGAAAGCGAATAAAGAGGCTCGAATGTCAAGCAAGCGCCTCCAACGGCGTCCGTCCACGACGATCGCGATAGATGAAAACTGGCACTTCGTTCGGTCCTGCCCCTCTTTCTGACGACCGGTAAATTGCGTGCGAAATGGAGTCAAGTTCACGAGCCCGTGTCTCGGAAATCATGGACGGCAGCAAAACTTGATGTTTCGCTTGACGGTTACATGCGCTAAGAGCGGCTGACCATTGATAGAATAAGCCGGACATTGGCCGCCATGACAGACAAGACACCCTTCTACATCACCACCGCGATTTCCTACCCCAACGGCAAGCCGCACATCGGCCACGCCTATGAGTTGATCGCGACGGATGCGATGGCGCGCTATCAGCGCTTGGATGGCAAGGACGTCTTCTTTCTGACGGGCACCGACGAACATGGCCAGAAGATGCAGCAGACGGCGCGTGCCGAAGGGATCACCGCACAGGCGCTGGCCGATCGCAACTCCGGCGAATTCGAGGCGATGGCGAAGCTGCTCAACGCCTCGAACGATGATTTCATCCGCACGACACAGCAACGTCATCACGAGACGTCGCGGAATATCTGGAACCTGATGGCCTACAACGGCGACATCTACAAGGACAGCTATGCAGGCTGGTATTCGGTGCGCGATGAGGCGTATTACCAGGAAAGCGAGACGGAGCTGCGCGCCGACGGCGTGCGCTACGGCCCGCAGGGCACGCCCGTCGAGTGGGTGGAAGAGGCGAGCTACTTCTTCAAGCTCTCCGAATATCAGGACAGGCTGCTTGCGCATTACGAGGCCAATCCCGATTTCATCGGTCCGGCCGAGCGGCGCAACGAGGTGATCTCCTTCGTCAAGTCAGGCCTGAAGGATTTGTCGGTCTCGCGCACAACCTTCGACTGGGGCATCAAGGTGCCGAACGACCCTTCGCACGTGATGTATGTTTGGGTGGACGCGCTGACCAACTACATCACGGCGACCGGCTATATCGAGGACCGCAACGGCCCGCGAGCGAAATACTGGCCGGCCGACGTGCACATCATCGGCAAGGACATCATCCGCTTCCACGCCGTCTATTGGCCGGCCTTCCTGATGTCCGCGAATCTGCCGCTGCCGAAGCGCGTCTTTGCCCATGGCTTCCTGCTCAACAAGGGCGAGAAGATGTCGAAGTCGCTCGGCAACGTCGTCGATCCCGTCAATCTCGTAAACCATTTCGGTCTCGACCAGGTGCGCTACTTCTTCCTGCGCGAAGTCTCCTTCGGCCAGGACGGCAGCTACAGCGAAGAGGCGATCGGCACGCGCATCAATTCCGACCTCGCCAATGGCATCGGCAACCTCGCCAGCCGGTCGCTGTCGATGATCGTCAAGAATTGCGACGGCAAGATCCCGGAATGCGGGCCGCTGACCGACGAGGACAAGGCGATGCTGGCCCAGGCCGACGCGCTGCATGCATCGACGCGCGAGGACATGGGAAAGCAGCTCATCCATCGTGCGCTTGCCTCGATCATTGCGGTGGTTTCGGAGGCCGATCGCTATTTCGCCGGTCAGGCGCCCTGGGCGCTGAAGAAGACGGATCCGGCGCGGATGGGAACAGTGCTTTACGTCACGGCCGAGGTGGTGCGCCAGATCGCCATCCTGCTGCAGCCCTTCATGCCTGATTCATCCGGCAAGCTGCTCGATCTCGTGGCCGCGCCGGCAGACAAGCGCGATTTCGCCGCCCTTGGCGAGGCGGGCCGCCTCGTTGCCGGTACGGCACTCGAAGCGCCGACGCCGGTCTTTCCGCGCTATGTGGCTCCGGAGGCCTGAGGCCGTGCTGATCGATACCCATTGTCATCTCGATTTCGCCGACTTCGAGGCGGAGCGCGATGAGATCGTCACGCGCGCCCAACAAGCCGGCGTCAAGCAGATAGTGACGATCTCGACGCGCGTGCGCAAGCTCGACGGGCTGCTCGCCATCACCGAAAGATATCCGTCGGTATTCTGCTCCGTCGGCACGCATCCGAACAATGCCGGCGACGAGCTGGACATACAGACAGAAGAGCTGGTGCGCCTTGCTAACGCTCATGAAAAGATCGTCGCGATCGGTGAAGCCGGTCTAGACTATTTCTACGATACGCAGAAGCCGGAGGACCAGCAGACCGGCTTTCTCCGCCATATCGCAGCGGCGCGCATCACGCAGCTGCCGCTGGTCATTCACAGCCGCAGCGCCGATGAGGACATGGCTGCTATCCTGACCGAGGAGGCGGGGAAGGGGGCCTTCCCTTTCATACTGCACTGCTTCTCGGCTGGTCCGGAGCTAGCAAAAACCGGTGTCGAGCTTGGCGGCTATGTCTCCTTCTCCGGCATCCTGACCTTCCCGAAGTCGGAAGAGCTGCGTGAGATCGCCAAGACCGTCCCGCATGAACGGCTGCTGGTGGAAACGGACGCGCCCTATCTCGCGCCGAAACGCTGGCGCGGCAAGCGCAACGAGCCGTCCTATGTCGTCAACACGGCCGAAGTGCTCGCCGAGACAATCGGCCTTTCCTATGCGGACGTCGCCCGGATCACGACGCAAAATGCGTTGCGCCTGTTCTCGAAAATGCCGAGGATCTAGCGGCGTGCTCTACCGGCGGCGTTTCACCATTCTCGGCTGTTCGTCGTCACCGGGGGTTCCGCGCATCACCGGCGACTGGGGCGCCTGCAATCCTGACAACCCAAAGAACCGGCGTACGCGCGCCTCTTTCATGGTGCAGCAATTCGGCCCTGACGGGGTGACAACGGTCGTTATCGACACCGGGCCGGATTTTCGCGAGCAGATGATCAGGGCAAGGGTCGACCATGTCGATGCGGTGCTCTACAGCCATCCGCATGCAGACCATATTCATGGCATCGACGATCTGCGCGGCTATTTTCACAATACGCGCCGCCGGGTGCCGATCTTTGCCGACCAATTTACGATGGACAGGCTTCGTGAAGCCTTCGGCTATTGCCTGGAAACGCCGCCCGGCAGCAATTATCCGCCGATCGTGCTGCCCGTTGTCATCGAAAATCTCGACGAACCCGTCGAAATCCGCGGCCCCGGCGGAAAGATCGATTTTTCACCGCATATCCAGCAGCATGGCGATATCCATTCGCTCGGCTTCCGGATCGGCGATGTGGCTTATTGCAGCGATATCAGCGATTTCCCGCCGCAGACCGTCGAGAAACTGCAAAACCTCGATGTGCTGATCATCGACGCTCTGCAATATAGCTATCATCCAAGCCATCTGTCGCTGGAACAGTCGCTCGACTGGATCGACCGGCTGAAGCCGAAACGGGCGATTCTCACCCATATGCATACGCCGCTGGACTACGATTCGGTGATGGATCAGACGCCGAACCATGTGGTGCCGGCGTTTGATCAGATGAGCTTCGAGACCGAGTTTCTCGTATAACTCAAGCGCTGCGGCGTCCCTTCTTATCAAATGACTGTCAAAGCGGGATCGGGGTTGAACCCGACCCCTGACGCAGCTCACTGCATATAGGGAAGAAGCTCGATCGCGCCGCGATAGATCATGTCAAGCGAGACGTAGAGGATGATCAGCAGACCGACATACGCGATCCAGCGATGGCGGCTGAGCAGCCGGGCGATAAAGTGCGCCGCGATGCCCATCAGCGCGATCGACAGGCCGAGGCCGATGACCAACACGCTCGGATGTTCGCGCGCAGCGCCCGCAACGGCGAGCACGTTGTCGAGCGACATCGAAACGTCGGCAACGACGATCTGGGTCGCTGCCTGAAAGAAGGTCTTTTTCGGAACCCCTTCGCCGCTTTCGGCGACCTCTTCCTCGTGGTGGCCGTTGCGAAGCTCGCGCCACATCTTCCAGCAGACCCAAAGCAGCAGCAGGCCGCCGGCCAGCAGCAGGCCGACGATCGCCAGCAGATAGACGGCGATACTGGCAAAAAGAATACGCAAAATCGTCGCGGCAAGAATGCCGATGACGATCGCCTTGCGCCGTTGCGTGGCCTCGAGGCCGGCTGCGGCCAGACCGATGACCACTGCGTTGTCGCCGGCGAGAACAAGGTCGATAGCAATGACCTGCAGCAAAGCCGTCAGACCGGCTGCCGTGAAGATATCCATATGAAATGTCCCCTATGCGTCAAGAGCCGTGCTAGCGTCTCGGCGGTTTGACGTCAACCGCTGAGGAATAGAACAGACGGTGCAATTCACTGCCCGGTGCATCCGAAAAGATAAGCGGCAACGTTATGGAACTGCAGGTGGAATAGCGCCAAGCCGTTGCCGTTGGGTGGAACATTCATCTCGGCTGCCGGTTCTTCAAGTCAGAAAACCAGGCGTCGGGTCGACGGCTGGAACGAGACATCGAGAGGAGCGTTCCGTGAGCAACATTCACAACGATACCAATCCGGCTTCTTCAGGCCCGATGGGCGGCGGCAGCCTTACCGCATTCTTCGACAGCCGGTCCGAAGCCGAATCCGCGGTCTCCCGTCTTGAGGATGCGGGCGTGCCGGTCGCGAGAATAAGATTGATGCCCGGATATGAGGCGGATGAAAAAAATGCGGGCGTCATCAGCGACGACCGTAGCGGCTTCTTCGACGCGCTGGCCGACTTCTTCTTCCCGGACGAGGATCGGGCGATGTATGCAGAAGGGCTGAGGCGAGGCGGCTTTCTCGTCCAGGTCAATGACATCGACGACGCGCTCTATGAAACCGTTCACGATATTCTGGACGACGAGGGCAGCATCGACATCGATGAGCGGGCGGATCTCTGGTTATCGGAAAGCGGCCGCCAAGGTGGGTCCAATACGGGTTTTGCAGGCTCGGCCCATGGCGGCAAAGCCGCGGAGGACCTGGCCGTGTCCGAAAGCGCGTTCGAAGGATCTCCCGCCGGCGATGCACGATGGGTCGCGGTGCGTGATACCGCGCACGGGAGCGCCAAGGTGCGTGCCTATACCTTCAGCGAAGGATCCACATCATCCAATGACCAGGATCGGCAATCACAGACTCAGTCGCAAGGCGGATCTCACCAGAGCCAAGGTTTCCGGCGCGACCATTGATATCTAAATTGCCGGCGCAATACCGGGCATCCTTTGCGCTCGCTTAATCGAGGAGATGTCCATGCAATCCTCCATCAACCGCGACGGCTTTCTTCCGCTCGACCCCGACGAACTGGTCGAGGAAGGCGAACTTCCTTTTCCCGATGCAGCCGCCGACACTGCACGTGAAAAGGCCGAACAAAGCCTGCACCACCTGCAGCGGGAGCTAAGACTGCTGCGCGCCCGCATGGGCCTGCTGCGTGAAGATGCGGAAGCGGCGCTGAAAGCCAAGGCAACATCAGTCGATGCAAATGCCCATGTGCAGCTCGGCAGCTATCCGTGGCTCAAACTTGCCGTCGCCACAGGTATGGCCTTCGTAGTAGTGCGGGCGATCAGAAGGATGCCATTCGGCGTGTTGCTGGGCGGTCTTGCCGGTCATGTCTCGCAGACGAGACGGTGGTGAACGATCTGACGAGTTCGAGTGAGACGGCGAAAAGCGAGATGTCGGAACGCGCAAGGACCGAAGTCTTTGGCGCGATTGGCAAAGGCTTTTGTTCCATAATCTGTCTTATGCCACTTTTCGCTGTAGCCGCAAAGTTAAAGTGTCCTGTTTCTGCAAAGTAAGAATGTCACTCTCCCCGGGTTTTGATGACCTGGGAGATTGCGGATGGGACTGATAGCGATGAGCGAGCGTGATGTGCAGCGGATCGAGATTTTGTCGAAGGTGATTGCCGGCCGCATGACGCTGGTGTCGGCGGCACATGTGCTTGATCTGAGCACACGTCAGGTGCGTCGTCTGCTGGAGCGGATCAAGACTGACGGCGCAGCGTCGATCCGGCACAAGGCGATCGGCCGGCCGTCGAACAACCGGATCAGTGATGGTGTGCGCGATTACGCGGTGACGCTGGTTCGCGAAGGCTATGCAGACTTCGGCCCGACGCTGGCGGCCGAGAAGCTTGCCGAGCGAGATGGATTGCGTGTGTCGCGCGAGACGTTGCGCAGCTGGATGGTTGATGCCGGGCTGTGGCTGTCGCGCAAGCAGCGCCGAACGTTTCATCAGCCGCGGTTGCGGCGCGAAGCCTGTGGCGAGCTGGTGCAGATCGACGGCTCCGAGCACCGCTGGTTTGAGGGCCGCGGTGATCCGTGTTCGCTGCTGGTGTTCGTCGACGATGCGACCGGCAGATTGATGCAGTTGCGCTTTGTCCGCTCGGAAAGCGCCTTCAGCTATTTCGAGGCATTGGCGCTCTATCTGAAGGCGCATGGTGCTCCGGTTGCCTTCTATTCCGACAAGCATTCGGTGTTCCGGGTGGCGAAGAAGGACGCCAGAGGCGGCCAGGGCATGACCCAGTTCGGGCGTGCACTCTCGGAACTAAATATCGAGATTCTTTGCGCAAATTCGAGTCAGGCCAAAGGCCGTGTCGAGCGGATGAACCGGACGCTGCAGGATCGGTTGGTCAAGGAACTGCGACTGGCCGGTATCGACACCATGGAGGCGGGCAACGCGTTTCTGCCTGGCTTCATGGCGGATTACAATGCGCGGTTTGCGATTGCCCCTGCCCGGTGCGATGACCTGCATCGGCCAATGAATCTGGCGCCGGATCGATTGCAAGAGATCCTGTGCAAGCGCGAGCAGCGCTATGTGGGATCGCAGCTGACGTTTTCGTTTGAACGCAAGCGGATCATGCTGGAGGAGACTGAGGTGACGCGCGGTCTGGCCGGTCGCTATGTTGAGACCTACGCCTATGCCGATGGCCGCCTGGATGTGCGCTGGAAGGGGCACTCCCTGCCCTACAAGACCTTCGACAAGGACCAGCGGGTGACGCATGCGGCGATTATCGAGAACAAGCGATTGGGGGATGTTCTGGCCTATATCAAGGAGCGCCAGGAGCAGCAGTCGAAGCCGGCTGTGAAGACCAACAGCGAGAAGAACGGCTATGTGCGACGTGCTCACGGACCGGGACGGCGGAAGGATTTCATGAACGATCCGGCGGTCCTTGCGCGGCGCCAGAAGGCACTGTCGCGGCTTGATGCTGCGGAGTGAATGGTCGATTGAAGAGACTCAAAGCTAAAGCCGAAGAGGTGTGCTTCACCCGCCCCCTCCTTCCCTTGCAACCCGGCCCAGCCGGTCCGGTCGGGGGCTTGCCTCAGTGCAAGTGGAGATGTCGAGTGTCGCATTTCTAAATGGCTGAAGACGCCCCAAAGTGACATTTCTACTTTGCGCAACAGCGGACATTTCAACCTAGCCGCCACATTCGCTGTAGCGGCTATTTAGCAATGCGACAGTTGGGCCACTTAGAGATGCGACAGTCTCGCCTCTCGACGTTCTGGTAAATGGCGTGCGGACTGAAATTCGATCGTACTCGGTTTCCCAATTGTCGCTGGTCGATTTAGCGTTGCCTTAAAGAAACTGTGCAAGGATGAGTTCTATCGCACACCGGCGATCTGATGAAGTTTCGAGGAGGTCCAAAGATATTGCGCAGCCGCGCGGGCTCCCTAACCAGCCATGTGAGCGCCTTCGCTCCGGCGATATTTGCGGCCATTATTGCAGTCATCGTCGTCTGGATGGCGACGAACTGGCGGCTGGAGCGCGCTCTGGCGAATGAACGGTCGATTGTCGCCGGTGAACTCGCCACCATATCATCTCGGCTGCAGACGAACCTCAACAGCAATGTGAAACTGCTGCAAGGGCTGGCGGCGGGCATCGCGGTCGATCCCGCGATGGGTCAAAACGAATTTTCCAAGCTTGCGGCACAGATCCTGCAGCCCGATTCACAATTGCGAAGCTTCGCTGCTGCGCCGGACATGGTGGTCAGGTGGGTTTATCCGGAAAAAGAAAATGAAAGAGCGATCGGGCTCGACTACCGGAAGAATGAGAAGCAACGAGCTGCCGCGATGCTGGCGCGTAACACCCACAATATCGTTTTGACTGGCCCAGTGGAGCTTGTCCAGGGCGGAACGGCTTTCGTGGTCAGGTGCCCAGTCTATATCAACGACGGAAACAGCCAGATCTTTTGGGGCCTGCTCTCGGGAATCATAGACATTCCGAGGCTCTACGGCGACAGCGGTCTCGCTTCGACCGATCTTGAGATTGCCATCGGCACTGTACCGGAGCCGACTTCGTCCAATCAGGTTTTTCTCGGCGGCCTGGAGACCTTTCAGAGGCAGCCGGTCGTGGCAAATGTGGATATGACCTACGGCCGATGGACCCTCGCCGCGCGTCCGAAGCACGGATGGGGCCAAGGAAACGGAATCGGTGCCTTCGAGCTCTATGCGAGCCTGTTGGCTTTCTGTGTCGTTGCACCCATCATCTGGGTCGGGTTCCTGACCAGATCGCGCCAAAGAACCATCGAAAAGCTTCGCCTGCACAAGAAGAAGCTGGTTCGCGCGCGGCAACGGCTGGAATACCTGTCGCTGCACGACGCGCTGACGGGACTTCCCAATCGGCGGTTCGTCGACCAGATGATCTCGCAACCGCCGCGACCCGCTCCGGAAGATTGCTTGATCCTCATTCATATCGACCTTGACCGATTCAAGGAGATCAACGACACCAAGGGGCATGCCGGAGGCGACGTCGTCCTGCAAACAACGGCTTCGCGGCTCGCCGATCTGACCGGTCCAAACGATGTCGCGGCCAGGATCGGTGGCGACGAGTTCATCTTCGCCAGCTGGAGCGCCAATCCCGGGCCTAAAGCAAGCGAGTTGGCCGAACAGATTGTCGATACGCTCCAGCGGCCCGTCTTCATCGATGAAGCAGCATATGTGGTCGGCGCAAGCGTCGGTGTCGCCTGGGAGGCTGAACCTGCTCGGCGGGACCTCGGCCAATTGCTTCTGAATGCCGATCTGGCTCTGTACGAGGCGAAAAAGGCGGGTCGCGGCCGCGCGGCCGTTTTCACCGAAGAGCTTCGCAGCGCCGCAATACGTTCGAAATATTTGGCGAATGAGTTCAACCAAGCGCTCGAACGCGATGAACTCGTTGCATTCTTTCAGCCGCAGTTCGATGCCAATACCTTGGCGATCGCAGGCGTCGAAGCCCTCGCCCGCTGGGATCATCCGCAAAGAGGTCTGCTCGGCCCGAGCGCGTTTCTTGATGCTGCGGAAAGGCTCGGGCGTAGCGGAGACATGGATAGGCTGATCCTTCACAAGGCGCTGTTCGAGCTGACGAGATGGGACAGCTTGGGAATACAAATCCCAAGAGTCTCGGTCAATATTTCAGCGCGCCGACTGGCGCAGGCAAGTCTGCTTGCCGAGCTTACTGAGCTTCGCGCAGCGAGGGGCCGCTTGTGTTTCGAGCTGCTTGAAACGATCTCGTTCGACGAGCTTCAGCCGGCTATGAACGAGGTGATTCCTGCAATCAAGGCGCTCGGCATCGAAATCGAAATCGATGATTTCGGCACGGAACATGCCAGTATCGTCAGCTTGCTTCGATTTGAGCCCCGAAGGCTCAAGATCGATCGAGAGATTGTGAAACCGATTATCGCCTCTCCTTCTCAACGCCGTCTGGTTTCCTCGATTATCGAAATCGGCCGGTCACAGAACATCGACATCGTCGCCGAAGGCGTGGAGACGATGGAGCACGCGAAGATCCTCAAAGATCTCGGTTGCCATCTGTTGCAAGGTTACGCTCTGGCACAGCCAATGACCTCGGAGCAGCTGATCGAATTTTGCCGTCGGACGAATAAAGGAACGGCAGAGGCTGGGAGATAAGGTGGGCCGCCGGCTGTTTGTGCTTGCGGGTCTTCGTCGTCAGGTTCATCCTATCTCTATTGTGAAGCCCGCCGGCTGCGGCTGCCATGGCCGTTGCACATCGGGTTGCGTGAGATGCCTGCGATGGAATGCGCCGGCTGCGGTTTCGATATTCAGAGTGGTTTTGCTTTCTGTCCGCGATGCGGCGCAAGGCAACCCCTCTCCTGCGCCGCCTGCGGCTACCCGTGTCAGGCGGATTTCGCCTTCTGCCCGAAGTGCGGCGCATCGATCTCAAGCAAAGCCCAGCCCGCCGCGAAGCCAGCCACCGCGGCAATACCGACTCAATCCGATGGTGATGCCGATCGACGGCCGGTGACGGTGCTCTTTGCCGATCTTTGCGGCTTTACGACACTGAGCGAGCAAATTGACCCCGAAACCATGCGGGTGCTGCAGAACGAATTGTTCGAAGAAATGACCCGGGCGGTGGAAGCCTATGGCGGCTTCGTCGACAAATTCGTCGGCGATGCACTCCTGGCGCTGTTCGGTGCGCCGTTCGCCCACGAGGACGATCCGGCGCGGGCACTTGGCGCCGCACTTGATATGATAGACCGGGCCACCGCCGTCGGCACACGCTGGCAGTCGCGCGCCGGCGCGCCGCTTCGCCTGCATATCGGCATCAATAGCGGCCCTGTCGTCACCGGCGGCTTCGGCGCCGCCAGTACAAAATCCTATTCCGTGACCGGCGACACGGTGAACACCGCCCAACGCCTGCAATCAATGGCCGGCGAGAACGATATCCTCGTCGGTCCGCTGACCTATCGCCTCACCCGCCACGCCTTTGCCTTCGACAATCTTGGCGCGCAGACCTTGCGCGGCAAGAGTGGAAACGTGCTCGTACATCGGCTAACCGGGCTGCTCGAAGCGCCGCATAAGGCGCGCGGGCTCGAAAGTTTCGGACTTCACGCGCCGATGGTCGGACGGGACGCGGAATTGTCGCGCCTGCTGACCTGCCTTGATCTTGCCTGTGGCGGCGCCGCCCAGCTTGTCCGCCTGATCGGCGAAGCGGGAATCGGCAAGTCGCGTCTGGCCAGCGAATTCGTCGGAGTCGCCGCCAATGTGGACCGTTTCCCCGGCCTTGCCATCCGCAGGGCCACCTGCTCTCCCCTCGGCGAACAGTCCTACGGCACACTTGCTGCGGTCGTGCGGAGCGCCTACGGCATCGGCGAGCGCGACGATCCAGACAGGATACGACAACTTCTGACGACTGGATTCCGTTCGCTCGATCTCAGGCCTGACGATGTCGAGGCGCTTTTGCCGTTCTTCCTGCATGTCCTCGGCCTTGGCGATCCCGATGGCGCGCTACGGCATATCGAACCGGAACAGTTGCGGCGCCAGATCTTCCATGCGGTCCGGACGGTTTTCGAGCGGCGGCTGGCGCAAGGCCCGCTCCTGCTTGTCATCGAGGATCTCCACTGGGCAGACTCCGCTTCGCTGGAGGTGCTCCGCTTCATGATGGACCGGCTGGAGCGCAGCCGGCTAATGCTGCTTGCCATCTATCGGCCGACGTCACAGACCGACCCGCTGAACTCCAATCGCGTCAGCGTCACCGTGCAGCGTCTCGGCCCCCTCCTCGCTGCCGATGGGCAGAAGCTGCTCGCCGCCTTTTTTGGCGAGGGTCAAGGCAAGTTGCCGGTGCCGATGCGCAAGCGCATACTCGAGCGTGCCGGCGGCAATCCGCTTTTCATTGAGGAAATCCTGCGCGGACTGATCGACATGGGCACGCTGCATCATGACGGCCAGCGCTGGCATGTTGCGGCCGAAGACACCGATGTCGATATACCCGTCAACCTGCAAGCCCTGTTGCTTGCGCGCGTCGACCGCTTGCCCCAGGAGATCAGGCGTTTGGCGCAGGAGGCGGCCGTCGTCGGGCCGAAGTTCGATACCGCCCTGCTCCGCACGGTCGCGACCGATCCTGCCGCCGTCGATGCGGCGCTGGACTATCTCTGCGATGCCAACATCATCGAGGAACTGCGCGGACCGGATGCCGTGATATCGCCGGGTTATCGCTTCAGCCAGACGCTGATGCACGACGTCATCTACCATAATCTTCTGCTGCAAAGGCGCATGGAGCTTCATCGACGGATCGGCCAGGCGCTGGAACACCAATATGGCGTGGCGCCGGATCGAGCAGAGCATATGGCGCAGCTTGGCCATCATTTCAGCCTGACCACCGAAAGGGCCAAGGGCGCCAGCTATCTGATGGCGGCGGGCGATATGGCGCGCAAGACTTACGCCAATGACGATGCCATGCGTCTCTATCGTCAGGCGCTTGCGGCCTTCGCCAACGAGCCACAGGTGACGCCGGAGCAATCGGCCGTACTGGAGCGCCTCGGTGATCTCTGCGGTCCCGCCGGCCGGCGCGACACCGCCTTGAACTACTATCAGCAAGCGCTTGCGGCCCATCGCGAGAAAGACGATCGGATCGCCGCTGCAAGGATCTTGCGCAAGATGGGCCGCCTCCATCTCGATGCGGGGCGCCGCGATCAGGCGGAGGTCCATTGCGCAGAAGCCGAAGCGATGATCGCCGCGATCGATGCGCCAGTCGAACATGCCCATCTCCTGCAGGAACGCGGCCACCTCGCCTTCCGCATGGGCGACCACGCCGCCGCCGCCGAGTGGGCGACACAGGCGCTGCAATGCCTGCAATCGCTGCCGGTCGACGGAACGACGGAGGCCGGGCGGGAGGCAGCGCGGGCGATGGCCGAGGCGCTGAACACCAAGGGGGCAGCGCTTGCGCGGCTCGGACGCCGCCGCGATGCCGTGCAGGAAGTAGAGCGCAGCCTCTCAGTCGCCGAAAAGGCCGATCTGCAAAGCGCCGCCTGCCGCGCCTATTCCAACCTCGGGGTTCTCTACACGATCGTCGATCCGGCCAATGCCATAAAGATCTGCCGGCGCGGATTGGAGGTTGCCACGCGTATCGGCGATCTCGGATTTCAAGCGCGTCTTCTCGCCAATCTCGCGGTCTCGTGCTGCACCTTCACCGATCGCTGCGGCGCCGAGGGGGTGCCGGCGGCGGAAAGGGCTGTGGAAATCGACCGGGCGCTCGATCAGCGCGACCATCTCTCCGTGCCGCTGATCGTGCTCGGGCAGATACATCAATGCCATGGGCAGCCGAAGCTAGCTCGTAAGTATTACGAGGAAGCCCTTGAGGTTGCGGAGGAAATTGACGAGCCGCAACTGCTCTTTCCGTGCTATGATGGCTTGGCGACACTGAGCCTTGAACACGACCACATGGATGAAGCGGAACGGTATTTCGCGCTGGCGCAGGACGTATGCATCCGCCACAAGCTAGACCCAGGCACATTCGTCGTCTTGCCGTTTCTCGACTAAAGGCTCAGCGTCTCATTGGTCGCTCTGCATCAATTAGGCTAAACATTCAGAGGCATAAAGGGAGAAGCTAACAATGCAGGAGAACCACGCCGATAGACCATTACAGCCTGGAGATCGCGCGCCCAACGTGGTGCTGGATGCGATTACCCGCCATGGCAAGATCGCCATCGATGATTTTCGCGGTCAGAAGCCGGTGCTCGTTGGCTTGTTTCGCGGCCTCCACTGCCCCTTCTGCCGCCGGCAGATCGCCGCCATGGCCGAACTCACCGATGCGTTGCAGGAGAAAGGCATCGACAGCCTGACGGTCGTCAATACGCCGATCGAACGAGCGCGCCTCTATTTCCGCTACCATCCGCTTCCCAATTTGCTGGCGGCATCCGACCCCGAGCGGGTATCGCACAGAGCCTTCGGTCTGCCCAATATCGAGTTCACCGAGTCCGAGAACGAATGGCCTTACAAGGTCAGCATGAGCACGATGTCGTCAATGCGGATCGACATGCCGGGCGAGCTGCCAGAGCCTATGGATGTGATGGCGGCGGTGGAATATCTCGACAAGGCCGATGGTTATGAATTCACCGAGGATGACACGCGGATGATCGCCACGGGCCATGGCCAGCTTGTCGGCGAATTCCTGCTCGACCGCGATGGCGTCGTGCGCTGGTGTTTCACCGAAGTGGAGGAAGGTGGCCGAAATCTCTTCGGCGGTCCCGCCCCTCGCGATGTGATGTCAGCCGCGGCGAACGTGGCTATTTGAACCGGACGCCAAGTCATCAGGAGATGCGACGCGAAGCCAGCCACTTGTGAAACGCCCGCAACCTCCTGCCGGCGCAGCGCCTTGGGTGCAGCAACGATGTAATAGGCCCCACTTTACCGGCCGGCGGATATCCGGCAACAGATGAGCCAGCCTGCCGCCGTCGAGTTCCTGGGCCACGAGCGCCTTCCGAACGAGGGCGACGCCCCTCGCCGCGAACGCCGCCTGGATCACGGCGGCGGTAGAATTGATCTTCAATTCGCGATCTCGTGGAGGCTGGTTTGCGCCGGATCTCGCCAGCCATTCCGCCCAAGTCGGAAAGTCCCGCCGGGATGTGGCGTGCCGTCATGAATCAGCGTCTGTTCGACAATCCATGCGGCGGTTACGTCTCGATCGCCCGGCAGCAGCTGATCGTGACAAACCGCGTTGATCTCCTCGCTCATCATGAATGTCGGCTTCACGCCTTCCAGGAGCCCGGACCGCAGCGCATCCGATATCGGCCTTACCCTGTCGCAATATAGGCAGACTGGCCTCAAATCATTCAAGCCGAAAGCCACGGCTTGTCGGCCAGTCACCGCTGCGGCGGTCTATTCCGGAAGGCCTGCCTTGCGGTAGCCGTCCATGAAATGGTGAAGGGTCTGGGCGTCGCGAAATGGTTCGGTCGCCGCCCAGTGGCGGCTGGAAAAGCCAGGGTTGGCGACAAGGAAGAGTTTTGTCTCCACCCGCGCCTCGTCGATCCGGCCGAGCTGCGCCAGGCTTGCCGCCAGGAAACGACGGGAGCTTGTTCGATAGGTTTCGTCGTGACGCAGCGTCTCGACAGCGGCCTCATATTGCCCGGCTGCATATTGCGCCTGTCCAAGCGCCAGATAATACCAGCTTGCAGGAAAGGGATTCAGCCGGAAAGCCTTGCGAGCATGCTCGAGACCTTCCTCAATTCGCCCGGCCAGGACCGTGACGTCGGATAATGCGGCAAATGTATCCGCTTCGTTCGGGTCGAGTTCGATTGCCTTGGCGAATTGCGCATCCGCCTCATCGAAATCGCGTGCGTAAGCAAGCAGGTAGGCGAGGACCCAACGGCAGCCGGCATCGTTGGGATCGATCGAGACGGCCTTTCGAGCCAGTTCCTGAGCAGCGTCGCGATCCAATTCCGTCGGGCCGCCGCTATGAACCCATCCCATCCAGTGGTTCATGGCAAGCCAGCGATAGGCCTCGGCATAGTCAGGGTCGAGGGTGACGGCGCGCGTCAGCATCAGATGCGCTTCCTCAGCCGCCTGCGGGGCATCGTCCATGAGCTTGCGCGCCCGCACACAAAGGTCGTAGGCATCGAGGCTCTTCGGCCGATTTCGCGGCGGCGGTGCGCGCAGTCGGCCGAGCAGCGCCTCGACGATCCTTGTCGTCACCTCGTCCTGAACGGCGAAGATATCATCCAGGCCGCGATCGAAGCGTTCCGCCCAGAGGTGATCCCCGCTTACGGCGTCGATCAGCTTGGCGTTGATGCGCACGCGCCCGGCGGCACGTCTCGCGCTGCCCTCCAACAGGTAGCGCACACCGAGCTCGTCGGCGATACCTCGGACCTCGATCGCCTTGCCCTTATAGGCAAAGACCGAGTTGCGGGCGATGACGAACAGACCGGGCATTCTGGAGAGGTCGGTGATCAGGTCTTCCGTCAACCCGTCCACGAAGGACTGCTGTTCGCGATCGTTGCCGATATTCAGGAAAGGCAGCACAGCGATCGACGGCTTGTCAGGCAGCGGCAAGGTTTTTCGCTTCAAGCCGCTGAGCCGATGCACCGCTCCAGTGAAGCGGTAGCCGATGCGCGGAACCGTTGCGATCCATTCACCGCCGCCGGTGGACGGGCCGAGCAGCTTGCGCAGCTGCGCGATCTGGACGGTGAGGTTGCCTTCCTCGACCGCCATGCCCGGCCAGGCCGCGTCCATCAGTTCGGTCTTGGCAAGGATTTCGCCTGTTCGCCCGACGAGCGCCGCGAGCAGCTTCAGCCCGCGGTGGCTAATGGCGATGGGATCATCGTTCCGAAGGAGCGTTCCCGCATCCGGATCAAGCACGAACGGACCAAAGGCAAAGCGCAATCCCTGCATGATGCGGATCTATAGTCCGTTTGGAAGTTTTTGAGAACGTTTTGGCTAGGCTTAATCACGGCGCTCCCCCGATTCCGCAGAATTCCCCACTTCAGCTCATGGCCCGGCCGTCCCGACCGAAGAGGAGATCTGCATGACCGCCGCAAGCACGACATCACCGGGCGAGGATCGGATTCCATGGGCGGCGATGATAGGCATTATAGCGACGGTGACAGTGTTTGCCGTGGCGCAGGGGCTGACCTATCCACTGCTGAGCTTCGTCCTGGAGCGGCAGGGACTGACATCAGGTCTGATCGGCCTCTCGGCAGCGATGACGCCATTGGGTTTCGTCATATCGGCGCCGCTCATTCCGGCGCTGTCGCGACAGCTAGGCGGATCGCGGCTTGCAGTACTCTGTTCGATCCTGGCCGCCCTTACCCTGATTGCGATCGCCTGGACCCAGCACGTCTTGGCCTGGATGCCGCTGCGCTTCCTGCTCGGCTTCTTTGCCAATCCGCTCTACGTGATCAGCGAAACCTGGCTGATCACGATCACGCCGGCGTCGCGCCGCGGCCGCATCATGGGCCTCTATTCATCGATCGTTTCGGCTGGTTTCGCCGTCGGCCCACTATCCCTTGGCCTCGCCGGTACCGAAGGCTGGCCGCCCTTCATGATTGGTGTGACGGCCCTCCTTGCCTGCGGCCTGATCGTGCTTGCCGTGGCCCCACGCCTGCCTGACATGCCTGTTGAAGGTGAGGCAACGTCGGTCGGCGGTTTCTTCCGGCTGGCGCCGCTGCTGCTGTTTGCGGTTTTCACGGCCGCCGCCTTCGAGCAGATCCTGCTTTCCCTGTTCGCCGTCTATGGAGCGGCCCTCGGCAGCGCCGAGGGGCGGATTGCTTCGCTCATCACCTGTTTCGTCGCCGGCAATGCCGTGCTGCAGATCCTGCTGGGGCGAGCGGCCGAGCGGTTCGGCGCGACTCTGACCATGTTGTTTTGTGTGCTGGCTTGCCTCAGCGGCTGCCTGCCGCTGGCGTTCATCTTCGACACCTGGCTCGTCTGGCCGCTGGTTTTCGTCTGGGGCGGCGTATCCTTCGGGCTCTACACCACGTCACTGATTCAGCTCGGCGAGCGCTTCACTGGCCAGACCCTGATCGCCGGCAATGCAGCCTTCGCCTTCGCCTGGGGCACCGGCGGCATCGCGGGCTCACCCGCGGCCGGACTGGCAATGCAGCTGATCGGGCATCAGGGCCTGCCATTATCCCTCGGCCTGCTCAGCAGTGTCCTGGCGGTGCTTCTGTGGACTGAGAAACGGCGCGGCTGATTGAACAGCCGCGCGTCAATTCACCGCTTTCGCCGCCGGTGATCCCCTGACCTTGAAATCGCACTTCCCGGATATATATAACGCGTTATATAACGCGCTATCCAACTGGAGGTCGGCATGGTCGAGGATGTGGTTCGAACGCTCGGCTTTTTGTGCCTTGGCAGCCGGCTCCGGCGCATCGGCGAAAGATTGCAGGCCGATACGCAGCAGATCATCGACGGCGCCGGGCTTGGAATTCAGGCCGGCCAATATCCATTCCTTGCCGCGATCGACCGCGGCGGACCGCTGACGATCGGCGAGCTGGCCCAGTCGGTGGGCATCACGCAACCCGGTGCGACGCGGACCATTGGCCAGCTTCTCGAACTCGGCTTCGTCGATATGCAGCCTGCGCCGGACGATCAGCGCCGCAGACTGGTGTCGCTGACCGACCAGGGGCAGGAACTTGTCGATTATTCGAAGACGACGATCTGGCCGCGCGTCGCGGCTGCCGTTGCGGATCTCTGCGGCGATCTGGACGGGCCTATCCTCGGGCAATTGGCAACAATCGAGGATGGGCTTGCGGCGGCGCCGCTCATTCGCCGGGGCACGACTGCTGCGTCGCGCGTCCTTTCAGACGCTGAGCAGGAGGAAGGACGATGAAACATGTGCTAGACCGGCCGATCTGGAGCGCGCTGCAGACGGCGCACGCCGATCTCGCCGAAGGCGGCAGATACGCGCGCCGTTATCCGCCGTCGATCGCTCCCTTCGCGGCCTCCGCGGACGATGGTCCGGAAAGCCTCGGAGCCCTCGAGAATCTACCTTCCGGCGATGAGAGAATGTTTCTCGTCGAGGCTGGACCAATCGCGCTTCCGTCAGGTCTAGTGGTCGTCATGGAGGCCTCGGTGACCCAGATGGTTGCCGAGCGCCCTCACGAGCGAATTTCGGATCCCCGCATCCAGCCACTGACCGAGGCTGATGCCGCTGAAATGCTCGATCTGGCGAGCTTGACCAAACCGGGGCCATTCACCTTGCGCGCCCAGAGCCTTGGCCACTTCTGGGGGATAAGGCATGAAGGCCGTCTCGTGGCCATGGCCGGTCAGCGTATGCGGCAGACGGGCTTCATCGAGCTCAGCGGACTTTGCACCCATCCCCATTTCCAAGGGCGCGGCCTCGGCAGCCTGCTCTTCCGTTTCGTTGCCGGTGAGATCGCATCCGGCGGCGACAAGGCCTATCTGCATGCCTACGCGGCGAACACGTCCGCCATTTCGCTCTACAAGGCGCAGGGCTTCGTGGTTCGGTCGGAGATGAACATGCGGGTGGTCAAACGTCGCCCTTGACCGGCCCTCCCCATCGTTCGCAACGCAGTGTCAGATCAATGTCATCGAAACCCTCTAAAGCGCGGGAATGAATTGACTGACGCGAGGTGCTTTCGATGGCGACATTGCAGCAGGTCGCATTCCGGGCAGGATGTTCGCTGGCGACCGCAAGCAGGGTTCTCAACCGCAACGGGCCAGCCAGCGATTTGATGGTGCGAAGGGTGCGCCGCGCTGCCGCGGAGCTCGGCTATCACGCCGCCGGGCGGTTCGGACGCAGGCCTGTGGTCGGCGTTTTAATCCCGAGCATCACCAATCCGGTGTTTGCCTCGTCGCTGGCAAGCATCCAGAACCGCATGCTGGTGGCCGGCCATGGCGTGTTGATCGCACAGTCGAACTACGATCCGGCGCTCGAGGCCGATGCCGTTGCCGCACTTCTGAACGACCGGCCGACTGGGCTCATCCTCACCGTCTGCGACCCGTCGACGAGCGAAGCGCTGCTCGCCAGGCTGCCACCGACCGTGCTTCTCAACAATCTGCCGACGGCGCAGTTTCCGGCCGCCGTAACCGCCGACAATCGTGGTGCCGGCCGCAGGCTCACGACCTTCCTGATAGGCATGGGCCACCGCCACATTCTCTTTCTCTCCGGCAATTTCGCCGCCTCCGACCGCGCCCGTCTTCGCTACCAGGGCTATCTCGACGCCATGGCCGAGAACGGCCTGACACCGCCTGATGCGATCCAGATCTCCTTCGTCGGCGACTATGACCAGCTCGATCTCAGCACCGCCATGAATTCGATTTCGCCGACGGCGATCATCGCCTCCAACGATCTGCTTGCGCTCGGGGTGATCGGCGCACTGAAGCGCGAAGGGCTTTCGGTGCCCGGCGATGTTTCGGTCGCCGGTTTTGACGGCATCGCCATCGGCCGGCTGATCGATCCGCCTCTGACAACGATCGAAATGCCGGATGCCAGCATGGGGGCGACGGCTGCCTCGCTACTCCTCGACATGGCGGAAAACGCCGCCCCTGCCCGCCACCTCGATGTCGCTTATACGCTGCGCCGCGGCGGCACGGTGCGCGCCATCTGAAGCCCGGCAAAACAAAAGGGCCGCCGCGCGCTCGGCATGGCGGCCCCTGCCATTCGGAAGAGGACTATCAGCTGCGCGGCAGCATGCCCTCGACGTCGGCGGCCGCGTCGTCGAGCGCTTCCTTCGGTTCAGCCGATTGATCGACGATGCGCGAGAGGTTGTCGACGATCGTCTGCGTGACCTTGACGCCATTCGAGCCGGGGAAGGCATACCAGGGGATCATCACCGGCATCTGGCTGAGGCCCGCCTGGAACAGCGGGTTCTGCTTGTAGAAGTCGCCGAGATATTCGGGCGACTTGGCGGCGAGCTCGTTGTTCGGCATATAGCCGGTGCCGGGGACGACGACGGAGGCGCCGTAGGGGCCGGCGGCGAATTTGGCGAACTTCCAGGCGGCATCCTGCTTGGCTGCGTCATGCGTCAGGATGACGACCGCGTTGCCGCCTGTGGGGAGACGGCCGTTCACCGGATCGATCAGCGGGATCTTGGCCGTGCGCAGATCGAACTTGTTGCCGACATTCTTGATCGTGTTGCGCAAGGCACCCGTTGTCTGGAACTCGAAACCGACTTTGCCTGCGGCAAAAGCCTGTTCACCGGCGGGCTTGGTGAAAACAGGCATTCCGCCTTCGGTGGCCATGCGATGCAGGACCTCGACGGCTTTCTGGCCCTCGGGACCGTTAAAGGCAACCTTGGTTTCGTCCTCGCTCAGCATCTTGCCGCCGGCGCCGAACAGCAGCGCGGAAAACATCCAGTCATCACCCTGCCAGCGGAAATCGATGCCATCGACGCCGTTGCCGAGCGCCTTGATCTTGCCGCCGAGCGCGATGGCCTCATCCCAGGTCTTCGGCGGATTGTCCGGATCGCCGCCGGCCGCCTTCACGAGATCGGCATTGTAATACATGATCGGGTTGGAGGTCGCGAAAGCGAGACCCACCTGCTTGCCCTTGACCTGGGCGAGCTTGAGGATCGTATCGGAGAAGCCCTGCTCAGCCATGTTGCCGTCCTTCTGGACGAGCGGGCCGAGGTCGACGGCGACATCGCGTTCGTCGAGCATGCGCAAGCGGTTCAGGCCGATGAAGGTGATATCGGGCATTTCGCTGGTGCCGACCTGGCGAAGGATCGTCTGGATGCCCTCTTCATAGGTTGCCGAGGGGCTGGCGAACTGGATCTTGATATCGGGGTTTTCTTCCATGAACTTCTTCGAGATCGTGTCCATCACGTCCTTGAAAAAGCCCGGCATCGGGTAATGAACCGTCAGCGTCGTCTCAGCACGCGCGGGAAGCGCGATTGCCAAGGACAGGGCCGCTGCGGCGAGAAGCTGGGTGACACGTTTCATCGCTCATTCTCCTTGATAAAAGCCGGTCAGCCTTTGAGACCGGTCATGGTGATGCCCTCGACAAAACGCTTCTGCGCAAGCAGGAAGGCGATGACGAGGGGAAGGGTAATGATGAGGGTCGCCGCCATCAGCGCGCCGTAGTCGTCGCCGGCCTCGGCGGCGCGGAAATACATCAGGCCAAGCGGCGGCGTAGCGTAGTCCTGCCGGCTGATGACAATCAGCGGCCAGTAGAGGTCGTTCCAATGGGCTACGACTGAGAAGATGGCAAAGGCGGTGACTGCCGGCCAGGCATTCGGCACGATGACACGGGCGACAATACCGAGCTCCGACATGCCGTCGAGACGCGCCGCATGAATGAGGTCGTCCGGCATGGCGCGAAAGAACTGCAGGAACATGAAGATTGCGAAGACTGAGATGGTAAAGGGTGCGACGAGAGCGGCATAGCTGTTGAGCAAGGCGGCGCGGTCGAAGGCGACATAGAGCGGCAGCGCCGTCGCATGGATCGGCACCAACAGACCGAGCATGACAAGCACCATCATGGTGCGGGCAGCAGCGAAACGCAGCTTCGCCATGGCATAGGCGCAGGGAATCGCCACCAGCACCTGAAAGACGAAGATCAGCCCGCAGACGACAACGCCGTTCCACAGCAACTGCGCCATCGGCACGCGGCTCAAGGCCTTGGTAAAATTCTCGGCAAAGGCGAGATGCGCCGGGATCAGCGACAAGGACGAGGTGAAGATATCGCTCTGCGTCTTGCCGGCCGCCGATATCATGAAGATGTAAGGCGCCAGGAAGACGATGGCCCCGAGGGAAAGCAGCATCAGGCGGATGATCCTGCCGAGGGAAAATGCGCTCATCGTCATGTGTAATGCACCCGCCGGTCGATAAGGCGGTACTGCAGGAACATCAGCACCACCAGGATGAGGAGGAAGACCACCGTCATCGCCGAGGCATAACCGACGCGCAGATAGACGAATCCCTCCTGGTAGATGGTAAAGAGCAGCACTTCCGATGCCTTGTTCGGGCCGCCCTCCGTCAGAGTCTTGACCGTCTCGAAGACCTTGACCGCATTGGTGGTGCTGATGGTGATGACGAAAAGGGTGGTCGGCCCGAGCATCGGCCAGGTGACCAGCAGGAAGCGGCCAAGGGAGGACTTGGCGCCATCTACCTCGGCAGCCGCGTAAAGCTCGCGTGGGATCGCCGTCAGCCCGGCCAGGAAAAGAACCATGTTGAAGCCGGTCGATTGCCAGACGCCGATGATCGAAAGGCTGTAGAGCACAGTTCCGGAACTGCCGAGCCAATTCGGGCCGGACAGTCCCGCAAGCGCCAGCAGCGCGTTGAGCGGGCCGATGGTCGGGTGAAACATGTATTGCCAGACGGTCGCCATGGCGACGATCAGCGAGGCGACCGGCAGGAAATAGGCGGTGCGGAAGAAACTGCGCGCCTCGGTCTCGCTTTCGATCAGCATGGCGATGCCGAGACCGAGAAGGATCGAGACGGGCGCGACGATTGCGGCATAGACCGTCGTATTCCAGAGCGACTTGCGGAATGTGCGGTCGGTGATCAGATGAGCGTAATTTTCGAAACCGATAAAGCGGAACTTGCCGTAACCGAGTTCGAAATCGGTGAAGCCGAGCAGAATGACCGCCGTGACCGGCAAAAGCACAAAGAGGAAAAGCAGCACGATCGCCGGCAGAACAAGCATCCACGCGATGCGGGCTTCGCTGCGCCTGTGCGCAACAGCGGAATCGCGGGGCACGGCCACGGAAATGACGCTAGCCATGCGCGCGCTCCCGCTGTGCTTTGTCGGCAATACTATCGTCCAGACCGGCATCGGCAGAGCCGAGCCCGGCATCGCCAGAGCCGAGCCCGGGATCCCCCGTCGCAACTGTACCGGCCAGCCGGCTGCCGTCCTCTGCAAAGATCAGCGTACGGCCAGGCGACAAGCGAAGTCCGACCGAATCGCCGGCGACAAGGCCTGCCGCTTCAGAGGGCTGAACCTTGGCGATGACGGTCTCGCCGATCGCTTCGAGCCGGCAATGGAGGATCACTTCGGAGCCCAGGAACTCGATGCGCTCAATTCGAGCGGCAAGGCCGTCATGCCGGCTCCTGGAAAGAAAGACGAATTCGGGCCGGATGGCGAGCGTGACCGGCATCTTGCCGGTGGGTGCATCGTCGAGCATCAACCGCAGGCCACCGCAGAGGATGACGCCGTTTTCGGAAAAGGCGGGAAGCAGGTTGATACGCGGCTGGCCGATGAAGCGGGCGACTTCGATATGGGCCGGATCGTCATAGATGACCTCAGGTCTTGCGATCTGCAGCAATCGGCCGCCCATCATCACGGCCACCCGGTCGGCCATCGACAGCGCTTCCGCCTGATCATGGGTGACATAAAGCGTCGGCACGCCCGCGCGCCGATGAAGGTCGACGATTTCGCCGCGGGCATGGACGCGCAGGTTGGCGTCGAGATTGGAAAGCGGCTCGTCCATCAGGAAGACGCTCGGCTGGCGCACCATGGCGCGGGCGAGCGCCACGCGCTGGCGCTGGCCGCCCGACATCTGGCCGGGCTTCCGGTCGAGCAGATGGTCGATCTTCAGCGAGGTCGCCATATCGCGGACGTCGCGGGCGATCGCCGCGCGCGTGGCACGCTGACCTGGCAGCAACGAACCGATGAATGGCAGCCGCTGCATCTTTGACAGCCGGCGCATCGCCAGGGGCACGGCAATATTCTGCGACGCCGTCAGATGCGGATAGAGCGCGTAGGACTGAAAGACCATGGCAATGTTTCGGTCAGCCGCGGCCACGCCGGACATATCATTCCCGCCGATCAGGATCTCGCCGCGGTCGGCATGATCGAGGCCGGCCAGGACGCGCAAGAGCGTGCTCTTGCCGCAGCCGGAGGGACCCACCAGCGCGATGAATTCGCCGGCATCGACATCGAGGCTGACGCCGTTGAGGATCTGATTGCCGGCGAAGGACTTCGTGATGCCGCGAAGCGAGAGCGCGCTCATTCCACCGGTTCTCGCTGCTTGACTGCCTGGGGATAGACCTCGTGGACGACGTCGTCGAGCACATGCGCGGTCATGCCCGGCACCGCGACGATCGTGCTTTCGACCGATGTATCGAAGTCGTGGACAACGGCGCCGATCAGGCGCTCGCCTGGCATTTCCCGCTCCATCTTATCGATGATGAAGGCGGCCGATGGCCCCCATGTCAGCCGAGTATTGCCGAAGCCGCCCTGCCAGGCCCAATGGAGGTGGCCGCTTGCGAAAAGAGCCACGTCATGGGCAGCGATCAGATCGTAGAGCCGCTGGCGCTGAACCGGCCGAACGCTCCAGTAACCGGTATCGCCTTCATCGGGTGCATCCACGAACAGCGGCTTATGAGCGAAAAGCGCCACGCACCGCCCGCCCCTGTTGGCAAGCGCTCGCTCGAGCCATTCGAACTGCGCCTCCTCCTCGTCGTCCTCGTGGCCGAGAAGCAGCGCGTTCAAGCCGATGAAGCGCCAGCCGGCTGCATCCTCCAGCCAGCGATCGGCGCCGGCAAGGCTGCGCCAGCGGGTCAGCCGCTCGGCGGTGACAGGCTGGTCGGAGCCCTTGAGGTGGCCGACATCGTGATTGCCGGGAACGATCAGCATCGGGATCGATACCTGGCGCATGAGATCCATTGAGAAGACGATGTCCTCGTCCTTGTCGGCGCCGTCTACGGTGAGATCGCCGGTATGGATGATCAGATCGGCGCCGGTGTCTTCGATCCAGGTCAGAAGCGGCGCCCAGTTGCCGTTGAAATGCGGCTTGCCGGGGCTGAAATGGGTGTCCGTAATCTGAATGATTTTCATGGGGGCGCGCGTCTCCGAGACCTTGGAAGCGTGTCATGGACGCTCCCTTCTCCGGCCCTCTCTAGAAGGCTCCCATGTCAATCAGACATCTCAGGTTTTCAGCTGTTTTTCAGTTTTGTCATCAATCCGTCATGCAGACGCAAGCCGGCCCCGGGAAGGAGCCGGCCAATCTGCGGGATCGGGCGAAGATCAGTGCCGCGGCGCGTTGGCGGGAATGGAGGACACCGTCGCCGAAACGGGGTCACTTGCCGGAAAGGTGTCTTCGAGGCCTTCGTTCAGCTCCTCTTCCAGCGTCTCGCTATCGTGGGTCGAACGTGCGCTCGGCTGCCCGACGAGACCCTTGCTGCCTTCGTCGAAGTTGCCGTTGCTCAAAGCGTCGTAACGGTTGATGCTGCCGTCTGCGTCACGGCCGGGAAAGGCGGTCAGCTGAACCATCATCACCTTGGCGCGGTCGAGCGCCGTCGAGTTGTCGAGCTCGCCGTGAGAATTGTCGATTTTGACGGCAATCGACTCCCCTCCCTCGCCCAGGAATTCCACGGTGAAGAAGTTGCCGGACTGTGTCACGCGCGTATCGATCAACTGCATGAGAACCTCCTGTGTTCATGCCAAGTCAACGGTGATCAGCATCAGGAGTTCCACGACAGCGGCATTTCAATGCGGATGCATGGCGCGTCGGTTTGCATGGGCTCGACACCCAACCGGCAGTTATGGTTAATTTATTAATAATTCCGGGTTTATGATCGGAACCATGCGGCCTTTCCGAGTGTTGATGCTGCGCCGTGGAGGAACCCCCGATGATCCTGAAAATCCTTGCTCCAAAAATCGACGCCGACTGCCATGATACCGGCACCTACCCCGACGGTATATTCGTCGAAAACCGAATCGACCTTTCGTCGCGCCGTGACGGCCGCCGTCGCTCGCCGCATGAACGCGACTACGGCGCCGACAGGAAATTGGAGAACCTGCCGCTGGGCTTCGTCTAAGCAGCATGCGAAAGGCCAGAACCTTCCCTTGCCGGCCGGATAGTTCCGGCCACATTCTCGTTTGACGCCACTCATACAGGCCGGAAGAAGCCTTTTCCCTGGATTGCCTACATCCCAATTTCATCGCCGCGCAATCCTAGCCAACGGCATGTAGCATTTCGTCAAAGGCATCAGCGACCGGCCCTTCCGCACGCCTGGCCTGGGCGAACTTCCTCACCGCTCTTCTCTTCGGCAATCGGGTCGCTCTATATCGGCACATCAGGCGAAAGGATCTTTGTCGCGGCCAGCATGCTCGCCACCGGCATCCTGCTCGCCCGCTTTTTCGAAGGCGGCGCGGCCTGGAGCTTTCTGGCCTAGGTGACTTGCATGATGATAGTTACTAATCTAGTGACATCCGCCATGCAGCGGACGAGTTTCAGCCAGTTCAAATGCCCGGCAGCGCGCGCGCTCGACAGCGTCGGCGACTGGTGGAGCATTCTGATCCTTCGCGATGCCTTCCAAGGGCTGTCGCGTTTCGACGAGTTTCAGAAAAGCCTTGGCGTGGCCCCGAACATCCTGACGCGGCGGTTGAAACATCTGACGGACCAGGGCCTGTTCGAACGGCGGCTCTACCAGCAGCGCCCCGCCCGCTATGAATATCTGCTGACCGAGAAGGGCCGCGATTTCTTCCCTGTGTTGATGGCGTTGTTTTCCTGGGGGAGCCGGCACATTCCGGAAGAGGATCTCGCCTTTCTGCTCAGCGACGCCGCTTCCGGCAAATTGCGCAAGACAGTGCTGGTCGATGCCGCAACCGGCGAAGAAGTAACGCCCGAAAACACCAGCCTGATTGCTGGCCCCGCAGCCGACGATGAGGTGCACGAGCGGATCGCCCGCATGCGTGCCTGGTATCTCGGCATCGACGCATAGAGAGGAGAATGCCATGGATCGCATCGTTGTCACCGGAATGGGACTTGTCTCGCCGCTCGGCACCGGCGTCGAGCCCGCCTGGAAACGCCTCATCGACGGCGCATCCGGTCTCAGGGTGCTGCCGGAGGATGTCGTCGGCGAGCTGTCAGCCAAGGTCGGCGGTATTGTTCCCCGCGCCGTCGAGGATGCCGAGGCTGGCTTCGACCCCGACCGTTACATCACGCCCAAGGACCAGAAGAAGATGGACCGCTTCATCCAGTTCGCCATGGCGGCGACGGAGGAAGCGGTGAAGCAGGCCGGCTGGATACCGACCGACGAAGCTGCGCGCGAACGCACCGCAACGATCATCGCCTCCGGGGTCGGCGGCTTTCCAGCGATCGCCGAAGCGGTGCGGATCGGCGAAGCTCGGGGCGTGCGGCGGCTATCGCCCTTTACCGTGCCCTCCTTCCTCGTCAATCTCGCCGCCGGACAGGTCAGTATCCGTTACGGTTTCAAGGGGCCGCTCGGCGCGCCGGTGACGGCCTGTGCCGCAAGCGTCCAAGCGATCGGCGATGCGGCGCGGCTGATCCGCTCCGGCGAAGCCGATGTGGCGATCTGCGGCGGTGCCGAGGCGTGCATCGACAAGGTGAGCCTCGGCGGCTTTGCCGCCGCGCGTGCGCTTTCCACCGGCTTCAATGAAACACCGGAGCTTGCCTCGCGTCCGTTCGACACGGCGCGCGACGGTTTCGTCATGGGCGAAGGCGCCGGTATCCTGGTGATTGAAACGCTGGACCACGCGCTGGCCCGCGGGGCTACACCGCTTGCCGAACTCGTCGGCTACGGCACGGCGGCGGATGCCTACCACATGACCGCAGGCCCCGAAGATGGCGACGGCGCGCGCCGCGCGATGGAGGCGGCACTCAGGCAGGCGAAGATTCCGGCTTCACAGGTCAAGCACCTCAACGCACACGCGACGTCGACACCGGTCGGTGACAAAGGCGAGATCGCTGCGATCGGGACGGTCTTCGGCCGCGCCGGCGGCATCGCCGTCAGCGCGACGAAATCGGCGACAGGCCATCTGCTCGGGGCGGCCGGCGGTTTGGAAGCAATCTTCACCATTCTTGCGCTGCGCGACCAGATCGCGCCCCCAACCCGCAACCTTGATGAAGCCGATCCGGTCACAGAGGGCATCGATATCGTCGGCAAGACGGCGCGGCCGCTGGCGATGGATTATGCCATCACCAACGGCTTCGGCTTCGGCGGCGTCAATGCCAGCGCGCTGTTCCGGCGCTGGTCTTAAGGCGTTGCCCAGTTTTGCTGGAATTACGCCAGAAATCGCCTACACTTCGCTGCCGTCGGGGATCTTCTCCGATAGAGCCGGAGATAATCCATGCGCGCCTTCTTCGCAGTTTTCATCCTGTGTGCCGCGTCCCTCCTCTGCACCGTCTCAGCCCGCGCCGACGACCCGATCGACACGACACGGACGATGATCGAGGAGCAGATCAAGGCCTTCCTTAAAGACGATGCTGAAACAGCCTATTCCTTCGCCGCCCCCGGCATCAAGGCCATGTATCCCGACAAGAACCTGTTCTTCGCCATGGTGAAGAAGAGCTACGAACCGGTCTATCATCCCGGCAATTATGCCTTCGGCCGCAGCCAGTCGATCGACAATGGCGCGCTGATCTATCACGAGGTGCTGATATCTGGCCGCGACGGCAAGGACTGGACGGCGATCTACCAGATCACGCGCCAGCCGGACGGCACCTACAGGATCAACGGCGTACAGATCATGCCCGATGCGGACAGCAAGGGTATCTGACGCGGTGTGTCGCCGTCAGAAGCCGGCCGGTTACACGGCGACGTTGCGCTAACAATTTCGAAATCCTCCCAAGGTAATAAGAGCCACCGGAGGGTCGTTACCGTGAACACTGGCAAGCAATTTTTCACAGCTCTTGAAGCGTTGCGGGGAATTGCAGCGATCATGGTCATGTTCCTGCATACGGGTGGCACCCTTGGCCCGCTGCCGGCAAATATCAGCTATCTAGGCGTAGACTTCTTCTTTCTTCTGAGCGGCGTCGTTCTCGCAAATTCATACGAAAAGCCATTGTTGGCGGGAGAGATTTCGCCTGCAGGATTTCTCCTGCAGCGCATCATTCGGCTTTATCCGCTCTATCTTCTTTCGCTTCCGATTGGCCTTCTCAGTTATGCGCTTCAATTCGGCCTGGAGCCGCTGGCAGGCCTTCTTCCGAGGGCGCTCCTGTTCATCCCAAACCCAAATCCAGAAGGGCCGTTCCCTTTGAACGGGCCTAGCTGGTCGCTCTTCTTCGAGCTCTGGGCCGGATTGCTGTTCGCCCTTGTTCTGATCAGACTATCGTTCAGAACCGTGCTTACCATCGTCTTGGGGGCTGCCTGCATCACCACATATGGAGCATCGATCGGAGGCAATTTCGATATTGGCCACCAGCCAGGCTACTTAGGATTTGGCTTTTCGCGAGTGCTGTTCTCGTTCTCGCTCGGGATCTGCCTCTGCAGGCTACATAATGTCGGGAAACCGACTGCTGCCAATGGCAACATGACCGGCCTCCTTGTCTGTGGTTGTTTGATTCTGATCACAAACATTCCGGCCAGCGCATTCCTCGGATTCCCGTATTTCGATCTCTTCATATGCCTTGTTATTTTCCCGGCAATCGTTTGGGTTGCAATGCGCACGACGCAGACGGGCTTCATCGAAATGATATTCCGCTGGCTGGGAAGGCTTTCCTATCCGATCTATATTCTGCATGGGCCTATCTTCAGCCTGCTGGATTCGCTGCGGCGGAGGGGCTTCGACCTTCCTGCCTCTCCAGCAGCCGGGATGGTCGTCGTCATGGCAATTTTCATTGTGGCTGGCATCGCCACCGTTTGCTTCGACGAGCCCGTGCGCAAGAAGCTCAAAATGATGGTTTCGCCGAATCCACCTTCTACGGCCCCGCAATCGGTGGGTTAGGCTATAACCCGGTCCAGATCGCCCCTCGGCCATTCCTCCATCGTGCCATGAACACGAGCTAGTCTATCATCCCGGCAACTGCGCCTTCGGCCGCAGCGCTCGTCCGATAATGGCTCGGTAATGAGGCGCTGATTTCAGGCCGCGACATAAGGACCGGAGCGCCATTTATCGGGGTCACGCGCCGGCCGGAGGGCAGCTACAGGATCAACGTGAGATCATGCCGGATCCGACAGCAAGGACATCTAGCTCTTTGCAGACTAAGGTTTTGTTCAACACCGCCGGAACATACAGAATTCATGTCTTTCTGTCGGGGTGATACTCAATGCCTATTTCATTCAAGCGGTTCCTCGCAGCCCTCATGATCGGCTTTGCCGCCAGACCGGGTGTTGCGCAGGCGGAATCCTTCTCAAGACTTGCACAGCAAAATTTCGCCGTCGGAAACTGACCAAGGGAAAGGCTGGTGGATACGGCTGGGTCGTTTCCAACGGCAGCAAGCGGTTTTTCTGCCGGCTGAATGCCAGCTTGGCTTACGTCAACAAGAAAGAAATGGTCGGCATTACGTCGAGCGGACGGCTTATCAAGGTGGACCGCGCGACGTTTGAGGCATCGATCGGCGGCCCTGACCCGTCAATACCGCAGTGGAGCGATCTTCAAGCTGGCCGCGTCAAGCCGGCTGATGTCGGGAGTTGTACAGCCGCTCGCTGACGAATCACCCGGGCGAAAAGCCGCAGCAAGATGCTAGCGCATCGGGCCGATGCGTTCATTCAAAGTGTTACAGCGTCCTTTGCGCGTCTGGCACGGTATGACAGCGCGGCCGATCAGACAGGGTCAAGATCGCCCCTCGCCCATTCCTCCATTGTTTCGGCCGTGAAATCGGCGAAGCGGCCCTCGGCGATCGCCTTGCGTATGCCCTGCATCAGTTCCTGGTAATAGGCGAGATTGTGCCAGGAGAGCAGCATGCCGCCCAGGGCTTCGTTGGCGCGGACGAGGTGATGCAGGTAGGCGCGCGAATAATCGCGCGAGGCCGGACAGTTCGACCGTTCGTCGAGCGGGCGCATATCTTCAGCATGGCGGGCATTGCGGATATTGACCTTACCGCGGCGGGTGAAGGCCAGGCCATGGCGGCCGGAGCGGGTCGGCATGACGCAGTCGAACATATCGATGCCGCGGGCCACGGATTTGAGGATATCGTCCGGCGTGCCGACGCCCATGAGGTAACGCGGCTTTTCCACAGGCAGCACGGGAAGCGTCTCTTTCAGCATATTCAGCATCACGTCCTGCGGCTCGCCGACCGCAAGACCGCCGACGGCATAGCCCTTGAGGTCGAGCTTGGTCAGCTCCTCGGCCGAACGGATACGCAGGGCCGGGATATCGCCGCCCTGAACGATGCCGAACATCGCCTTGCCGGGCTGCTCGCCGAAGGCGACCTTGCAGCGCTCCGCCCAGCGCAGCGACATTTCCATGGCTCGCTCGATCTCCCTCGGCTCGGCCGGCAGCGCCACGCATTCGTCGAGCTGCATCTGGATGTCGGAGCCGAGCAGCCCCTGGATCTCGATCGAGCGCTCCGGCGACATATGATGCAGGCTGCCGTCGACATGCGACTTGAAGGTGACGCCCTGCTCGTCGAGCTTGCGCAGGCCGGACAGCGACATGACCTGGAAACCGCCGGAGTCGGTCAGGATCGGGTGTTCCCAGCGGATCAGCTTGTGCAGGCCTCCAAGGCGGGCGACACGCTCGGCCGTCGGGCGCAGCATCAGGTGATAGGTGTTGCCGAGGATGATGTCGGCGCCGGTTTCGCGCACCTGATCGAGATACATGGCCTTGACGGTTCCGACCGTGCCGACCGGCATGAAGGCGGGCGTGCGGATCGTGCCGCGCGGCATGGAAATCTCACCGAGACGGGCGCCGGCATCGGTCTTCTCAAGCGTGAATTGGAAGTTCTTTGTCATCTAATCTATCCGGAAAAGAAGGCTCGCGTCGCCGTAGGAGTAGAAGCGGTAGCCCGTGGAAATGGCGTGTTCATAAGCCGCATGCATGGTCTCGAAGCCGGCGAAGGCCGAAACCAGCATGAACAGCGTCGAGCGCGGCAGGTGGAAATTGGTCATCAGCATGTCGACTGCCTTGAAGCGGTAACCGGGCGTTATGAAGATGCCCGTGGCGCCTGCCCAAGGCTTGATCTCTCCACTCTGCTCGGCGGCGCTCTCGATCAGCCGCAACGAGGTCGTGCCGACACAGACGATGCGCCCGCCTCTTTCCCGCACGGCATTCAGCCGCGATGCGACGTCGGCGCTGACATAGCCGCTTTCGAGATGCATCTTGTGATGGTCGGTATCATCAGCCTTAACAGGCAGGAAAGTGCCGGCGCCGACATGCAGCGTGACGAAATGGCGTTCGATGCCGGCCTTGTCGAGGGCCTCGAACAGGCCGGGCGTGAAATGCAGGCCGGCGGTGGGGGCTGCGACGGCGCCCTCCTCGCGGGCATAGATCGTCTGGTAGTCGGCCCGGTCGCGCTCGTCCTCGGGGCGCTTGGCGGCGATATAGGGCGGCAGCGGAATATGGCCGACGGCGGCGATCGCCTCGTCGAGGGCCGGACCGGAAAGATCGAAGGCGAGCATCACTTCGCCTGCTTCGCCCTTTTCCTCCACCGTCGCATCGAGCGAGCCGATCATGCAGCTTTCGCCGCTGTGGCCGAAGGCGATACGATCGCCCTCCTTGATGCGCTTGCCCGGTTTGGCGAAGGCTTTCCAGCGGCTGGGGCCGACGCGCATGTGCAGCGTTGCCGAGACCTGCTGCCCGCCGGCGCCGTCGCGATGGCGGATGCCCTCGAGTTGGGCGGGAATGACCTTCGTGTCGTTGAAAACGAGCGCGTCTCCGGGCCGCAAGAACGATGGCAGATCCGAAACGCGATGATCCGACAGCGCGCTTGCCGCTTTTGCATCAACGACGAGCAGACGAGCGCTGTCGCGCGGCTCGGCGGGCCGCAAGGCGATGCGCTCCTCGGGCAGATCGAAGTCGAAAAGGTCAACGCGCATAAGTGTACTTTCAGGCAAAGCGAAACCCGCCCGCGCTCTCGCGCAAGGGCGGGTTTCAGCAGAAATCACAATCAGACGTCGGCGGCAACCCGCATGGAGACGATCGAGTCCGGATCGGAGACCGGCTCGCCACGCTTGATCTTGTCGACGTTGTCCATGCCTTCGATCACCTGTCCCCATACCGAATACTGCTTGTTCAGCCAGGGAGCGTCGGTGAAGCAGATGAAGAACTGCGAGTTGGCTGAGTTCGGGTTCTGCGAACGCGCCATCGAGCAGGTGCCGCGAACGTGCGGGGTGGCGGAGAATTCAGCCTTCAGATCCGGCTTGGCGGAGCCGCCCATGCCGGCGCGGCCAGGATTGAAGGTTTCCGAACCCTTCTTGCCATATTCGACATCGCCCGTCTGAGCCATGAAATCCTGAATGACGCGGTGGAAGACGACGCCGTCATAGGCCTTCTCGCGGGCGAGTTCCTTGATGCGGGCGACGTGCTCCGGGGCGACCTGCGGCAGCAGTTGTATGACAACCTTGCCCTTGGTGGTTTCCAGAATGACGGTGTTTTCGGGATCCTTGATCTCGGCCATTGCCTTCTCCTCTTCTTTCTCTCGTAACCTACTTTTTGCCCAGGGTGACCTTGATCATCCGGTCGGGATTCTTGACTTCGCCGTTCTGGCCTTCGCCGCGCTTGATCTTGTCGACGTTCTCCATGCCGGAAACGACCTTGCCGACGACGGTGTACTGGCCGTTGAGGAAGGACCCGTCTGCGAACATGATGAAGAACTGCGAATTGGCGGAATTCGGATCCTGAGAGCGCGCCATGCCGACGGTGCCGCGCACGAACGGGGTCTTGGAGAACTCAGCCGGAATGTCCGGAAGGTCGGACGAGCCGGTGCCGGCGAGGCTGGCATCGAAGCCCTTTTCCATATTGCCGTATTTGACGTCGCCGGTCTGGGCCATGAAGCCATCGATGACGCGGTGGAAAGCGACGTTGTCATATTCGCCCTTCTTGGCGAGCGCCTCGATCTGGTCGACATGCTTTGGTGCTACATCCGGCATCAGCTGGATCACCACCGGGCCGTTCTTCAGCTGAATGGTGAGATAATGATCGGCCGATTGAGCCAACGCATCCCCCGCGAAGGAGGCGAGATACAGCACGCCGGCAAATGCGAGATAGAAGAGTTTCATGTGAGCTCCGTTGCGGCGTTATCCGCCTAGGCTTTGCGCTTGGATTTGAGGGCTTGCAAGACGGCGGCCGGCACGAAAGCACTGACATCGCCGCCCATGGCTGCGATCTGGCGGACCAATGTGGCGGTAATGGGCCGCGAAGCCGTGCCGGCAGGCAAAAAGATGGTCTGGATATCGGGGGCCATCGTTCGGTTCATGCCGGCCATCTGCATTTCGTAGTCGAGATCCGTGCCGTCCCGAAGTCCGCGTATCAGAAGCGTGGCGCCATGGGCGCGGGCGGCATCGACGACCAGATTGTCGAAGGCGACGACAGTGATGTTGCCGCTCTTTCCGGGCAATGCTTCGGCCAGCGAAAGGCGGATCAGCTCTGCTCTCTCTTCGAACGAAAAGAGCGGCGCCTTGCCGGGATGGATGCCGATCGCGACGATGACTTCTTCGGCGACGTTCAGCGCCTGGACCAGAACATCCACATGCCCGTTGGTGATCGGGTCAAAGGACCCAGGATAAAAAGCTGTCGTCATCTGGCCCGGCCGTTGTTTTGACGCCTTTTGTCACGGATGCGGACTTGCCGCAAGTGATTTACCCCGGCCGCGCCGCTTGGCTGAATAGCGGATGAACATGCCATTCAAGGCCGTTTCAGATGGGATCTGCTTAACTCGGATCATCAACCAAGCGGATGCCTTCCCTGCATCCGGCGCCCCCGAAAGACACCATATCCATGCTGATTGTGCTCGTTGCGCTTGCCGTCGTTTTCTCCCTCGCCGCCGAGATGGTCTATGGCTATTTCGCCGATCGCCACGAGGTGAGCTGGGTGCGGCCGGAGCTTGCCGAACATTCAGCAATCGTGCGCGCCCAACGCCGCCTGTGCGAAAAAAACCGGGCTTCGAATCTGAACGCCAGATGAACGAGACATTCAAGGAGGCTTCAGATCGCCATTGGTAAACACCCGCTCAACATCCGGCGGAACCATTTTTAAACGGATGCGTTCACTCAACCGACACAGAAATGCGTCAAGGCGCGGCAGGAAGGACTAAAAATGCCCGGCAAGATTACGATGATTAACGTGCTCTGGATGGTCATGGTCACGGGCATGCTCACCGCAACTGTCGCTCTTTATGATCAGAAGGTCGATACCTCCAAGGTTTATGGCCCCTATGCTTCGGCCCGAACGGCCGTGCTGGGTCAGTACTGAGGGGCGAGAACGCAACTCCCAGGAAAGGAATGCCTATGTTCACGATCTTGACAGTGCTCACCGCCCTCATCAGCGTCATGTTCATAGTGTCCGTGGCCTCGACGATTTCAGCGCTGCGGCGCGAAGGCGAAGAGTTGAAGGCGCTGAACGAAAAGCATAGCGCGTTCTGACATTCCTCTCTTTCCCTCCCATGAGCGGCACCCTTTCGCCGCCTGGGCCTTTCAAAGCCGGATGCTCTTAGCGTCCGGCTTTTTTATTGGGCATTGAGCCCGTTTGAGCCAACGGAATGCTTCGGTTCGGAGGCAAGGCTCTGACAGAAAAGGGCGGCTCGAAGCCGCCCTTTTCATTCGATTACTCCTCGGCAGAACCGCCCGGATCGCCATCGACGACCGGCGTCTCATCGGTGCCGGCGGCGCTTTCGGCCGCATCGACGGCCTCCTCGGTGTCATCCTCCTCCGGCTCGCTGATGCGCTCGACCGAGACGACCTTCTCGTCCTTGGCCGTCGAGAAGATGGTGACGCCTTTTGTGGCGCGGCTGGCGATGCGGATGCCGCCGACCGGCACTCGGATCAGCTGGCCGCCGTCGGAGACCAGCATGATCTGATCGCCGTCATCGACCGGGAAGGCTGCGACAAGTTCGCCGATCTCACCCGTTTTCGACGTATCGGTGGCGCGGATGCCCTTACCGCCACGGCCGGATATGCGGAAGTCGTAGGAGGAGGAGCGCTTGCCGAAGCCCTTTTCGGACACGGTGAGCACGAATTGCTCGCGCGCCTTCAGTTCTTCGTAACGCTCATCGGAAAGCTGCCCTTCTTCCGTGACCTCTTCGCCGACGAGAGCAATGTCCTCTTCATCAACGCCTATCGCCCGGCGTTCGGCGGCGGAGCGCTTGAGGTAGGCGGCACGTTCCCATGGCTCGGCATCGACATGGCCGACGATCGTCATCGAGATGATGCGGTCGCCCTCGCCGAGATTGATGCCGCGCACACCGATCGAGTTGCGTCCGGCAAAGACGCGTACGTCGTCAACGGAGAAGCGGATGCACTGTCCGAGCGCCGTGGTCAGGAGAACGTCGTCCCGATCGGTGCAAGTCTCTACGGAGAGGATTTCATCACCCTCCTCTTCGAGCTTCATGGCGATCTTGCCGTTGCGGTTGACCTGGACGAAGTCCGACAGCTTGTTGCGACGGACCGTTCCGCGTGTCGTCGAAAACATGACGTCGAGATTGTCCCAGCTCGCCTCGTCCTCGGGCAAAGGCAGGATGGTGGTGATGCGCTCGCCCGGTTCGAGTGGCAGCATGTTGATCAGCGCCTTGCCGCGCGATTGCGGGGTGCCGATCGGCAGACGCCAGACCTTCTCCTTATAGACGATGCCGCGCGAGGAGAAGAACAGGACCGGCGTATGGGTGTTTACCACGAATAGCCGGCTAACAAAATCCTCGTCGCGTGTCGTCATGCCGGAGCGGCCTTTGCCGCCGCGGCGCTGCGCGCGGTAGGTGGCCAGCGGCACGCGCTTGATATAGCCGAGATGCGAGACGGTGACGACCATGTCCTCACGGGCGATCAGATCCTCGTCGTCCATTTCAAGGCCGCCATCGACGATCTCGGTGCGGCGCGGCGTGCCGAACTCGTCGCGGACGGCGCCGAGTTCTTCCTTGACGATGGTCTGGATGCGCACGCGCGAGGAAAGAATATCGAGATAATCCCGAATTTCCTCGCCTATCTTATTGAGTTCATCGCCAATTTCGTCGCGACCGAGTGCGGTCAGGCGGGCAAGGCGCAGCTCGAGAATAGCGCGCGCCTGCTCTTCCGAGAGGTTGTAGGTGAGGTCCTCGTTGATGCGGTGACGGGGATCGTCGATCAGACGGATCAGGCTTTCGACATCTTCAGCCGGCCAGCGGCGCGTCATCAATTCCTCACGCGCCGACTGCGGATCGGGCGCCTGGCGGATGACACGGATGACTTCGTCGATGTTGGCGACGGCGATCGCAAGACCGACCAAAACGTGGGCGCGCTCGCGCGCCTTACGCAGCAGGAATTTCGTTCTCCGGCTAACAACATCCTCGCGGAAGGAGACGAAGGCGCGCAGCATGTCGAGCAGCGTCAGCTGCTCCGGCTTGCCGCCGTTCAGCGCTACCATGTTGCAGCCGAAGGACGTCTGCAGCGGCGTGTAGCGGTAAAGCTGATTGAGGATGACCTCAGCATTGGCGTCGCGCTTCAGCTCGATGACGACGCGATAACCCTGCCGGTCGGATTCGTCGCGCAGATCGGAGATGCCCTCGACGCGCTTTTCGCGCACCAGTTCAGCCATCTTCTCGATCATCGTCGCCTTGTTCACCTGGTAGGGAATTTCGGTGATGATGATCTGCTCGCGGTCGCCGCGCATCGGCTCGATCGTGGCAACGCCACGCATGATGACGGAACCGCGGCCGGTCTCGTAGGCCGAGCGGATGCCGGCGCGACCGAGGATTTTGGCGCCCGTCGGAAAATCGGGGCCGGGAATGATCTGCATCAGTTCCGGCAGCTCGATCGCCGGATCGTTGATCAGCGCGATACAGCCGTCGATGACTTCGGAGAGGTTGTGCGGCGGAATGTTGGTGGCCATGCCGACAGCAATGCCGCCAGCGCCGTTGACGAGCAGGTTCGGGAATTTGGCGGGAACCACGACCGGCTCGGACAGCGTGCCGTCATAGTTGTCGCGGAAGTCGACGGTTTCCTTGTCGAGATCGTCGAGCAGCGAATGGGCCGCCTTCTCCAAGCGGCACTCGGTGTATCGTTCGGCCGCCGGCGGATCGCCGTCAACCGAGCCGAAATTGCCCTGACCGTCAATCAGCGGCAGGCGAAGCGACCAGGGCTGCGCCATGCGGGCGAGCGCATCATAAATCGCGGCATTGCCATGCGGATGGTATTTACCCATCACGTCGCCGGTGACGCGGGCGCATTTGACGTATTTCTTGTTCCAGTCAATGCCGAGCTCGGACATGCCGTAGAGAATGCGCCGGTGCACGGGCTTCAGGCCGTCGCGCACGTCGGGCAGCGCGCGGCTGACGATGACGCTCATGGCGTAATCGAGATACGACCGCTGCATTTCCTCCATGATGGAGATGGGCTCGATGCCTGGCGGGAGCTTCCCGCCGCCGGGGGGTGTTTGCTCAGTCAAAACAGATCACGATCTCTTCTAGAATCACTTGAAGAATTTATAGCGGAAAGCCTGTTCCCGCGCCATTTTCTGAGTGCCTTTTTGAACAGGCTTTTGCGGCTTAAAGAGGGTAAAGCGTGCAGGTTTCGCGGCCGGACCGGGCAAATCCGCCGCTCGCCGTCGCGGGATATTTGCCGAATCGGAACCGGCGCTTCACAATCGTGAAAACCACGCATTCATATGATGTTTCGGAGAGACGATGGCAAGCGCCGACCAGTTGATCAACGCCTTCACGACGCTCATCGTCACCATCGACCCGCCGGGGCTCGCACCGCTCTTCCTCGGGCTGACGATCGGCATGAGCCGCGCCGAGCGCCGGCAGGTGGCGCTGCGCGGCTCGACCATCGCCTTCATCATCCTTGCCGTCTTCGCCCTGTTCGGTGCGGGCGTGCTCGGCGTGCTCGGGATCTCGATCGGCGCCTTCCGCCTAGCCGGCGGGCTCTTGCTCTTCTGGATCGCCTTCGAGATGGTGTTCGAGAAGCGGCAGGACCGTAAGGAAAAGACGACCGAGGTGGCGATCACCAGGGACCATATCGAAAATATCGCCGTCTTTCCCCTCGCCCTGCCGCTGATCGCCGGCCCCGGCGCGATCTCTGCAACCATCCTGCTTTCCGGTACGCTGGAAACCTCGGTCGAAAAAGCCCAACTGATCGGCGTCATCGCCGCCATTCTGCTGCTGACCTTCATGATGTTGCTGATCGCTGAGAGGCTCGACCGTTTCCTCGGCGTCACCGGCCGGGCGATCCTGACCCGCCTGCTCGGCGTCATCCTTGCAGCCCTTGCAGTGCAGTTCGTCGTCGATGGCGCGAAAGCGGCGCTCAATCTCATCAGCGCGACGCCTCGATGAAAACGGCGGCAGATGAACCGGGCGATCCGATTAGTTCATCTGCCTTGCCATCAAAGAAAAAGAGCATGACGCCGCGTGGACATCATGCTCTCAGATGCTCTCATAAAGCCAAGGCGGCCGATCAAAACGGAATATCGTCGTCGAGATCGCGCGAGAAGTTGCCGCCGCCACCGCCGCGGCTCGGCGCTGAGGACAGTGACGGGGCGCCGTAGTCGTCGCCGTAATCGTTATTGCTGCTGCCGCGGCCGCCGCCGAAGCCGGAGCTCGCGCCGCCGCCATCGCCGCGGCCGTCGAGCATCGTCAGCGTCGAATTGAAGCCCTGCAGCACCACTTCCGTCGAGTAGCGGTCCTGGCCCTGCTGGTCCTGCCATTTACGGGTCTGCAGCTGACCTTCGATATAGAGCTTGGCGCCCTTCTTCACATATTGCTCGACAACCTTGCAGAGGCCTTCGTTGAAGACGACGACGGTGTGCCACTCGGTCTTTTCGCGGCGTTCGCCGGAATTGCGGTCACGCCAGGTCTCCGAAGTCGCGATGCGGAGATTGGCGATCGGCCGGCCATCCTGAGTGCGGCGGATTTCGGGGTCTGCACCCACGTTTCCAACCAGAATTACCTTGTTCACGCTACCAGCCATGCTTCTCACCCTGCCTGCCGCCCTGCCCGGCGGCGTTTCAATCGATCGGCGCACCTTAAACCATCACGGACCGCCGATGCGCATGGGCGGCATTTAATCCACATGTTTATCCATCAGAAAGCCGCATGCATCCATCAGGAATTTTGTTCTTTATTTGTTCTAGTTTATCCGTATGATCCTGTCAACAGAATCGAAAACCTTGAGCCACCCAGGATATTCAGCCTCGACTCGCCCGTCGGCATCACTAAATAAGGGCTGTTATCCAGAAAACCAAAGCAGAGACGATGAGCGAACTGAAGACGATCTCCATCCGCGGCGCGCGCGAGCACAATCTGAAGAGCATCGATCTCGATCTGCCGCGCAACAAGTTGATCGTCATGACCGGGCTTTCAGGTTCCGGCAAATCTTCGCTTGCCTTCGACACCATCTATGCCGAGGGCCAGCGGCGCTATGTCGAGAGCCTGTCGGCCTATGCCCGGCAATTCCTCGAAATGATGCAGAAGCCCGACGTCGACCAGATCGACGGGCTGTCGCCTGCCATTTCGATCGAGCAGAAGACAACCTCGCGCAACCCGCGCTCGACGGTCGGCACCGTCACCGAGATCTACGACTATATGCGCCTGCTCTTTGCCCGCGTCGGCGTTCCCTATTCTCCGGCGACAGGCCTGCCGATCGAGAGCCAGACCGTCAGCCAGATGGTCGATCGCATCCTCGCTTTCGGCGAAGGCACCCGTCTTTATATTCTTGCGCCGCTCGTGCGCGGGCGCAAGGGCGAATACAAGAAGGAACTGGCGGAGCTGATGAAGAAGGGCTTCCAGCGCGTCAAGGTCGACGGCCAGTTCTACGAGATCGCCGAGGCGCCTGTTCTCGACAAGAAATACAAGCATGACATCGACGTGGTGGTCGACCGCATCGTCGTGCGCCCGGATGTGTCGGCACGACTGGCCGACAGCCTGGAAACCTGCCTGAAGCTCGCCGATGGCCTGGCGATCGCCGAATTCGCCGACAAGCCGCTGCCGCCAGAAGAGACCTCGGCCGGCGGTTCGGCCAACAAGTCGCTGAACGAGACGCATGAGCGCGTGCTGTTTTCGGAAAAATTCGCCTGCCCAGTCTCGGGCTTCACGATCCCGGAAATCGAACCCAGGCTCTTCTCCTTCAACAATCCCTTCGGCGCCTGCCCCACCTGCGACGGTCTCGGCGCCCAGCAGAAGATCGACCCCGACCTGATCGTGCCCGAACCGGAGCGGACGCTACGCGACGGTGCGATCGCGCCCTGGGCCAAGTCGACCTCACCCTATTACAACCAGACGCTGGAAGCGCTTGGCAAACATTACGGCTTCAAGCTCGGCACCCGCTGGAACGACCTGTCCGACCAGGCCAAGGATGTCATCCTCAACGGCACCGACGACAAGATCGAGTTCCACTACGCCGACGGCGCCCGCTCCTATACGACGCACAAGAATTTCGAGGGCATCATCACCAACCTCGAGCGCCGCTGGAAGGAAACCGATTCTGCCTGGGCGCGCGAGGATATCGAGCGCTTCATGTCGGCCGCCCCCTGCCCGGCCTGCAACGGCTTCCGCCTGAAGCCGGAGGCTCTGGCGGTGAAGATCAACAAGCTGCATATCGGTGAAGTGACGGGTATGTCGATCCGCGTCGCGCGCGACTGGTTCGAGGTGCTGCCGGCGACGTTCAACGCCAAGCAGAACGAGATCGCCGTCCGCATCCTGAAGGAAATTCGCGATCGGCTGCGCTTCCTCAACGATGTCGGCCTGGAATATCTGAGCCTGTCGCGCAATTCCGGCACGCTGTCGGGTGGCGAGAGCCAGCGCATCCGGCTCGCTTCGCAGATCGGTTCGGGACTAACGGGCGTGCTCTACGTGCTCGACGAGCCGTCGATCGGCCTGCATCAGCGCGACAATGCCCGACTGCTCGACACGCTGAAGCACCTGCGCGATATCGGCAACACCGTCATCGTCGTCGAACATGACGAGGATGCGATCCTGACGGCCGACGACGTGGTCGACATTGGTCCGGCCGCCGGCATCCATGGCGGCCAAGTCATCGCCCATGGCACGCCGCAGGATATCATGGACAATCCGAAGTCGCTGACCGGCAAATATCTCTCAGGCGAACTCGGCGTTCCCGTTCCCGAGCAGCGCCGCAAGCCGAAGAAGGGGCGCGAGATCAAGGTGATCGGCGCACGCGGCAACAATCTGAAGAACGTCACGGCATCGATCCCGCTTGGCGTCTTCACGGCGGTGACCGGCGTTTCCGGCGGCGGCAAGTCCACCTTCTTGATCGAGACGCTCTATAAATCGGCGGCGCGCCGCGTCATGGGCGCGCGCGAAATTCCGGCTGATCACGACCGTATCGACGGTTTCGAGCATATCGACAAAGTGATCGATATCGACCAATCGCCGATCGGCCGCACACCGCGCTCGAATCCGGCGACCTATACCGGCGCCTTCACACCCATCCGCGACTGGTTCGCCGGCCTGCCGGAAGCCAAGGCGCGCGGTTACCAGCCGGGCCGCTTCTCCTTCAATGTCAAGGGCGGTCGCTGCGAGGCGTGCCAGGGCGACGGCGTCATCAAGATCGAGATGCACTTCCTGCCCGATGTCTACGTCACATGCGACGTCTGCCACGGCAAGCGCTATAACAGGGAGACGCTCGACGTCACCTTCAAGCAGAAATCGATCGCCGACGTGCTCGACATGACGGTGGAGGAAGGCGTCGACTTCTTTGCGGCGGTACCCGCCGTGCGCGACAAGCTGCAATCGCTGAAGGATGTCGGCCTCGGCTACATCAAGGTCGGCCAGCAGGCCAATACGCTTTCGGGCGGCGAAGCGCAACGCGTCAAACTTGCCAAGGAGCTGTCGAAGCGCTCGACCGGACGCACGCTCTATATTCTCGACGAACCAACGACCGGCCTGCATTTCCACGACGTCGCCAAGCTGCTCGAAATGCTGCATGAACTGGTCAATCAGGGTAATTCCGTGGTGGTGATCGAGCACAATCTCGAAGTCATCAAGACGGCCGACTGGGTGCTCGATTTCGGCCCCGAGGGCGGTGATGGCGGCGGCGAAATCGTGGCCGTCGGCACGCCTGAGGCGATCGTCAGGGAAAAGCGTTCCTATACCGGCCAGTTCCTGAGGGAATTGCTGGAGCGTCGGCCGGCCAAGAAGGCGGTTGCGGCGGAATGACGATGAGGCTGGCGTCGCCCGGCGATCTTGAAACGATCGCGGCGCTGACGGCAGCCGCCTATCGGCCCTATACCGAACTTTTCGGCGCTCCGCCGATCCCTGTGACGGAGGACTACGGGCCGCGAATCCAACGCGGCGAGGTGTGGTTGCGGGAGGCCGGCGGCGAAGCGGCAGGCCTTGTCGTCGTCGAGCGACATCGCGATCACCTCATGTCGTTCAGCATCGCCGTCTCGCCGGCCTTTCAGGGGGCCGGGCATGGATTGGCGATGCTCAACTGGCTGGAGGGCAAGGCACTGGAGTGGGCACAGCCGGAGATCCGACTTTATACGAACGCGCTTATGGAACGGAACATCGCGCTCTACAGCGCCTTCGGCTTTCAGGAAACGGGTCGCCGGCCGAACCCTTATCGGCCAGGATGGGTTCTCGTCGACATGACGAAAGAGATCGTTGCGGCCTGAGCGGCTGCCAAAGGGAGGACGACATGACGAAATCCGGCACTATCCGCACCGGCATCGGCGGCTGGACCTTCGAGCCCTGGCGCGGGCATTTCTTTCCGGCCGAGCTCAAACAGAAGGAAGAGCTTCATTATGCCAGCCGCCAATTGAAGGTCATCGAGGTTAACGGCACCTATTACAGCACGCAAAAGCCCGCCGTCTTTGCCAAATGGGCGGCCGATGTGCCCGATGGTTTTATCTTTTCGCTGAAGGCGACCCGTTTCGTCACCAATCGGCGAGTGCTTGCGGAAGCCGGCGAATCCATGGAGCGCTTCCTCTCATCGGGCATCAGCGAACTCGGCGACCATCTCGGACCGCTGCTCTGGCAGTTCGCGCCGACCAAGAAGTTCGATCCGGAAGATTTCGAGGCTTTCCTGAAGCTGCTGCCGCAAAAGCAGGACGGACTGAAGCTCCGCCATGTGGTCGAGGTGAGGCATGACTCTTTCAAGGTGCCGGAATTCGTCGCCCTGCTTGCGAAGTATGGAGTCGCGCCGGTCTGTGCCGAACATTTCGAATATCCGATGATCGCCGATGTCACGGCCGATTTCGTCTATGCCAGGCTGCAGAAGGGATCAGATGATCTACCGACCTGCTACCCCGATAAGGAGCTGAAGGCTTGGGCAAAGCGGCTCGAGACCTGGGCCGAGGGCAAGGTCCCAGAGGATCTGCCGCTGATTGACGGGGATCGTCAGGTAAAAGCCGAGCCGCGCGACGTTTACGCCTTCATGATCCATGAGGGCAAGGTCAACGCGCCGCACGGCGCGATCGCCCTACAGAAATTGCTCGATCAATAAGCCCGGTTAAAGAGGCAATACCGCCGCCGGGAGATCTTCCGCCGTCAGCCCCTTGCCGGCGCGTTGACCTGCCGCTCCGTGCAGCCAGACGCCCGCGGCCGCGGCCTCGAAGGCCGGCAGGCCCTGAGCGAGCAAGCCGCCGATAATGCCTGCGAGCACGTCACCCGACCCGGCGGTGGCAAGCCAGGCAGGCGCATTGGTATTGATGAGCGCGCGCCCGTCCGGCGAGGCGATGACGGTATCGGCGCCCTTGTAGACGATCGCAGCATTGGCGCGGCGGGCGGCCGCTACGGCCTTGTCCACCTTTCCCAGCGCCTCGTCGCTGCCGATATCGGGAAAGAGCCGCGAGAATTCGCCCTCGTGTGGCGTCAGCACCAGACGCGGCTCGCCGCGGAAAAGGCCGAAAAGCTGCTGCGGATCGTCCTTGAAGGAAGAGATGCCGTCGGCGTCGAGCACAAGCCGGCGATCTGCAAGCGCGGTGACGAAGCCGCGGGCTCTCGCGCCGATGCCGAAACCTGGGCCGAGGACGAAGGTCTGCAACCGCTTGTCGGAGAGCCACTCTGCCAGGTCCGCCTCGTCCTCGACTGCACGCAGCATGACGGCTGTGAGATGCGCAGCATTGGCGGCCATAGCCGCTTCAGGGGCGGCGATCGTCACCAGGCCCGCGCCGGCCTTCAGGCCGGAGACCGCCGACATGCGCGCAGCCCCCGTCTTGTCGGCCTCGCCTGAAAAAACGACCAGATGACCGCGCTTGTATTTGTGGGTTTCCAGCTGCTCGGCCGGCAGCACGCCCTTCCAGGCGTCAGGTGTGTTCTCGGCGATGGCACCGCCCGCCCCGGCCCGGATGATGCGAGCGGGAATGCCGATGTCGAAGACCTCCAACTCGCCGCAAAGCTCCCTGCCCGGCATCAGGAGATGGCCGGGCTTGCGGGTCATGAAGGTGACGGTGTTGCGGGCCCGGAAGGCAGAACCTAGCACCTTGCCGGTGCGGCCATCGACGCCGGAGGGCAGATCAATTGCGAGCACTGCGATACCGGCCTCGGCGACGCGCCCGATCAAGTCAGCCACATCGGCCGGCACCGCGCGGCCGAGCCCTGCTCCGAACAGACCGTCGATGACGACGTCGCCGTCTTGCGGCCGGTAGAGGCCGATCTTTTGTCCCTCCAACAGGCAGCCGGCCCGGGCGCGGGCGGCATCGCCTTTCAGCTTTGCCGGATCGCCGAGATGAAAAAGCGCCACGGTCGCTCCGCTCTCCCGCAGATGCCTTGCCGCGACATAGGCGTCGCCCCCATTGTTGCCGGGACCGCAGAGAGCGACGAAACGCAGCGCACCCGGATAAAGCCTGAGCGCGGCGGCCGCGGCTGCAGCCCCTGCTCTTTCCATGAGGCTGAAGGAATCGATTCCGGACGCAGCCGCTGCAGCGTCGATGGCGCTCATTTCGGCAGGCTTCACCAGGAGGTCGGAGAGATAATTGCTCATCAGCCTATTCAATTCAAAAAACGCACAAAAAACAACCGTCCAGAGCGGCGCGCGAACGATCGAAAATTGTGCATATGCCTACCTTTTAACCGACTCGCAATGTTCTTCTGCAACTGGAGAAAAACCGGACTTTTTCGGCATCCGGGCGATTTTTCATTGATGATCGATGTTTTTCCACCTCTCTCTTCACCAAATCGACATCGAATTCCCCGCAGACGCGCCGGTTCGGCGAAAATCGACGTGTTTTTTCGACAAGATGGATTTTAAACTGGCACGATATCTGCATCATATCCGCGAGCGGGAACATCCCTGCCATAACAGGAGAAGCGGAGAGACATTTTCTCATGAAAAAGATCGAAGCGATCATTAAGCCTTTCAAGCTGGACGAAGTGAAGGAAGCCCTTCAGGAAGTCGGCCTGCAGGGTATTACAGTCACGGAAGCCAAGGGCTTCGGTCGTCAGAAAGGCCACACGGAACTCTACCGCGGAGCCGAATACGTCGTCGATTTCCTGCCGAAGGTGAAAGTCGAGGTGGTGCTGGCCGACGAAAACGCGGAGGCCGTCATCGACGCGATCCGCAAGGCGGCGCAGACGGGCCGCATCGGCGACGGCAAGATCTTCGTCTCCAATGTCGAAGAGGTTATCCGCATCCGTACCGGCGAGACCGGCATCGATGCCATCTGACCACTTTGCCGGGCGCGCAAAGTCCGATACCGTCACCGCGCCAACCTATTGTTATCACAAATTGGAGGAAGGTATTTAATGGCGACCGCAAGCGAAATTCTGAAGCAGATCCAGGAAAACGACGTCAAGTTCGTCGATCTGCGCTTCACCGACCCGAAGGGCAAGCTGCAGCACGTCACGATGGACGTTGCCAGCGTCGACGAGGACATGTTCGCTGACGGCGTGATGTTCGACGGCTCTTCGATCGGCGGTTGGAAGGCCATCAACGAGTCCGACATGGTGCTGATGCCCGACACCGAAACGGTGCACATGGATCCGTTCTTCGCTCAGTCGACCATGGTTATCGTCTGCGACATCCTCGATCCGGTCTCCGGCGAGGCCTATAACCGCGATCCGCGCGGCACCGCCAAAAAGGCCGAAGCCTATCTCAAGGCATCCGGCATCGGCGACACGGTTTTCGTCGGCCCGGAAGCAGAATTCTTCGTCTTCGACGACGTCAAGTACAAGGCCGATCCCTACAACACCGGCTTCAAGCTCGATTCGACCGAACTGCCGTCGAACGACGACACCGATTACGAAACCGGCAACCTCGGTCACCGCCCGCGCGTGAAGGGCGGCTATTTCCCGGTTCCGCCGGTCGACAGCGCTCAGGACATGCGTTCGGAAATGCTGACGGTGCTCGCCGAGATGGGCGTCGTCGTCGAAAAGCATCACCATGAAGTCGCCGCAGCCCAGCACGAACTCGGCATCAAGTTCGATACGCTGGTGCGCAACGCCGACAAGATGCAGATCTACAAATATGTCGTGCACCAGGTGGCGAACGCTTACGGCAAGACCGCGACCTTCATGCCTAAGCCGATCTTCGGTGACAATGGCTCGGGCATGCACGTGCACCAGTCGATCTGGAAGGGCGGCAAGCCGACTTTCGCCGGCGACGAATATGCCGGCCTCTCCGAGACCTGCCTGTTCTATATCGGCGGCATCATAAAGCACGCCAAGGCGATCAACGCCTTCACCAATCCGTCGACGAACTCCTACAAGCGTCTCGTGCCGGGTTATGAAGCGCCTGTCCTGCTCGCCTATTCGGCGCGCAACCGTTCGGCTTCCTGCCGCATTCCGTTCGGCTCCAACCCGAAGGCCAAGCGCGTCGAAGTCCGCTTCCCGGATCCGACCGCCAACCCCTACCTCGCTTTTGCGGCCATGCTGATGGCCGGCCTCGACGGCATCAAGAACAAGATCCATCCCGGCAAGGCCATGGACAAGGATCTCTACGATCTGCCGCCGAAGGAACTGAAGAAGATCCCGACCGTCTGCGGCTCGTTGCGCGAAGCGCTTGAGAGCCTCGACAAGGACCGCAAATTCCTGACAGCAGGCGGCGTCTTCGACGACGACCAGATCGATGCGTTCATCGAGCTGAAAATGGCTGAGGTGATGCGTTTCGAAATGACGCCGCATCCCGTCGAGTACGACATGTATTATTCGGCCTGATTGGCCGCGATACTGAAAGTCCCGGCTCGCCGGGGCTTTCACCTCCCCGGTCATGAACGGCAGAAGGAGGATATGACGTTCATGTGACGCCCTGGTGCAAAAATCTTGATTTGCACCGCACCAGTCACCAAATTTGGTGATGAAAGGAAGTCGTACCATGAAAGAAAGAGTAGCAAAGTTCAGTATCGGCGAAGTGGTCCGGCACAAGGTATTTCCGTTTCGCGGCGTCATCTTCGACGTTGATCCAGAGTTCGCGAATACGGAGGAGTGGTGGAATTCCATTCCTGCCGAGGTGCGGCCGAGCAAGGACCAGCCCTTCTACCACCTGCTCGCCGAAAATGACGAAAGCGAATATGTCGCTTATGTCTCCGAGCAGAACCTGGTGAATGACGAAAGCGGCACGCCGCTTCGCAACCCGCAGATTTACCAGATCTTCGATCAGGCCCCGTCAGGACAGTTCAAACCCAAGATGAGCTTCGCCCACTAGATCAGACGTGCGGAATCGATGAATCAAGGCCTCGCCTCTCCCAGCGAGGCCTTTTCTTTTAGCTTACGGTGGGGATGCACCTCATCCGCCTGCCGCCGGCGCCTCTTCCCGCTTGCGGCTGTTTACGGGGAGAGAGTTAGAGTGAGGGGCAACTCTCCGCGCAGAGCGCAGAGATTACCAACAAAAAACCCGGCACGAAGCCGGGTTTTTTGTTCAAGCCTGTCGGCCAAATCATTGCGCCTTGGCTGCCTTCTGGGCGTCTTCCAGCTTCTTGCGAGTTTCCTCGGCCTTCTTCTGCATGCTTTCCTGCAGGCTGCGCTGGGTGTCCGCGAGCTTGGATTCGGAAACCGGTTCGCCGTCATAAGCGCCGGTGAAGCCTTCGAGCGAGATCTTGATCGGGTTCGGAGCACGACGGAAGTTGATCGAAGTGAAGACCACGTCGCTGCCCTTCTTGAGGCTGGCGATCATCGCGTCGGTCAACGGAACTTCAGCCGTGCACTTGTCCGGAAGGCAGACGACATAATCGAGCTTCTGGCCCTTGCCGCCGTCGATCTGCATGCTGATGCCAGGCGGGATAAGGCGCGCGCTCTGGACCGAAACCTGCAGGAGCTTGCGGTTGATCTTGCCGGTAACCGAGATCAGGCCGACGGCCGTGACGAGCTGGCCGCCATTGGCGAGGATCAGGTTCTGGACGACGCAAACGTCATTATCTTCCTGCTTGCTACAGGTCTTGTACCAGCCGAGCTTGGGCGAGCCGACGCCCTGGGCTGGGCCCTGTGCCGCCGCATCCTGGGCGAAGGAGGAGACCGGAGCCGAAGCGGCGCCGAACATCACTGCCAGAACGGACAGTGCTGCCCGCATTTTCTTTTCAGACTTGAACATCATAACGAATTCCGTCTCCTGATATCCGTTCGGAGCAGCGACGTGCCGCCCCAACCATCGGGTCGTTCGGCACTCCACCTCACGGAAAAATAAGGCAAATGCATGACCCCGAAACTTCGGGTTCACCTGTTACATCGCAGCGTTCAAGATATCCAGCTTTTCTTTGGCAATTTAAGAGGCAATTTCACCGACAGGCCAAAGAAATCGCGCCTCCGTGTTGGAATCGGTCGACCCCATGCTAATCTCGCGATGAATCATGCACTTATTTTTCGCGGATCAAGGATTGCCGAATGCTCCGGATCATCGTCCCCCTCGTCCTCTCCTTGCTATGCGGCACCGTCGCCGCCGAGCCGCTGCACGGCATCGCGATGCATGGCGAGCCGGCCTTGCCGCCTGACTACAAGCACTTTCCCTACGTCAATCCCGACGTCAAAAAGGGCGGCAAGATCACCTATGGCGTCGTCGGCACCTTCGACAACCTTAACCCGTTCATCCTGAAGAGCATGCGCACGACGGCGCGCGGCATGTGGGATCCGGAATATGGAAACCTCGTCTACGAATCGCTGATGCAGCGCTCCCGGGACGAGCCATTCACGCTTTACGGCCTGCTTGCCGAAACGGTCGAATGGGAAGAGGACAGGAGCTTCATCCAGTTCAACCTCAATCCGAAGGCGAAATGGTCCGACGGTCAGCCGGTGACACCGGAGGACGTCATGTTCACCTTCGAGCTGATGCGTGACAAGGGTCGCGTGCCCTACTCCAACCGCCTCAACGTCGTTGCCAAGATGGAAAAGGTCGGCGAGCACAGCGTACGCTTCACGTTCAATGACAAGGCCGACCGGGAGACGCCGCTGATTTTCGGTCTCTTCCCGGTGCTGCCGAAACATGCGGTCGTTGCGGAAACGTTCGACCGCACGTCGCTGGCCCCACCGGTCGGCTCCGGGCCGTACAAGGTGAAGACGGTGAAGCCCGGCGAGAGCATCACCTATGAGCGCGATCCCAACTACTGGGGCAAAGAAATTCCGGCCAAGGTCGGCACTGACAATTACGACCAGATCACCGTTCAGTATTTCCTGCAGGACACGACGCTGTTCGAAGCCTTCAAGAAGGGCGATGTGGACATTTATCCCGACGGCAACCCCGGCCACTGGGCCAACGCGTATAATTTTCCCGCTGTCACCTCGGGAGCCGTGATCAAGGACGTGTTCACGCCGAAACTGCCGAGCGGCATGCTCGGCTTCGTGTTCAACACGCGCCGTCCGATCTTTGCGGATTCGAAGGTGCGCGAAGGCCTGTCGCTGGTATTCGATTTCGAGTGGGCGAACAAGAACCTCTACTCCGGCGCCTACAAACGCACGCAGAGCTTCTGGCAGAATTCCGAGCTTTCAAGCTTCGGCGTTCCCGCCGATGCGAGGGAGCTTGCCCTGCTCGGGCCGATAAAGAACAAAATCGCGCCGGATATTCTCGATGGCACCTATAAGCTGCCGGTCACAGACGGCTCCGGCCGTGACCGTAATGTGCTGAAACAGGCAGTCGGATTGTTGAAACAGGGCGGCTACACGATCCAGGGCGGCAGGATGCTTGACGCCTCCGGCCGCCAGCTCGCCTTCGAAATCATGACGCAGAACGCCGACCAGGAGAAGCTCGCCGTCGCCTATCAGCGTTCGCTGCAGGCGATCGGCATCGCCGCTTCAATCAGAACCGTCGACGATACGCAATATCAGAGCCGGACGAACAGTTTCGACTACGACATGATCATGAAGTCCTACACCTCGTCCTTGTCGCCTGGAAACGAGCAGCTCGGCCGCTGGTCTTCGGCTGCTCGCACACGCGAGGGTACCGACAGCTTTGCCGGCGCAAACGATCCCGATCTCGATACGCTGATCGACCATCTGCTCAGAGCGCGCTCAGCGGAGGATTTCACCGCGGCGGTCCGCTCCTATGACCGGCTGTTGCTCTCCAGCCATTACGTGCTGCCGCTTTATCATATGGACCAGCAATGGATGGCGCGCAGCAAACGCATCGGCCGTCCTGACAGCGTGCCACTCAGCGGCTATCAGCTGCCGGTATGGTGGGATGCGAGCGTGCAGTAAAAACCAGCGAACCGCCGCGCCTGATGGCAGCCGCGGAGGCGCACAGAGATAAGGAACATCATCATGGAGCGTATCACCATAGACGTCGTCTCGGATGTCGTCTGCCCCTGGTGCTATCTCGGCAAGGCGCGGCTGGAGCTCGCCATCGCCGAAGTGCAGGACGAGATCGGCGTCGACATCAACTGGCGGCCGTACCGGCTCAATCCCGAATATCCCAAGGAAGGTGTCGACCAGAAGAAGGCACTGGCAGAGAAGCTTGGCGGCGAGGAGCGCGTGGCGCAGGCGCACAAGATGCTCACCGATTACGGCCGCGAGGTCGGCATCGCCTTCGATTTCGAGGCGATCAAGATCGGTCCCAACACTCTTGACGCTCATCGGCTGATCCACTGGGCGATGATCGAAGGCCGCGAGAAGCAGGACAAGGTAGTTACGGCGCTGTTCAAGGCGAATTTCGAGGAGGGCCGCAATATCGGCGACCACGCAGTGCTGCTCGATATTGCCGAGAAAGCCGGTCTCGACCGCGCCGTCATCGCCTCGCTACTTGCTTCCGATGCCGATAGCAATTTGATCGTGGCGGAGATCGCGGCAGCGCAAGAGATGGGCGTCAACGGCGTGCCGTTCTTCATCTTCGACCAGCAATATGCCGTGAGCGGCGCCCAGACGCCTGATGTGCTGGCGAACGCATTGCGCGATATTGCCAAGGCGAAGGCCGAGGCGCGATCGGGCCTCAACTGAGTCCCGCAGTGCGGATCGAGATCGAGGCGCCGCAGCAAAGCTGGGTCGAGGAATTCACGACCCTCAAATCCGCAATCATGGGAGCAGCGCCCGTCGGGGCATATCTGCACCACATCGGCTCGACGGCGGTTTCCGGAGTTCCCGCCAAGAATATCATCGATATTCAACTGACGGTAAACGATCTCGCGGAAGTCGATCCCGACGCATTCGAAGAGGCGGGCTTCGAGCGCAGACCGATCGTCATCGATCACTGCCCTCCAGGACTTGATCTGGCGGGAGGCGAACTGCGCAAGGCCTTCTATCGCAGCAAGGGGCGTCCGGCGAATCTGCACATCCGCGAGAACGGCCGTTTCAATCAGCGATACTCTCTTCTTTGCCGCGATTTCCTGCGCGCCCATCCGATAGCGGCAAGCGCCTATGCCTTGATCAAGCAGCGGCTTGCCCAACGTTTTCCCGACGACGTCGATTTCTACTACGACATCAAGGATCCGGTGTTCGACATCATGATGGAGGGCGCCAATGAATGGGCAAAGCTGATCGGCTGGTCCGAACCGCCAGCGGATTGAAGCCGCCAAATCTGGTTTCACGCGATTTTGCGACAGCTCAGCCCAGAACCGGAACGCAGCGCACCTCGGTCTTCACCGAATTGGCGATGAAGCATTCGTCGTGAGCGCGATGATGCAGGGCCTCGAGCTCGCTCGGCGAAGGTTGCTTTTCGCCGCTGAAGACGACATGCGGCCTCAGAGTCACCACGGTCATGGCAAAACGGCCTTGGCCATTCTTCTCCATGACGCCCTCGGCGGCATCGGTGTAGCTGTCGACACAAAAGCCTTGCTTGGCGGCAATCGACAGGAACCAAAGCATATGGCAGCTGGAGAGCGAGGCGACGAAAGCCTCCTCCGGATCAACGGCGTCTTCGGCCGAATAGGGCAGCGGGACGACATGAGAGGATGAGGACGCCCTCACCTCGATACCGCCGTCGAAGGTCCAGCGATGGGCACGGCTGTAGCGGTTGTCGGTGAAAGTCTCGCCGTTCCGCTCCCAGGCGATCGTCGCGCCATATGTCGCCATACACATCTCCCTCTGTTTACTTCGCCATCTCGGCCAGTTGCGTCATGATAACCGCAGCGCCCTGAAGGCGTTTTTCCGGTGTCGGCAGATCGCGGGTCAGGAACAGGCTGTGATCGGGACGGATCTTGGCCATCGTGCCCTGCTTGCCGATATAGCCGACCAGATTTGCCGGATTGGGGAATTCCTTGTTGCGGAACTGGACGACGACGCCCTTCGGGCCTGCGTCGAGTTTCTCGACATTGGCGGTGCGGCAGAGCGACTTGATGTAGACGATTTTCAGGAGATGCTGAACCTCGATCGGCATCGGCCCGAAGCGGTCGATCATCTCGGCACCGAAGGCGTCGATTTCCTTGAGCTCGCCGATTTCGCCGAGGCGGCGGTACAGCGCCATGCGCAGATGTAGGTCCGGCACATAATTCTCGGGGATCATCACCGTCGTGCCGACGGAGATTTGCGGCGACCAGCCGGTATCGTGGATCTCGTCGACACCCTTGACCTCGGCGACCGCCTCTTCCAGCATCTGCTGATAGAGCTCGAAGCCGACCTCCTTGATGTGGCCGGACTGCTCCTCGCCGAGCAGGTTGCCGGCGCCGCGGATATCGAGGTCGTGGCTTGCCAGCTGGAAGCCGGCGCCAAGCGTATCGAGCGACTGCAGCACCTTCAGCCGGCGTTCGGCCGTCGCCGTCAGCACCTTGTTGACAGGGAGGGTGAAGAGCGCGAAAGCGCGCACCTTGGAGCGGCCGACGCGGCCGCGCAGCTGATAGAGCTGGGCTAGGCCGAACATGTCGGCGCGGTGGACGATCAGCGTGTTGGCCGTGGGCACATCGAGGCCGGATTCGACTATGGTTGTGGACAACAGCACGTCGTAGCGGCCTTCATAGAAGGCGTTCATGATGTCTTCGAGCTCGCCGGCCGGCATCTGGCCATGCGCGACGGCAACCTTCAATTCCGGAACATCGGACTGCAGGAAGGCGTGCACGTCAGCGAGATCGGCGAGCCGGGGGCAGACATAGAAGCTCTGGCCGCCGCGATAGTGCTCGCGCATCAGTGTCTCGCGGATGACCAGGCTGTCGAAGGGCGAGATGAAGGTGCGTACCGCCATGCGGTCGACCGGCGGCGTGGTGATCAGCGACAACTCGCGCACCCCGGTCATGGCAAGCTGCAGCGTACGCGGGATCGGCGTCGCCGATAGGGTCAGCACATGCACGTCGCTCTTCAGCTCCTTCAGCCGCTCCTTGTGCTTGACGCCGAAATGCTGTTCCTCGTCGATGATCAGCAGACCGAGATTGGCGAATTTGATGCCGGCGCCGAGCAGCGCATGGGTGCCGACGACGATATCGGTCTTGCCTTCGGCCACCTCCTTCTTGGTCAGTGCCAGTTCCTTCGAACCGACAAGGCGCGAGGCCTGCTGGATACGCACAGGCAGGCCGCGGAAACGCTCGGAAAAGGTTTTGAAATGCTGGCGGGCGAGCAACGTCGTCGGCACCACGACGGCGACCTGGACACCGTTCATTGCTGCAACGAAAGCGGCGCGCAGGGCCACTTCGGTCTTGCCGAAACCGACATCGCCGCAGACGAGGCGGTCCATCGGCCGGCCGGCGCCGAGATCGGAGCGCACGGCGTCGATGGCGTTGTCCTGGTCTTCGGTCTCGTCATAGGGGAAGCGGGCGGCAAACTCGTCGTACAGGCCGTCCGGCGCCGTCAGCATCGGCGCATGACGCGTCAGGCGCTCGGCGGCGATGCGGATCAGCGCACCGGCCATGTCGAGCAGACGCCGTTTGAGCTTGGCCTTGCGCATCTGCCAGGCGCCACCGCCGAGCTTGTCGAGCTGGGCATCGGTGCCCTCGCCGCCGTAGCGGGAGAGCAGGTCGATATTCTCGACCGGCAGGAACAGTTTGGCCTCGTCGGCATATTGCAGTTCGAGGCAGGCATGAGGGGCGCCCGCTGCTTCGATGGTCCTGAGCCCGATGAAACGGCCGATGCCGTGTTCGGCATGGACGACGATCGAGCCCTCGTCGAGACCGGCGACCTCGGAAATGAAATCGGCGGCGCGCTTGCGGCGCTTGGAGCGGCGCACCATACGGTCGCCGAGAATATCCTGCTCGCCGATAACGACGAGCTCACCCGCCTCGAAGCCGGATTCGAGATTGAGCACCGCAGCAGCGGCCTCGCCTTTCGAGAGCGAGCCGAGATCCTTCAGCGCCTCGACGGGCTTGACCTTTTCCAGGCCATGTTCGTTCAGCACCTGCAGCAGGCGTTCGAGCGAGCCCTCGGTCCAGGCGGTGACGAGCACTTTTGCGCCGGCCGCGCGTCGGTCGGCGATATGCTTGACGACGACGTCGAAGATATTGATGCGTTCGGCATCGCCGCCGCCCTCGGCATTCGAGCGGGCCCAGCGCTGACCCTGGCGGGCGTCGACATTGACGACACGCCTCGCCTCGCCCTCGACCTCGTTGAACGGGCTGACGCGGATCGCGCCGAGTGCGTCGAGAGTTTTGGTGAAGAGCTTGCTGTCGAGGTAGAGCTGGCCCGGCGCCACCGGCTTGTAGGGCGTGCCCTGCGCCATCTGGCCTTTGGCCGGCTGGCCGGAATTCAGGCGGGCATCGAAATAATCGAGGACCAGCTTGGAGCGCTCCTCCGCCGCCTCACGCACAGTATGGTCGGTAACGATACGGAAGCCGCTCAAATAATCGAAGACAGTATCGAGCTTCTCGTAGAAAAGCGGCAGCCAATGCTCCATGCCGGGGTATCGGCGGCCTTCGGAAACGGCGAGATAGAGCGCATCGTCGCGCGTCGTCGCGCCGAAAGCCGACAGGTAGTTCTTGCGGAAGCGACTGATCGTATCAGGCGTGAGCGTCACCTCGCTCATCGGGTTGAGGTCGAGGGACCGCACCTGGCCCGTCGTGCGCTGGCTAGCCGGATCGAAGCTGCGGATACTCTCCAGCGTATCGCCGAAGAAATCGAGGCGCACCGGCTCTTCTGAACCCGGCACAAAGACATCGAGGATGCCGCCGCGCACGGCATATTCGCCGACCTCGCGCACGGTCGCGACGCGGTCGAAGCCGTTGCGCTCCAGGCCGCCGGCAAGATCGTCCATGCGCAGTTGGTTGCCGGGACGGGCGGAAAAGCTCAGGCTCTCGATGACGTCGTGGGGCGCCACCTTCTGAAGCATGGCGTTGGCAGTGACCAGCACGATCGCGGCATGCGGCTTCTTGCGATGGGCGATGAGGCCGCCGAGCGCGGCAAGCCGGCGGGCCGAAGTATCGGCGCTCGGCGAGACGCGGTCGTAGGGCAGACAGTCCCAGGCCGGAAGGGTGAGGACCGGAATGTCGGGGGCGACGAAGCCGAGCATCTGTTCCAGATCGGCCATGCGGTGGCCGTCCGACATGACATAGGCGACCGGCTCGCCCGCCCGGGCCAGTTCGGCGAGCAGCAGCGGCTCGAGGCCCGCAGGCACATTGCCGATCGTCAGCGGCTCGGCAACGGCCGCAAGCTTCTTCGCATCGAAACCAGGGATCATTCCGGCGTCCTGAGGGGCTTGTCGAAATCGGGCTTATAGGCGGCAAGGCGGGCAAACATCGGAGTCTGGAAACGCTCCGGCACCGGCCATGTTCCCATGATCCAGCGAAGAAGATCATTATCCTCTTCCGCCATGATCGTTTCGAATTCGTCGAGCTCGGCGTCGGAAAGCTTTGTAATCTCGGCTTCGGCGAACTGACCGAAAACCAGATCCATTTCGCGGATGCCGCGGTGCCAGCAGCGGAAAAGGATTCGGCGGCGGCGCGGGTCGAGACCGGCACTCGTGAGTGTGACACCTGTCATGGCATTACCTTCCTGTTGATGCGCCTCTATAGACCCTCGAAAGCGGCTTGTCAGCCTTGCCAAGGCCGCATTGTTCGTCGCATTTTGGCCGCATGCGCCCCGCCGTTCTCGACCCTCTGTTTTCTCCCGTTTCGGGCCTTCCGGGCGTCGGCCCGAAGATCGCCGAGTTGCTGGTCAAGCTGCTCGGGCGCGACACGGCGGAGGATTGCCGGGTCATCGACCTTTTGTTCCACGCGCCCTTTTCGCTTATCGACCGGCGCAACCAGCCGGGGATAGCCCTGGCGCCGCAGGGCGCGATCGTAACGATCACCGCTCGCGTCGACCGCCACCAGGCGCCGCCGCGCGGCAAGAGCAATATCCCCTACCGCGTGTTCCTGCATGACGAGACCGGCGAATTGACGCTGGTGTTCTTCCGTGGGCAGGCGGCATGGCTGGAAAAGCAACTGCCTGTAGACGCCGAGGTAACGGTCAGCGGCAAGGTCGACTGGTTCAACGGCCGCGCCTCGATGGTTCATCCCGACTATATCGTCAGGGCCGAGGAGGCGGAGAGCCTTCCGCTCGTCGAGCCGATCTATCCGCTGACGGCGGGGCTTTCGCCGAAAACGCTGCGCAAGATCATCGACGCCGCCCTGCCGCGCTTTCCCGAACTGCCGGAATGGATCGACCCTGCGCTGACACAGCGACAGGGCCTTCCGTCGATCCGTGACGGTTTTCATATGCTGCACGAGCCGCGCGATCCCGCCGATATCGACCCGCAAGCCCCTGCCCGCCGGCGACTCGCCTATGACGAATTTCTGGCCGGTCAGCTATCGCTCAGCCTGGTGCGCCAGAGGCTGCGCAAAGTGGCGGGTCAGCCGGTGCATGCGACCGGCTCCGTCAGCAGCATGATCCTGAAGACGGTGCCCTTCTCGCTCACATCAAGCCAGAACGAGGCGATCGCCGACATTTTGAAAGACATGGCCGGAGCCGAGCGGATGCTGCGGCTGCTGCAGGGCGATGTCGGCTCCGGCAAGACTCTGGTGGCGCTGATGGCGATGGCGGCGGTGATCGAGAGCGGCGGCCAGGCTGTGCTGATGGCGCCGACCGAAATCCTCGCCCGTCAGCACCACGCGACGATCTCGAAATTCGCCGCCTCCGCCGGGCTCGGCATCGAGGTGCTGACCGGGCGCACCAAGGGACGCGAGCGCGAGGAGATCCTCGAGCGCATCTCCTCCGGCGCCGCACAGATCATCATCGGTACGCACGCCCTGTTCCAGGAGAGCGTCAGTTACGCCAATCTGATGCTTGCCGTCGTCGACGAGCAGCACCGTTTCGGCGTGCATCAGCGCCTGCGGCTGACCGCCAAAGGCATCTCGCCGCATATGCTCGTCATGACGGCGACGCCGATCCCCCGCACCCTGGTGCTGGCCGCCTTCGGCGATATGGATGTTTCCAAGCTGACCGAGAAACCGGCCGGCCGCAAGCCGATCCAGACGATCACCGTGCCGATGGAACGGACCGGAGAGATCGTCGGGCGGCTGCAGAGCGCGATCGCCGAGGGCAGGAAAGCCTACTGGATCTGCCCGCTGGTCGAAGAATCCGAGGAGCTCGACCTGATGTCGGCCGAAGAGCGGCATGCGACGCTCGTCTCCGCGCTCGGCCCGGATATCGGCCTGATCCACGGTCGCATGAGCGGCGCGGAAAAGGATGCGGCAATGATGGCCTTCAAGAACGGCGAGACCCGACTTCTGGTCGCCACGACCGTCGTCGAAGTGGGCGTCGACGTGCCGGATGCGACAATCATGGTGATCGAACACGCCGAACGCTTCGGGCTGGCGCAGCTGCATCAGCTGCGCGGCCGTGTCGGGCGAGGCGACGAGGCCTCGACCTGCATCCTGCTCTACAAGGGACCGCTCGGCGAGACCGGTCACGCCAGGCTTTCGATCATGCGGGAAACGGAGGATGGTTTCCGAATCGCGGAGGAAGATCTGAAGCTGCGCGGCGAAGGCGAGTTGCTCGGCACGCGGCAATCCGGCACGCCGGGGTTCCGCATCGCCAGCCTCGAGGCACATGCCGATCTACTCGAGATCGCCCGCAAGGACGCTGCCTATCTGATCGAGCGCGATCCGGAATTGACCAGCGAAAGAGGACAGGCGGTCCGCACCCTGCTCTATCTCTTCCGCCGCGACGAGGCGATCCGTTTCCTGAGAGCAGGCTAGTCTGCCTTTGAAACCGCCACCGGCTTCGGCCGCGGCAGATGTTTCTGCTTCGGCTCGGACGGTTTATGGTCCGGGGCGACGAGACCGCCCGAAATCAGGAACTTGGCGGCGTCTTCCGGGCTCATGTCGAGCATGACGATCTTTTCGCGCGGCACGAAAATGAGAAAACCGGCTGTCGGCACGGGCGTCGGCGGCAGGAAGACGGCGACCATGTCCTGACCCATGGCATTGAACTTCGAGGCAATCTCGCCCTTGGCGTCGGTGGCAACGAAGACCAGCGCCCAGAGGCCGGGACCGGGATATTCGATCAGACCGACCTTCTTGAAGGAATTCGACTGCTCCTTCAGCACGGTTTCGAAAATCTGCTTCACGCTTCTGTAAATCGTGCGCACTAACGGCATGCGCTGGACGACCGATTCGCCGAAACGGACGATGCTCTGGCCGATGAGGTTCTTGCCGAGGAAGCCGACGACGGTGATCAGGACGACGGCAATCAGCAGGCCGAAACCGGGGATGGCGAAATTGAGATAGCTTTCCGGGTTCCACCGCGCCGGAATATACGGCCTGACCCAGCTGTCCGACCAGTGGATGAAGGTCCACGTCAGCCAGATGGTAATCGCGATCGGCGCGCAGATGATCAGACCTGCGAGAAAATTGTTCCTCAGCCGGGTCGCGACCGGCATTCTGGGGGCATTGTCGGCCATCGCTTCCTGATGAACTCCATCTCAGTCGTGGACAGGCCGGAACTCCGGCCCTTCCCCCTTGTCCGCATACCAAAATTGCCAGAATTCGATCCGCCGCACAATACGTTTTGGCGCGGAGACCCGGCTCCCGCAGGCTTATTCCACGGTCACGGATTTCGCCAGGTTGCGCGGCTGATCGACGTCGGTGCCCATGAATACGGCGGTGTGATAGGCGAGCAGCTGGATCGGCAGAGAGAAGATCATCGGCGCGATGATTTCGTCGACGACAGGCAGGACGATCGTCGCCATGGTCGGCAGTCTCGAGGCCGCCGCACCGGCTTCATCGGTGATGAAAATGATGCGGCCGCCGCGCGCCGCGACCTCCTGCATGTTCGAGACTGTCTTTTCGAAGAAGCGGTCATAAGGGGCGATGACAATGACCGGCATGTTCTCATCGATCAGCGCGATCGGGCCGTGCTTCAATTCGCCGGCGGCATATCCTTCGGCGTGGATATAGGAAATTTCCTTGAGCTTCAGCGCGCCTTCCATGGCGAGCGGGAAGCTGGTGCCGCGGCCGAGATAGAGCACGTCCTTGCACTTCGACAGTTCGCGCGACAGGCTTTCCATCTGTGGCTGGATGAGGTTCAGCACGCGGCTCATGATCCGCGGCATTTCGGCGAGATGGCGAACGAGAGCCCTCTCCTCATCCGCGTTCACCGTGCCGCGCGCCTTGCCGGCGCCGATCGCCAGCGACGCCAAGACGGCAAGCTGGCAGGTGAAGGCCTTGGTCGAGGCGACGCCGATCTCGGGCCCGGCCATGATCGGGAACACGGCGTCGGATTCGCGGGCAATCGTCGATTCGCGGACATTGACGACAGCGCCGATCTTGAGGCCGTTGTCCCGGCAATAACGAAGCGACGCCAGCGTGTCGGCGGTCTCGCCGGACTGGGAGATGAAGAGTGCGGCCTGCGATGGCGAGAGCGGCATTTCGCGGTAGCGGAATTCGGAGGCGACATCGATTTCAACAGGCAGCCGGGCGTAACGTTCGAACCAGTATTTGCCGACAAGGCCTGCGAGATAGGCAGTGCCGCAGGCCGAAATCGCAAGGCTGCTTGCCGCCTTGAAATCGATCGCGGCGGCATTGGCGCCGATCGTGTTTTCCGCAAAATCCACGTAGTGGCTGAGCGCATGGGAGATCACCTCCGGCTGCTCGTAGATTTCCTTTTCCATGAAATGGCGGTGATTGCCCTTGTCGACGACATAGGCAGTCGCCTGCGAGATCTGGCGCGCGCGCTTGACCGGTTTGCCAGTGAAATCCAGGACGGAGACGGCGTCGCGAGTGATGATGGCGCAGTCGCCGTCGACGAGATAGGTGATCTCGTTGGTGAAGGGCGAGAGGGCGATCGCATCCGAGCCGAGGAACATTTCGCCGCGACCATAGCCGACGGCGAGCGGCGGGCCGGAACGAGCGGCCATGATCGTGTCGGGAACGGCCTTGAGCATGACGGCCAGCGCATAGGCGCCGGTCACCCGATTCAGCATCTTGAGCATGGCTGCGCGCGGCTCAAGACCCTCACGCAGGTATTTCGCCATCAGGTGCGCGACCACTTCGGTATCCGTCTGGGTATCGAAGACCGCCCCTTCTCCGGTCAGTTCGTCGCGAAGTTCGGAGAAATTCTCGATAATGCCATTATGGACGACCGCAACCCCTTCGACAAAGTGCGGGTGGGCATTGGTCTCATTGGGGACCCCGTGCGTAGCCCAGCGCGTATGGGCGATGCCGACGGTGCCGGGCAGCGGCTCTGCATCGAGGCGCTTTTCAAGGTTGAAAAGCTTTCCCTCGGCGCGGCGGCGATCCATCATCCCCTCATAGATCGTGGCGACACCGGCGGAATCGTAGCCGCGATATTCGAGACGCTTCAGCGCATCCACCAGGCGCCCGGCAACAGGCTGAGTTCCGACGATCCCCACAATGCCGCACATGCAATATCCCCATAAAGGCTTCAATAATGAGGCCAGTCCTAACAATTCCGGCTTATTTCTCAATGGCCTCGGCGGTCACTTTCAATTTCCGCCGGTTACGGAAAACAGCCTCAGCCTTTCCCCTTCTTTGCGGCCTTGATGGCGAGCGCGCGCTCGCGCAGCAACGTCGCGCGTCCGGGCTTGATCTCCTGGCGGGCGCGGCCGAGCGCCAGCGCATCGGCCGGCACGTTGGCTGTTATAACGCTGCCGGACGCGATATAGGCGCCGTCGCCGATGGTCACCGGCGCGACCAGCGAGGAATTGGATCCGATGAAGGCGTTTTCGCCGATCACCGTTTCACTCTTGTTGACGCCGTCATAATTGCAGGTGATCGTGCCTGCGCCGATATTGCTGCCGGCGCCAACGACCGCGTCGCCGATATAGGTGAGATGGTTGACCTTGGCGCCCTCACCGATCCGGCCGTTCTTGACCTCGCAAAAATTGCCGACCTTCGAACCGCTGGCGAGATCCGCACCCGGCCGCAGCCGCGCGAAGGGGCCCACGGTCGCGCCTTCGCTGACATGGGCGCCCTCGATATGCGAGAAAGCATGAATGACGGCGCCGCTGTCGATCACCGAGCCGGGCCCGAAGACGACGTTCGGCTCGATCAGCGCATCCCGGCCGATGACGGTGTCATAGGAGAGGAACACCGTTTCCGGCGCGATCATGGTAACGCCTGATAGCATCATCTCGCGGCGGCGACGCTCCTGCCAGAAGCGTTCGATAACAGCGAGTTCGGCGCGGTTGTTGCAGCCGGTCATCTCGATTTCAGGGGCATCGACGGCTGTGACGCGACCGCCAAGCGAACGGGCAATCTCGACGAGGTCGGTGAGATAAAATTCGCCCTTGGCATTGGCATTGCCGATGCGCGAGAGGAGATCGAGCGCCTTGCTGCCGTTGATTGCCATCAGTCCGCTGTTGCACCAGGTCACAGCGCGCTCGGCGTCGGTGGCGTCCTTCTCCTCGCGGATGGCGATGAGCTCCCCGTCCTTGACGAGCAGGCGGCCATAGCCGGTCGGACGGTCGGTGTGAAAGCCGATGACGACGACGTCGCTGCCTTCGGCGAGGCCCTGGCGGGCGGCTTTCAGCGGTCCGTCGGTCTGCAGCGGCACGTCGCCGTAGGTGACGAGGATATCGTCATAACCCTTGGCGATGGCCTCGCGTGCCGCCAGCACCGCATGGCCGGTGCCGAGACGCTCTTGCTGCAGATATGCTTCGATGGCGACACCGTCGATGCTCGCGGACTTGGCGACGTTCTCGGCGTCGCGACCGACGACCAGTGCTACGGAGGAGATATCCGCGGAGGCGACCGCCTCGACCACATGCGCGATCATCGGCCGTCCGGCGACCGGATGCAGCACCTTAGATTTCGAGGATTTCATCCGCGTGCTGTCACCGGCGGCTAGGATGACGGCAAGACAAGTGCGTTCCATGATGTGCTCCGCGAATCCGCGCGATGAGGCGGCTTTTCTGCCTCATACTGCATAATTCCCGAAATCGGAAATCCATTTCAGGACGAAATTGCGCGGCAGTTTAAGGTGCTACGACGTCCATTGAGTGGCTAAAAAGCTTGAATGCGCCGCGTGGTCAAAGCGTCACTAGGATGAGATTGCCGGCGAAATCGGTCCCAAGACAACAGGAGAACCGTGGGCCGCGAAGGCCTCATGCACGTGGTCGCGTCCGTCTAGGATGACGACTTCCATCGCACGCCGAGCGGCGGCGCTGTCGCCGGAGACGATGGCATCGACGATGCGCATATGGGTATCGGCGATATTGGCGAATCCGTTTTCGGAGGGGGGCGTGCTGATGCGGAACATGCCGACCAGGGCCGCTTCGATCAGGCTGCCGAGGGTGCGCATGAAGGGATTGTGCGAGGCTTCGGCAATTGCCAGGTGGAAGCGCAGGTCGGCGAGTGCCAGGCTGTCGGCCGTATGCCCGCTCGCCGCCATCTCCTGAGCCAGCCCGCGCAGCATTTCGATCTCCTCGGCATCGGCGCGCTCGGCGACCAGACCGGCGGCGAAGGGTTCGACGGCAAGGCGGATATCGTAAAGCTGCAGCAGAAATTCTTCGGTCACGCCATTGTCGAAGTGCCAGGCGATGATTTCGCTGTCGAACATATTCCAGAGGTTTTTCTCGGTCACACGCGTGCCGACCCGCGCCTTGGCAACCACCATGCCCTTGGCAGCAAGCGTCTTCATCGTCTCGCGCAGCACCGTACGCGATACCTTGAAGCGTTGCGCCAGTTCCGTATCGCCCGGCAGGATCGAGCCGACGGGATAGGTACCGGCGACGATCGCCTTCCCGAGCTCGTCGACCACCTGTGCGTGGCTCGTACGGGCTCGGCGCCCTGTCTTGCGTGTCTCGATCAGTTTATTGCGCAAACGATCACCCCCTCAGGCATACCTCTTGTTCAGGCTTGAAAGGAACAGGATCGCCTTCTGCATCAGTATGAATGCAAACAGCAGCAGGCCAATCAGAATCTTCGTCCACCAGCTCGACAGCGTGCCGTCGAAGGTGATGTAGGTCTGAATGAGTCCCTGGATCAGAATGCCGATCAAGGTTCCCGCCACGAATCCCGCTCCTCCGGTCAGCAGCGTCCCCCCAATGACCACCGCAGCGATGGCGTCGAGTTCGACGCCGACTGCAGCAAGAGAATATCCGGCAGAGGTGTACAGCGAAAAAACGATTCCGGATAGACCGGCGAGAAAGCCCGACAGCGCATAGATCTGGATCGTCGTGCGTCCGACCGGCACACCCATCAGCCGCGCCGTCTGCGGCCCTCCCCCAAGCGCATAGACGTTGGTGCCGAAGCGGGTCCGGTGGGCGATGAAGATGCCGGCGGCAAAGACCAGAAGCATCACGGCGCCGATCAGCGTCAGCCGCCCGCCTCCGGGCAGCCGCCAATAGAGGCTCGTCAGCGTCGAATAATAATCGTGGTTGATCGGAATGCTGTCGATCGACAGCACAAAGGCGATCCCGCGCGCCAGGAACATGCCGGCAAGCGTCACGATGAATGCCGGCATTTCGAGATAGTGGATGATGGCGCCCATGACGGCGCCGAAGGCGGTGGTGATGACGAGGACCAGCGCGAAGGCGAGGAGCGGATGGATCGACGTATTCTGCAGGATGACCGCCAGGAAGACGCCGGTAAAGGCGATGATCGAACCGATCGACAGATCGATGCCGCCGGAGATGATCACGAAGGTCATGCCGACGGCGGCAATACCGAGAAATGCGTTATCGGTCAAAAGGTTGCCGATAACGCGGGTCGACAGCATGTTCGGATATTGAAGCGTGCAGCCGGCATAGGCGAGCACGAAGATTACGATGGTCGCGAGCAGCGGCAGGTATTTGGAGTTCATTTCGGCTACTCCCTTCCGCCCTGCCCGCGGCTGGCGAAGATGGCGAGCGATTGCACCGCCGGCGACTGGATGATGAGGATGACGATAATGATGACAGCCTTGATGATCAGATTGAATTCAGGCGGGAATCCCGAGGACAGGATGCCGGTGTTGACCGCCTGGATGATCATCGCGCCGACCAGCGAGCCGACGATGCTGAATCGTCCGCCGAGGAGCGAATTGCCGCCGACGACGACGGCGAGGATGGCGTCAAGCTCCAGCCAGAGACCGGCATTGTTGGCATCCGCGCCCTTGATGTCGGCCGCGACGATAATGCCGGCGATCGAGGCGCAGAGCCCGCTCAGCATATAGACGGCCATCAGCAGCACCGGCGTTTGAATCCCGGAGAGCGTGCTGGCGCGGCGGTTGATGCCGACAGCCTCGAGCAGCATGCCGAGCGCCGTGCGGCGAACGAGCAGGATGACGAGCAGACCGACAAGCAGCCAGATGACGACGGGCATAGGCAGCAGAGCCATCGAGCCGCTACCGAAGAAGATCAGGCCGTCATCATTGAAGGTCAGGATGGCGCCTTCGGTGATGAGCTGGGCGATGCCGCGGCCGGCGACCATCAGCACCAAGGTGGCGATGATCGGCTGGATGTTGAGGACCGCCACCAGGAAACCGTTCCAGACGCCGCAGGCAAGCCCGATCGCCAGTGTCAGGAATATCGTGTAAGTGACGGAATTTCCAGAAACGACGGATGAAGCAGCAACAGCGCCGCAGATGGCGATGACCGCGCCGACGGACAAATCGATGCCCTTCGTAGCAATAACCAGCGTCATGCCGATCGCCAGCAGCGCCACCGGCGCACCGCGATTCAGCACGTCAATCACGCTGCCGTAGAGCCGCCCATTCTGAACCACCACATTAAAAAACTGAGGTGACGTTATGAAATTCAGCAGAAGAATCACAATGAGCGCGATCAATTGCGGCGCCAGGCGATAGCCCAGCGCATTCGAGGAGGACTTCATGCATCCTCCTTCTTGTGCTCGGCGGCCGCGATGGCATCGACTATACCGGCGGCAGTAATTCGCTCGCCCGTGAGTTCGGCGATATGCTGCCTGTCGCGAAGTACGATGACACGTGAACTATAGGCGACAAGCTCTTCAAGTTCCGAGGAAATTACGATCAATGACATGCCTTCGGCGCAAAGCTGCTCGATGAGCCGGATGATCTCGGCATGGGCGCCGACATCGATACCGCGGGTTGGTTCATCGAGGATGAGAAACTTGGGATTGGTTGCCAGCCAGCGAGCGAGGATCGCCTTCTGCTGGTTGCCGCCGGAAAGCAGCCGGATCGGCTTTTCACGGTCGGTCGTGCGGATGTCGAGCGCCTTGATGTAGCGGTCGGCGAGCGCATTCTGCTCGGCGCGCGACAGCGGCCTGGTCCAGCCGCGGCGGGCCTGCAGCGCAAGCGCAATGTTTTCCCGGATCGACAGGTCGCCGACGATGCCGTCGGTCTTGCGGTCTTCAGGGCAGAATCCGAAACCCTTTGCGATCGCGGCGCGCGGGCTGGAAAGGGTCACGGGCTGGCCATCGATCGTTGCACTGCCGCTGTCGGCATGTTCGACGCCGAAGAGCAGTTCGGCGGTTTCGGTGCGCCCGGAACCGAGCAGCCCGGCCACGCCGACCACCTCGCCGGCCCGGACGTCGAGATCGAAAGGCTTGACCTTGCCGCGTTTACCGTAGCCGGAAAAGCGGTAGCGGACCTCGCCCGCGGCGATGCTGTGTTCCCTGACCGTCTCTTCGGCCTGGGCGAGTTCCCGGCCGAGCATCATCGCGATCAGACCCTGGCGCGGCAGATCGGCGGCGTCGCGGGTGCCGACGAGTTTGCCGTTGCGCAGCACGGTGATGCGGTCGCTGATCGCATAGACCTGCTCGAGGAAATGGGTGATGAAGACGATGCCGAGGCCACGCTTTTTCAAGTCCTCGATGATGCGGAAGAGCAGCGCCACTTCCTGATTGTCGAGGCTCGCCGTCGGCTCGTCCAATATCAGGACCTTGCCCGAGAGATCGACGGCGCGCGCGATGGCGACCACCTGCTGGACGGCGACGGAGAAACGTCCAAGTTCGGCGGTGACGTCGATATCGATGCCGTAGCCGGCGAGCAGTTCGCGCGCCTTGCGGTTCATCGCGCGGACATCAGTCATGCCGAAACGCCGCGGCTGGCGTCCGAGAAACAGGTTTTCGGCCACACTTAGATTGGCCAGGAGGTTGACTTCCTGATAAACGGTGCCGATGCCCAGCTTCTGGGCGGCGAGCGTATTGGCCGGATTGATCTCCTGGCCGTCGAGCGTCAGGCTGCCGCCATCGCGATGGTAGGCCCCGGTGATGCATTTGATCAGCGTCGATTTGCCGGCGCCGTTCTCGCCGAGAAGCGCATGAACCTCCCCGCGGCGCAACGTAAAATCGACCTTGTCAAGGGCGACGGCGCCGGGAAAGAACTTCGATATGGCCGAGGCTGCGAGAATATTCTCGATATTGTGAACCATGAGGGCTGCTGTTTCCTGATATTGCGCCTTGCGCCTGCGCCAAGGCCGGGCAAGTCGCCCGGCCGGCACCGGCAGTTCCGTACCGGCCCATGATGGGCCAGTACGGTTCCAGGTTCAAATCAGTAGCCCTGACCCTTCTTCTCTTCGTACACCTTCATCGGCTCGTCGGCCGGCGTGTAGAGCTTCGACTCGGTCTGGATCCACTTCGGCGGAGCCTTCTTGTCCTTCAGATAGGCTTCGAGCGCATCGAAAGCGGGACCTGCCATGTTCGGCGTCAGTTCGACCGTAGCATTGGCCTCACCTTCGGACATCGCCTTGAAAATATCCGGCACGGCGTCGATGGAAACGACGAGGATATCCTTGCCGGGCTTCAGGCCGGCTTCCTTGATCGCCTGGATGGCGCCGACAGCCATGTCGTCGTTGTGGGCGTAGAGCGCGCAGATATCCTTGCCGCCATTTTCAGCCTTCAGGAAGCTTTCCATGACTTCCTTGCCCTTGGTACGGGTGAAGTCGCCGGTCTGGCTGCGAACGATCTTGAGATTGTCGTGGCCGGTGAGGGCCTCTTCGAAGCCCTTCTTGCGGGCGATGGCCGGCGATGAGCCGGTCGTACCCTGCAGTTCGACGACATTGCACTTCTTGTCGCCGACGGTCTTGACGAGCCAGTCGCCGGCAACCTTGCCTTCATGGACGAGGTCGGAGGTGACAGCCGTCAGATAGAGATCGTCCGGAGCCTTGACGGTGCGGTCGAGAAGGATAACCGGGATATTGGCTTCCTTGGCTTCCTTCAGAACGTCATCCCAGCCGGTCTCGACGACCGGAGCGATCAGAATGGCATCGACGCCCTGGGCGATGAAGGAGCGCAAAGCCTTGATTTGGTTTTCCTGCTTCTGCTGCGCATCGGCAAACTTCAGATCGATGCCGCGCTTCTTGGCCTGCTCCTTGGTCACGGTCGTTTCAGCCGCGCGCCAGCCCGATTCCGAACCGATCTGCGAGAAACCGACGGTCAAGCCGTTGGCCGAAGCCGAACCGAACATGCAGGCAGCCAGAATCGTGGCACTCAAAAGTGCAGTCTTCAATTTCATGATATCCTCCCAATGCCGCTCCTTCGCGGCGCAGGGTCAAAAAATCATATAGTATTACTTTTGTAAATCGCTTTTTTAGCGTATGAGCAGAAAAAAGGGCGTCGCCAGGACGCCCTTTGAATTTGGAAACTGGCTGCAGAAGTTATTGCGCCGGCAGCTTGTCGTCGACGCCTTCGACATAGAAGTTCATGCCGAGCAACGTCCCGTCATCGGCCTTCTCGCCAGCCTTCAGCCAGGGCGTGCCGTCCTGCTTGTTGATGGGGCCGGTGAAGGGATGCAGTTCGCCTGACTTGATCTTGGCTTCGGTTTCCTCGGCAAGCTTCTTCACGTCATCGGGCATGTTGGTATAGGGCGCCATTGTCAGAATGCCGTCCTTCAGGCCATCCCAGCTCTGTTCCGACTTCCAGGTGCCGTCGAGAAGCGCCTGGACGCGCTTGACGTAATAATTGCCCCAAGTGTCGATGATCGCTGTGAGCTGTACGTTTGGACCAGCCTTGATCATGTCGGACGCCTGGCCGAAGGCCTTGACGCCGCGTTGCTCGGCAACCTGCATCGGAGCGGTCGTGTCCGTGTGCTGGGTGAGAATGTCGACGCCCTGGTCGAGCAGCGCCTTGGCGGCATCGGCTTCCTTGCCGGGGTCAAACCAGGTGTTGACCCAGATGACCTTCATCTTGAAGTTCGGGTTGACCGACTTGGCGCCGGTTTCGAACGCATTGATGCCCATCACCACCTCGGGGATGGGGAAGGAGGCGATATAGCCTGCCGTGCCGGTCTTCGACAGCTTCCCGGCGATAATGCCGCTGATATAGCGGCCTTCATAGAAGCGCGAATTGTAGGTCGCGACATTGTCGGCGGCCTTGAAGCCGGTCGCATGCTCGAACTTCACCTTCGGGAACTTCTTGGCGACGGCGACAGTCGCGTCCATGTATCCGAAGGATGTGGTGAAAATAAGCGAGCAGCCGGAACGGGCCATGCGCTCGATGGCGCGTTCGGCATCAGGACCCTCCGGAACGCTTTCGAGGAAGGATGTTTCGACCTTGTCGGCGAATTCCTTCTCGACCTGGAGGCGGCCGTTTTCATGGGCCTGCGTCCAGCCGCCATCGGTGCGGGTGCCGACATAGACGAAGCAGACCTTGGTCTTTTCGGCAGCCTCGGCGGCCGAACCGATGCTCAGGACAAGGGCAGCTGTCGCTGCGAGAGCAAGTGCAAGTTTTTTCATTTTGATCCCTGTTGGTTGGAAGTTTGAAACCCGTCTTTTTTGTTGTTGCTCACCGGTCAGGCACGAAGGCTTTGCCAAGCGAGGCCGGCGTGTTGATCATCGTCGTGCGCCGATTATGCGAGATCATTATGAGGACCACAACTGTCGCCGCATAGGGCAGCATCGACAGGAACTGCGACGGAATGCCGATGCCGAAGGCCTGCGCGTGCAACTGCAGGATCGTCACAGCTCCGAATAGATAACCGCCGGCCAGCAGCCGCCAAGGCCGCCATGAGGAGAAGACGACAAGCGCCAGCGCGATCCAGCCCCGCCCGGACGACATATTCTCGGTCCACTGCGGCGTATAGATCAGCGACAGTTGCGCCCCTGCAAGGCCGGCACACGCACCACCGAACATAACGGCGAGATAGCGCATGCGGATGACGTTGATGCCGAGCGCATGGGCGGAGGCGTGATTATCGCCGATGGCGCGTATCTTCAGGCCGGTGCGGCTTCTGAAGAGGAACCAGTTGACGCCGACAACAAGCAGGATCGACAGGTAGAAGATCAGATCCTGCTTGAACAGGACGGTTCCGACATAGGGAATGGCCGAGAGCACCGGGATTTCGATCGGCAGAAGCCGGATGCCAGGCGCGCCGACGAAGGCTTCGCCGAGCATGCCGGAAGCGCCAAGGCCGAGGATCGTCAGGGCAAGGCCCGTCGCCACCTGGTTGGTGACGAGCGTCAGCGTCAGGAAGGCGAAGAGCAGTGAGAACAGCGCGCCGCTGACGATGCCGCCGACAATGCCGATATAGGCCGATCCGGTAAGCTGGGCGGCGGCGAAGGCGCCGACGGCGCCGATGATCATCATGCCTTCGACGCCGAGATTGAGAACACCGGAGCGCTCCGTCACGAGTTCGCCGAGGGCTGCAATGACGAGCGGCGTCGAGGCGGTGATAACCGTCAGCAGGATGGCTTCGAAGATGCTCATACCGCCCCGCCCCTGGCCCGCGACCAGACAATGCGGATTTTGTAATAGATCAGCATATCGCAGGAGAGCACGAAAAAGAGCAGCAGACCCTGGAACACGCGCGTGACCTTGTCGGAAATGCCAATCGAAAGCTGTGCGGCCTCGCCGCCGAGATAAGTCAGCGCCAGCACCAGGCCTGACGCGATGATCCCGAGCGGGTTGAGGCGGCCGAGGAAGGCAACGATGATGGCGGTGAAACCGTAGCCGGGAGAGATCGCCGGCTGGAGATGGCCGATCGAGCCGGAGACCTCACTGATGCCGGCAAGGCCGGCAAGCGCGCCTGAGAAGAGAAAGCTGAACCAGATCATCTTCTTCGCGGAGAAGCCGGCGAAGCGCCCTGCCCTTTCCGATTGGCCGAGCACGACGATCTCGAAGCCTTTCAACGTATAGCGCAACATGAACCAGACGCCGATCGCCGCAATGATGGCGAAGACGAACGCCCAATGAGCGCGGCCAGATTCTTCCCAGATCGCCGGCAGCACCGCCTCAGGCGCGAAATCGCGCGAAACGGGAAAGTTGAAGCCCTTCGGATCGCGCCAGGCGCCCCGAACCAGCCAGTCCAAGAAAAGCTGGGCGATGTAGACAAGCATCAGTGACGTCAGGATCTCATTGGTGTTGAAATGCGCCTTCAAAAGCGCCGGAACGGCGGCGAAAAGCGCACCACCAAGCGCGCCGAGCACCAGCATCAGCGGCAACACGAGCGGCGAGTGCCAGTCGTAAAAGACGATCGGCAGATAGGAGCCGGTGATGGCTCCGATGGTGAACTGTCCCTCGGCGCCGATATTCCAGTTGTTCGAGCGGTAGCAGACGGCAAGGCCGACGGCGATCAGGATCAGCGGCGCGGCTTTGATCGCCAGTTCGTGCAGCGACCAGACCTCGAGCAGCGGCTCGACGAAGAAGGCGCTCAGCGCCGCGGCCGGGTCCTTGCCGAGCATGGCGAACATGATGGCGCCGAAGGTGAGCGTCAGGACGAGGGCGAGGAGCGGCGAAACGAAGCCGAAGAGCTTCGAAACGTCGGGGCGTTTTTCCAGTTCAATGCGCATGGGCTGCCTCCGCGGCGGAACCGCTCTCGTGCAGGCCGCCCATCAGCAGGCCGATATTTTCGCGCGTCAGTTCACTCGCCGGGAAAGGCCTGGAAAGGCGGCCCTCGGAGATGACGGCAATATCTGTCGCGACCTCGAAGATCTCGTCGAGATCCTGGCTAATGACGACGACGGCGGAGCCGGCCTTTGCAAGGTCGACCAAAGCCTGGCGGATGCGGCTTGCCGCCCCGGCATCCACGCCCCAGGTCGGTTGATTGACGACAAGCACCGCCGGCTGGCGGTCGAGTTCGCGGCCGACGATGAATTTCTGCAGATTTCCGCCGGAAAGAGAGCCGGCGGCCGGATCGTCGCCGCTCTTGCGGACATCCATCGCTTCGGAAATGCGCCTGGCGGCGGATTTCACAGCCCTGCGGCGGATCATGCCGAGCAGGCCCAGAAAGGCCTTGCGATCCGACTGGCTGCGGGCAAGGACGAGATTATCCGACAGTTTCATGGCAGAGACGGCGGCGTGCCCGTGGCGTTCCTCCGGCACGAAGCCGGCGCCGAGCAGGCGGCGCACGGTAATGCCCTGATTGCCGACGTGTCTCTTGCGAATGACGATCGCCTCGGGCGAAGCGACCGGATATTCGCCCGAGAGAACGTCGAAGAGCTCGCTCTGGCCGTTGCCCGCCACACCGGCAATCGCCAGGATCTCACCGGAACGCACAGTCATAGACACCTCTCGCAACGGCATGGCGAAAGGCGTGCGGGCGGCGACGGAAAGGTTGACTACCGCCAGTTGCACCTCGCCTTTGTCGCTGCGCTCAGGATGCGTAACGGCGGCAACCTCGCTGCCGACCATCATGCGGGCGAGCGATGCGGGTGTTTCCTGCTTCGGATCACAGGCGCCGGTTACACGGCCATGGCGCAGCACCGTTGCTCTATCGCAGATGCGCTGCACCTCCTCCAAACGATGGCTGATATAAAGAACCGAACGGCCCTCGGCGCGCAGCTTGAACAGCGTTTCGAACAGCTTGTCGGCTTCCTGCGGCGTCAAAACCGAGGTCGGTTCGTCGAGAATGATGAGCTTTGGATTCTGCAGCAGCGCCCGGACGATCTCGATGCGCTGGCGCTCGCCCACCGAAAGATCGGCGACATGAGCATGCGGATCGAGCGGCAGGCCGTAGGCTAGCGACAGGGCCCTCGCCTCCTCGGCGATCCTGTCGATCGGGATGGCGTCGTCGAGCGACAGCGCTATGTTTTCGGCGACCGTCAGCGCCTCGAACAGTGAAAAGTGCTGGAAGACCATGCCGATGCCAAGCTTGCGGGCCTCGCCCGGCGAGGTGATGGCGACCTCTCTTCCTTCCCAGAGGATGTGCCCGTGCGTCGGCTCGAGAACGCCGAACAGCATCTTGACCAAAGTGGACTTGCCTGCGCCATTTTCGCCGAGAAGTGCATGTATTTCGCCCGGCGCTATGTCGAGATCGATGTCATTGCAGGCGGCAAAGCCACCGAAAAACTTCGTCAGCTTCTGGATGGATAACAACGCACCGGAATCCGGCACATTCAATGCAGACACGTTCCCTCATTTCTTCTGCCAACCGGTCCGTTCGGATCTCATGGAATCAGCAGCGTCGTTCCCGTAGTTTTTCTTGCTTCCAGATCCGCGTGAGCCCGCCCGACCTCACGCAGCGGATAGGTTTGGTTGACATTGATACGCACTTTGTTGCTTTGCACAACATCAAATAGCGCTTGTGCACTATCGACCAATTCCTGGCGCGCGGCGATATAGGTGAAGAGCGTCGGACGCGTCGCAAAGAGTGACCCCTTCTGCGCCAGCTGGGATAGAGTGAAGTTCTCGATCGGCCCGGAGGATTGGCCGAACGAGGCGAACAGACCGCGCGGCTTCAGGCAATCGAGCGACTGTGGAAAAGTATCGCGGCCGATCGAATCATAGACGACATCGACGCCCTTGCCGCCGGTTATTTCGCGGACGCGACCGACAAAGTCATCGCTCTTGTAGTTGATCACGTGGTCGTAACCATGGGCGAGCGCCAGCTCGATCTTGTCTTCGGAGCCCGCGGTACCGATGATGGTGGCGCCGAGCGCCTTTGCCCATTGGCCGGCAATCAGACCGACGCCGCCGGCGGCGGCATGAAACAGGAGCGTTGTCTCAGGCCCGACCTTGAAGGTGCGGTTCAAGAGATATTCGGCAGTCATGCCTTTCAGCATCATCGCCGCCGCCGTTTCCAGCTCTATGCCGTCTGGCACATGCACCAGATGGCGCGCCTCGATATTGCGTTCGGCGCTATAGGCGCCGTCGGCGCTGGCATAGGCGACACGGTCGCCAAGCTTGAAATCGGCAACATCAGGCCCGACCGCCGTCACGGTTCCGGCGCCCTCCTTGCCGGTGACAAAGGGAAGGTGCGGCGCCTTATAGGTACCGTTGCGGAAGTAGACATCGATGAAGTTGAGGCCGATCGCTGCCTGCCGGATCTGCACCTCGCCTGCCGCGGGTGGCGCAAGATCGATGTCGACATAGTCGAAAACCTCAGGTCCGCCCGTCTTCGAGAATGAAACCGCATGCGTCTTCGTCATCTTGCCTGTCCTAAGCTTCGCGTCCAAGGGAGGGGAAGAATTGCAGCACCGCGCCGATGACGTAAAGATAGAGCCCGGTCACGATGAAGAGAATGAGCGCCCATTCCGGCATCTCGAAATGCATCAGCAGCGAATAGACGCCGAGCGCCGACCACAGGAAGAAGACGCCGAGGTTGAGCGGGCGCAGCCTTTTCACGCGAACCGGATGCAGGAAATTGATCGGCAGGAAGGTCAGCACCACCGATATCGTGACGACGATCAGCGCGGTCGTGGCGCTCGCATCGATGACGAACAGTGTGAAGACGATCATGTTCCAGACGACGGGAAAGCCGGAGAAGAAATACTCCTCCGTCTTCATGCCCATGTCGGCATAATAGATGGCGCTGGAGACGACGATCATGCCGGCGGCGACGAACGACCAGGGCTCACCGATCATGCCGCTCTGATAGAGCGCAAACGCCGGCAGAAGCACATAGGTGACGTAATCGATGATATTGTCGAGCGTATCGCCAGACCAGTTCGGCAGAACTTCCTTGACGCGAACTTTGCGGGCAATGGGCCCATCGATGCCATCGACGAGAAGAGCCAGACCCAGCCACCAGAACATGTCGATGAAGCGGTGCTCAGCGGCGGCAACGACGCCGAGAAAGGCCAGGAAGGAGCCGGAAGCCGTCAGAATATGAACGGAAAAGGCGCGCATTTCCGCGTAAGGAACACGCTTGTAATTGAAAATCTTCATAACCCCCGACCGCCTGTCGCGCTCGCCCTGGGCAAGCGTGTTTTATTGCCATCATCACCTGACCCTGTTTCTGAATCGGGTTCGACGCCGTAGGTCTTTGTTGTCGCAATGCTTTTGCCAAAATCAGCATCTGATTGCGGCGCGCCGCTCTAATATGCATCCTTTGGCGGGCTTCGCCAGCGGGAAATATGACATTCCCCGCCAACCATTGAATCCTGACAAGGACACGCATATTTCCTTTGATGAGCGCTGCGTGGAATGGAATGCCTTTAATTCTGGCCGGATATGTAATATCTGCCTCGCATCCGATGGTTCATCCGACGAAACGGGATCCTCTACCGCAATGAACGCGCCTGCAAAGACCGAAGACTTCGCATCGTCCATCCCCGCCGGCGTCTACGCCGAGACGGTGCTCAGCGTGACGCATTACACCGACCGGCTCTTCCGCTTTACGATGACCCGGCCGCAGGGCTTCCGTTTCCGTTCCGGCGAATTTGCGATGATCGGCCTGATGGTCGCAGGCAAGCCTATCTTCCGTGCCTATTCGATCGCCAGCCCTGCCTGGGCCGAAGAGCTTGAATTCTTCTCGATCAAGGTACCGGACGGCCCGCTGACCTCGCATCTGCAGGCAATCAAGCCCGGCGACCAGGTGCTGATGCGCAAGAAGCCGACGGGCACGCTGGTGCTCGATGCGCTGACGCCCGGCCGTCGCCTCTACATGTTCTCGACGGGAACCGGCGTTGCGCCTTTCGCGAGCCTGATCCGCGATCCCGAAACTTATGAGAAGTTCGAGGAGGTCATCCTCACCCATACCACACGCGATGTCGCCGAGCTGAAATACGGCTTCGACCTCGTGCACGAGATCCAGAACGATGAGCTGCTGAAGGAAGTCGTCGGCGACAAACTGCGTCATTATGCGACCGTCACACGCGAGGACTTCGAGTATCGGGGCCGCATCACCGACCTGATCTCGTCAGGCAAGCTCTTTACCGATCTCGGCGTGCCGCCGCTTGATCCAGCAATCGACCGCGGCATGATCTGCGGCTCCTCGGCCATGCTGAAGGACACCAAGGAACTGCTTGAGAAGGCGGGCCTCAATGAGGGCGCCAACAGCAAGCCGGCCGAATTCGTCATCGAGCGCGCCTTCGTCGGCTGACGCTTTTTTGACGAGCATATCTGCAAGCGGCTCCGGAAACGGGGCCGTTTCTATTTGCATGCGAGATAGTCGATCAACGCCGCCATGGCCGCACTGGCATCATCGGGCCTGCCCTGCTGAATGGACCGGATGACGGTGACATGCAGCGCGATGGCGCGGTCCATGCGCTCGGGGCTTGCGGTGGAATACCAGAGGCGACGCGAATGCGTCTGCACCGGGGCGAGCGCGGCCGTGATGAAGCCATTCGGACAGACATCCTCGAGTATCTCGTCAAAGGCCTTGTCGGCGGCGAAGAAGCCAATGAGATCGCCGGTGGCGGCGCATTTTTCCATGGCGTCGGCGCAATCGCTGAGGCGGAGGCGCTGCTCGTCCGTTGCATGTTCGGCAACGAGGCTTGCCGCGATCGGCTCCAGCTCACGGCGCACCTGCATGACATTGCCATGATCCTCCGGCGCGATCTCGGCAACCTGCAGCCCAACCCGCGGCTTCACCAGGATCAGCCCCTGCCAGGCGAGTTTCTGAATCGCCTCGCGCACCGGCGTTCGCCCGTGGCCCGCCATGTCGATCAGTTGCTTTTCGGTGACAAGCGCGCCGGGTTTCAAGACAAGCGTGACGATCAGATGCTCGAGCGCGAGATAGGCACGGTGGCTTTGTGACGTCTGCATGCCGATAATCCCGCCGCCAAACTGATATATCACATTGTGGCACGGTGAAGAAACGAAGACAAGGCGCCGCCAGGAATCCAGGGAGTGACAAATAGATGCCGAGGCCGCATGGCTGAACCGCAATTGTTACAGCTACGCTTTCTCGAAGCACCACCGGAGCCGACCAACCAAAGCCGCCATACACCGAGCCCGCCATTCACTCGTGCCGCAGCGCCTCGATCGGATTGAGCTGCGCTGCTCGTCTCGCCGGGAAATAGCCGAAGATCATGCCGATTGCCGCGGAGAAGAGGAAGGCGACGGCGACCATCATCGGGCTGAAGACGAAGGGAACTTTCAGGAGGGTGACCGCCACCAGACCGAGGCTCAAGCCGAGCACAATGCCGGTGATGCCGCCGAACAGCGAGAGCGCAACCGCCTCGACGAGGAACTGGGTGAGCACCTGGCTTTCGAGCGCGCCGATCGCCAGGCGGATGCCGATTTCCCGAGTTCGTTCGGTGACGGAAACCAGCATGATGTTCATGATGCCGATGCCGCCGACGAGCAGGCTGATTGCAGCGACGGCGCCCAGCAGGCCGGTCAGGAGCGTCGTCGTTCCGGTCATCGCCTCCGCGATCTGCGTCATGTCGTTGACGTTGAAATCGTCCTGCCGGCCGGGAATGATCTTGCGGCGCTCACGCAAAAGATTTTCGACATCGGCCTGCACCTTGGCGGTGGACACGCCGTCGCGCGCCGAGATGATGATCTGCGGTACGTTGCTGTTGCCGCTGATGCGCCGCTGGAACACCTTGACCGGCATGATGACGACATCATCCTGATCGGTGCCCATGCCCGACTGGCCGCGCTTGGAGAGCACCCCGATGACCGGGCATGAAACCTTGCCGACCCGAATCTGCTGGCCTATCGGATCGCCAGCGCCGAAGAGCTCCGAGCGGACCGTCTCGCCGACGATGCAGCGGGACTGGCCGCGCTCCTCGGCTGGAGTGAAAATGCGGCCGAGCGCCAGGTTCCAGTCCTGCGCGACGAAATAATCGTTCGTGGTGCCGGAGACGCTGGTCGAATGGTTCTGTCCGCCAAAGATCACTGTAGCCGTCGACTGGTTGAGCGGCGCCACGGCCCTCAGGCCGCCGATCTGGTCGCGGATGGCGGCGACATCCTTGACGCTGAAGCGTTTCGCCTCGGAACTCGCCCGGCCGGGGCCGAACTGGCCGGGCCGGACGAACAGCATGTTGGTGCCGAGACGCGACAGTTCGGTGGAGACCTGGGCGGTCGTGCCGTTGCCGATCGTGACCAACGCGATGACGGCGGCAACGCCGATGACGACGCCGAGAACGGTGAGGAACGAACGCAGCATGTTGCGGCTGATGGCGCGCAGGGCGAGCTTCAGCGTTTCAAAGAACATGATCCGCCCTCCTGCGATGCTCGACCTCAGTCTCGAGCTTACCGTCGACGAAGCGCAGCAGCCGCCCGGCATAGGCGGCGATATCGGGCTCGTGCGTCACCATGACGATGGTGATGCCCTGCTCGCGATTCAGCCGCGTCATCAGGTCCATGATCTCGACGCTGGTCTTCGTGTCGAGATTGCCTGTGGGTTCGTCGGCCAGCAGCAGCGCCGGCTCGGTGACGATGGCGCGGGCGATGGCGACGCGCTGCTGCTGGCCGCCGGACAGTTCCTGCGTCTTGTGATGTTCTCGGCCGGACAGACCGACCAGGGCCAGCGCCTCGCGCGCCCGTTCGCGCCGCTCGCGCACCCCCATGCCGCGATAGATCAGCGGCAGTTCGACATTCTCGACCGCTGACGTGCGCGACAGGAGATTGAAGCCCTGGAAGACGAAGCCCAGCATGTGGCGGCGCAACAGCGTTAGCTGGCTTCGGTCGAAGCCGCTCGTCGGGATGCCCTGGAAGATGTAATCGCCCGATGTGGGCACGTCGAGGCAGCCGAGAATGTTCATCGCCGTCGATTTGCCGGAGCCCGATGGCCCCATGATCGCCACGAATTCGTGGGCGTCGATCGCAAGATCGACATGATCGAGAGCGCGGATCGCAGCCTCGCCCGCGCCGTAGACTTTCGAGACCTTCCTGAATTCGATGAGCGGCGGGCTTGCCATCCGTCTCTCCGCCTAATTGGTCCGCACGGCGGCGTCGGTCACCAGCGCATCATCTTCCTTGAGTTCGCCGGAGATCACCTGGGTGAACTGGCCGTCGGAGGAGCCGACCTCAATGACGACGGGCGTGGCGCGGCCGTTGCGCACGACCCAGACGCGGCGCTGAGCTCCCGTCAGCGCCTGGCCGGTATCGCCCCCGCGTCGGCGTGGCGGGCCGAAGATCCCGAGAATGCCGCGGCCGCGTCGTTCCGCCTGCGGCGGGGCATAACGCAACGCGGCGTTCGGTACCATCAGCGTATCCTTGACAGCCTCGACGGTGATGTCGGCGGTGGCCGTCATCCCGGGGCGCAGCAGCAGGTCGGCATTGTCGACCGAGAGTACCGCCTTATAGGTCACCACATTATTGACCACTTCGGAGGCGAAGCGGATCTGCTCGATCTCGGCTGGGAAAGACCGGTCGGGATAGGCATCGACGGTAAACTTCGCCTTCTGGCCGACGGCGATCTTGCCGACATCGGCCTCGTCGACATCGACCTGAAGCTCCATCTTCTTCAGGTCGCCGGCAATGGTAAAGAGGATGGGCGCCGAAAGCGAGGCTGCGACGGTGGCGCCCGGGTTGACCGAACGGGTGAGGATCACGCCGTCGATTGGCGAGACGATCTTTGCCTTGGCGAGATTGACTTCGGCAAGCTGCAGGTCGGCCTCTGAGGCGAGAACCTCGGCTTCGTTGATCTGTTTGGCGGCGACGGCGGAATCATATTTATAGGTGGCGTCGTCAAGGCTCTGCTGGGTGGAGACGTTGCTCCTGACAAGGCTCTTCAGCCGTTCGAGCGAGGTGCTGGCTGATTCGAGATCGGCATTGGCCTTGGCGACATTCGCCTTGGCCGAATTGACCTTGGCGCGCGAGCTCTTCACATCCGCCTCGAGCTTGTTGGTGTCGAGCAGCGCCAGCACATCGCCCGCCTTGATGGTGCTGTTATAATCGACGTTAACGTCGCGGACAGTGCCGGAAAGCTCGCTCGATATATCCACCTGCTCAGTCGGCTGCACCGAACCGGTGGCAGTGACGAGCACCGTCAGCGCGCCGCGTTTTGCCGGCTGCGTGGTGTAGCTCACTTCGCTTTGCCCACGGCCGACGTAGAAATAAGCAGCAGCCGCAGCAGCAGCGAGAAGGATCAAGAGAACCAGGAGGCGTCCGCGCCAGCGGCCCCGCTTGTTCTGCCTTGCCGACGCGGCAAGAACCGTTGCGAGGTCGGGCGTCGCGCCGGCCTTTGCTCCGGTTTCGTCGCCGCTTACGATTTTGTTCATGTCATCCTCGATCGGTCAGTGGCCGCCTCGGCCCTGCAATGAACTAATCACACTGCAGATGAACCGGGAATTAGCGTTGCCGCCGAAGTGGCACGGAATTACGGACGGGTGAAATGAAATATTGGTAAGAAAAGTCAAGTTTGTCGCGGCGGAGCCTGTCGCCCTAAAATCTGCAGCGTTTTCGCGCTCCGGACAGGCAGAAATCATCGCCCGTCAGTCGGTGTCCTCTGTGTATTGTCTGGCATCCGGCAGTGGATGCAGCCACGATTCGCGCCGCTTGATCCAGACTTCATGGTTCGGCTCAAGATCCGTCGGGGGATTGTCGAGCGAGCCGAGACGGATTTCCACCGCCTGCTCCTGAAGGCAGAAAAGCCTGCCGCCGCAGGCGGGGCAGAAGCTGCGGCCGGCGAAAGTTGAAACCTCGCCGCTATGGGAGAAAGCGGAGCGAGGCCAGAGCGCGAAGAAGACGAAGGCGGAACCGCTCGATTTGCGGCAATCAGCGCAGTGGCAGAGGCCGACGCGAAGCGGCTCGCCTTCCACCCGATAGGCGACCGCTCCGCAAAGGCAGCTTCCCGTTCTGAGCCTCATTGTCCGCCGTCAGGAGTCGAGTTTGGTGGGGAGCCGCGGGGGACGGCGCTTTGCCGCCATCAGCAGATCGAGCTCCGTGGCCGAGGGGCCAAATTTCTCGTAGAGGCGCTTGGCCTCCTTATCGTCCAACCGGTATTTCCGGGCAAATTCGCTCATACTGTAGGGGCGGCCGCGCAACACTCTTCGCGCCGGGGTCGCCGTTTTCGGTGCGTCGGTCATGGTTTTCTCCTTTCATCAGATCCCATTTAAGCTAGAGCGGTCCGTCCATTTGAAAAGAGTCGAGGGGCCGTCTCGGGGGCCGTGAACGAGCACGGATGCGGCTGATTTTCCTGGAACCTTTTTGCTGAAGGACGGTTTTCGAAGCGAGGTTGCGGGCCGCGCCAGGCGGACGCGGCGGTGCTGGAGAACATCGGAATTTCTCCGCCTTCTTCCGATGGCCAACGAAATGGCAGACGAGCTCCCTACCCGCCCGGCCCGCCTCCTCATCCTCTTTTCCGGCGAGATCACGAAATGTTAAAATGCGGAACGCATGCGCCGGGGCGAGGTTGTAACACGAGGTCGACGTGGCCTCAGTTCAAAACCAAGGAGAAACCAAATGGCAAACCAAGGTGGAACCCATGAACAGCACGTCAAGGCTGGGCAGCAGAGTCACAAGAACGACTCCAATACCCGCAGCGCCTCTTCAGGCGGCCGCGACGCGCAGTCCAGCGGAACCCGCGGCGGCAGCCATGAGCAGCATGTGGAGGCTGGTCAACAAAGCCACAAGAACAGCCACTAAGCTGTCGTGACCGTAAAACTCAGCCCGCGCCCTCCATTCCGGCGCGGGCTTTTTCGTGACCTTGAAGCTGGGCTGGCATTTGGATAGCATCATAGACTATAACGCGACCCGAAAGCGAATATGAAGAAGTTCAATCTCGGAATGCCTCAGAGAGGCCTGCTCTTTCAATCCTATTTTGTGGGCATGACTTTGGCCCATGTCCCTATGTTCTTTGGAGACATCGGACTGATAGCACTTTTTTTAAAGTTTGTTTTTTCCATACCAGTCATGGTCGGGATATATTTCTTATATATTTTTAAATATAAGCAAGTACATTCACGTCCATTTTTCTGGTCTGCGCTAACATTTGTTTTTTCTTTGTTCCTTGCCATGCTGATTTACGTTTTGTTATTTTTCGATGGAGGCCGGATGCATCTTCGTCTTTTATCTGTTTTTTTCATTTTTGCTGTCCCGTCATCGTTAATTGCCTGCGCTTACTTCGCTCTGAGACTTTGGCTACAGATAAGATTTTCTTGCGGACGGCAGAGCGAAGCTGCGATTTGACGAATGGCGCCGTTGTGGATGGACGCTGAGGGCTCAAGACAGACGCCGGCCGTCCTCGCCGAAAAGGTGCAGAACCTCGGGGGCGAGATGGAGCGGCAGGCTGTCGCCTCTCTTCATACTCTGCTGGCCGGCGAAGACGGCAATCAGCTTCTTGCCGGCGGCTTCAGTGTGGACCACGGTTTCAGAACCCAGTCCCTCGACAAGGGTGACCCGCGTGTCCAGCCTGCCTAAGGCGGCTGCATCCGCAAGTGTGATGTGCTGTGGCCGGATACCGATGCTGACCCTTTCGCCCACCGGGCGCTGCTCCCTGGCAATGACGGAAAGACGGTGGCCGCCGACGGTTTCGACCTCGGTGAAGTCGCCCTCGTGGCCGACGATCGAGGCTTCCAGGAAATTCATGTGCGGCGCGCCGATGAAGCCGGCGACGAAGCGATTGGCCGGCTTGTTGTAAAGTTCCAGCGGTGTTCCCACCTGCTCGATCCTGCCGCCTCTCAAGACGACGATGCGGTTTGCGAGCGTCATCGCCTCGACCTGGTCATGGGTGACATAGATCATCGTCGCCTTCAGGCGGGCGTGCAGGGCGGCGAGTTCGGCGCGCATGCTCACCCGTAGCTCGGCGTCCAGATTGGACAGCGGCTCGTCGAGCAGGAAGGCATCCGGCCGGCGCACGATGGCGCGGCCGATTGCGACGCGCTGGCGCTGGCCGCCGGAGAGCTGGCCCGGGCGGCGCTGCAGAAACGGGTCGATCTCCAGCATCCTGGCGGCATCAGCGATGCGGGTTTCGATCTCGGCCTTGGCCACCTTGGTATTCTCCAACCCGAAGGCCAGATTCTCGCGCACGCTCATGTGCGGATAAAGCGCATAGGACTGGAAGACCATGGCAAGGCCGCGGTCGGCCGCGCCGATCGCGGTGACGTCCTTGCCGTCGATGGCGATACTGCCGCCCGTGGGTTTGTCGAGGCCGGCGATCAGCCGCAGCAGCGTCGATTTCCCGCAACCGGACGGGCCGACGAAAGCGACGAACTCGCCGTCATTGACGGCGAGCGAGACATCGCGGATGACCTCGACGGCGCCGAAATTCTTGACGATGTTCCTGAGCTCGAGACCGCTCATGCACTCTCCTGTTTCATTTCTAGATCGGCCGGCCTATTTCAGTCCGGAACCGGCAATGCCCGTTGTGATGAAGCGCTGCAGGAAAACGAAGATCAGCACAACGGGGATCATCGAGACGACGGTCATGGCGAGGATATAGTGCCATTGCACATTGAGTTCGCCGGCATAGACGTTGAGGCCGACCTGCAGCGTGTAGAGCTCCTTGCGCGACAGTACGATCAGCGGCCAGAGGAAGTCGTTCCAGCGCCAGACCACCGAGAAGATCGCCAGCACCGCCAGCGCCGGGGCCGATAGCGGCAGGATGATGCGCCAGTAGATCTGCCATTCGCTGGCCTTGTCCATGCGCGCCGCGTCGATCAGCTCGTCGGGTATCGTCAGCATGTATTGGCGCAGCAGGAAAACGCCCGTGGGCGTGGCGACGGTCGGCAGGATGACGCCCCAGAGGCTGTCGAAAAGGTTCAAGCTGCCGATGACGGAATAGAGTGGCACCACGATCACCGAGAGCGGCACCATCAGCGTTGCCAGGATCATCAGCATGACGGCGGTGCGGCCGGGGAACTGGTATTTCGACAGCGCGAAGGCGGCCATCGAATTGACCAGCAGCGTGATTGCCGTCGCCACAACAGTCACGAAGACGGAATTGCGCAGGAACAGGAAGAAATCGAAGCGCTGGAAAGGCTCTGTGTAGTTGCCGGCGGCGAATTCGACCTTACGCACCGGCGCGCGGTCCTTGATGTTGACCTTGACGATTTCGCCGGGCTGTTTCGGATCGATCATCTGGCCCATGATGCCGATGCGGCGGACTTCGGCGAGCACGTGGGTGCTGCCATCCGGCATCGTCACGTTGTAGAGCGGCAATGGTTTGTCGTAACCCGGCACCACGGCCTGCTCGGTGACATAGGGCAGGAAGGACGGCGGGAACTCGGCAAGGGCGGCCGGCGTCTTGAAGGAGGAGAAGACCAGCCAGACGGCCGGGCCGAACATCAGGAAGACGCCTGATATCAGCCAGATCCAGGTGACGACGTCGGTCCAGTGCCAGCCGCGGCCGCGGCGGCGAAGCAGGAAGGTGGCGACGGCGCTCATAGACGTTTCCCCTTCTTCTCGTTGCGGCCGCTGGCGGCGAGCTGCACCAGCGTCAGGATGACGAGCACGATGCCCATCAGGATCGAGGCGGCCGAGGCGAGCCCCGGGTTGCGCAGCGAACTCGCAAAGCCGGTCTCGTAAATAAACTGGGTGATGTACATGGTGCTGGTTCCGGGCCCGCCGCCAGTGAGCACGAAAACCTCGTCGAAAATCTGCACGGCGCGGATCAGCGCCAGGACCAGGACGACAATGAGATTGGGCATCAGCAGCGGCAGGGTGATGCGCCGGAAGATACGGGTTGGGCTTGCCTTGTCCATAGCCGCCGCTTCGTAGAGATCCCTCGGGATCGCCTGAAGGCCGGCGAGCAGGATCAGCGCATAAAAGCCCATATGCGCCCAGACCGAGACGAAGACGGCGAAGAAGAAGGCCCAAAAACGGTCGCTCAGCCAGGAGAAGGGTTCGAAACCGAAGGGGCTCAGCGCATAGTTCAACAGGCCTTCACGCTGCAGGATCCACTTCCAGATCAGGCCGACGACGACGGGCGACAGCAGCACCGGAAAGAAGAAGACTGCGCGCCAGAAGCCACGATTGGAAAGTTCGCGATTGAGGATCAAAGCCGTCGCGAGCGCGGCGATCAGCATCGCCGCCACTTGGAAGACGACGAAGACGGCGGTGTTGCGCACGGCCGCCCAGAAGGTGTCGGCAGCACAAGTGGACGGGTCGAGATAGGAGCCGCAATCGAACAGGATGCGGTACTGCTGATCGCCGACATAGGTCCGGTTCTGAAGGAAGATGGCGCCGCCGCTCGTCGTCGAATAGAGGAAGTTGATGACCAGCGGCAGGAGCACGAAGACGGAAAAGATCAGCATGTTAGGCGCCAGGAAGACGCCGGCCATGCCATTCAGGCCCGTCAGCTTCTGCCAGGCGCGCATGGGAATGTCGATCATCCCCATGAAGAGGCGGACAGGCGCATTGAGCGCCTGCCGCAGACCGGCTTTCGCCGGCGGTTCGGAAGAAACCGTCTTCTCCGCCATCCGCTCTTCCGTCAGTTGCCGGCGACCTTGGCCTTGATGTCCTCGTCGATGCGGGCATAGGCGTCGTCGAGCTTCATTTCGCCGGCGATGACCTGGCTGATGCGGGCGACGATGGCGCTGTAATAGGCGTCCGACCATTTCCAGCCCGGCAGCTTCACCGCAGGCGCGGCCGTCTGACCGGCCGATTCGACGAAGGCCTTCAGCGCCGCCTGCACATGCGGATTGTCCGTCTTGAAGTCCACCTGGCCGGCGGCCACCCCCTTATGCGCCGGAATGAACAGGCTGCGCTCGGCAAATTCCTTCTGCACGTCGGCACCTGCCAGGTAATCCATCACCTTGGCGACATCCTTCGGGTTCTTGGTGTACTTGACGGCGACGAGGCCGGCGCCGCCCTGCATGCCGCTGCAGGCGACCGTGCCGCACGGGCTTCCGGCCATGACCCAGTCGAAACTGTCGCCGATCTTCTGGGCGAAGGCAGAAACCTGCCAGCTGCCCGAATAATAATAGGCAAGACCGCCATTGATGAAGTCTTCGGCGGCAGAGCGATAGGTGGTGCCGGCAGCGCTGACCCAGACGTCCTTGTTGACGGTGCCGTCCTCGTTCCATTTGACGAAGCGGCTGAGGAACTCCTTGGCGCCCTGATCGATGGGCGCCGGCTTGCCGTCGGCGGCGATATAGTTGGCGCCGTAGGAGATGTTCGGGCCGGAAACGCGGTGCCCAGAGCGGTCGATCGCCATGGCGAAGACCTTCTGGCTGTCGGCTACCTTCCGGGCTGCCGCCGCCCAATCGTCCCAGGTCGCCTTCGGGCCGGGAATTTCGACACCGGCCTGATCGAACAGCGTCTTGTTGACGAAGCCGCCGGTGAGCGTCAGCTGCGTCATGAAGCCGGTGATGGCGTTCGAACCGTCGGGACGCATCCAATCGGCCTGGGCGCCGAAATTATCGTCCCAATATTTCGCGTCGGCGAGGAGCGGGCGAAGATCGAGCCAGTGCTGCGCCTGCGCCTTCAGATTGGTGACGCGGGCGATATCCGGTCCCTGCCCGGCTTCCAGCTGGACCGGCAGCTGCTCCTTGACGACGTCATAGGAGACTTCGTCGAGAATGACGTTGACGTCGGGATTGGCTTTCGAGTAGCGTGCCAGCAGGTCCTTGATGACGGCGCCTTCGCCGCCATCGGAATACCACATGATGCGCACGTCGCCGGCTTGGGCGGCAACCGAACTCAAGAGAACCGCAGCCAAAGCCGCGCCTATCGATTTCATTCTGGTCATTTTCTCCTCCTCTTGACCGATGAATTCCTGCGCCCGGCCGGTCCTCCACCTGCCGGACATGTCGTCTACGAGGCGGCGCGCCGAGGCTGGCTGCCCGGTATCTCCAGATGTATCGCTTCCCCCCGCACAGACCAGTCCGACGGCCTGAGAATACGGCCCTCGGCGCGCACCGTACCATCCTCCTCGAAGACCACCTCTCCATAATCCGGATCGAGGATGATCAATGCGCCGGCTGCGTCCCGGCGTGCTGCGAGGGCGGTGAACCGCGACCGCATTCTGCCGATATCACCCTCGCGCTCGAGATCGGAGAGACGGACGATCCAGCGGCCTTTGCGGCCGGCCAGGCGCAGCTCGACATCCGTCGTAGGCCCCAGCTTCACCGGCTCAAGCGGTCCGTTGCCGATCAGCATCGCAAGGCCGCTGCCGCAACGGGCAAGCGCCAGATTGCCGCCGACGGCCGTCTCGTCGAAGGCTTCGAGCGGGAACCAGGCATGGGTGAAATCCGGCTGCCCCTCGTGGATATCGAAATCGAGGATGGCCAGATCGCGGTACTGATGCACGCGCGGCAGGGTTCCGCAGCCGCCCCAGAAGCTCGGCCGGCCGTAGCCGAACTGGATGGTTTCACCAGGATGGTTGATCCAGATCTGCGCCTCCGGCCGGCGGCCCAAGCGCAAATGCAGCACCGTCTCCTGATAACCCCAGGCACCGGGGCGATAATGGGCGATAGTGCCAAGCGCAGTCTCGCGCGTCTTGTAGTGATAGAGGGCGGCGAAACGGTTCTCGCCCTGGGAAAACGTCCATTCCTGCGCGTCGTCGGATTGGTGCGCAGCGATCGCCGCGAGCTCTTCCGGAAAACGCAGGCCGTGATCGCGGATGCAGACGGCAAGCTGCGGCAGCGCGTGGACGCGCCGGCCGTACCAGCCACGGCCCCAGAGCAGCCGGGCGATGGCCGACAGCTCAACCGAGCGGCCGGGGCGTAGCGTATGTTCATAGGAGCGGCCCTGGCTGCCAGTCAGCATGCCGTGATGGGCCGAGCGGGCGACGATTTTCATCAGGCGGATGATGCTGGCATTTGCACGGTTGCGGATCGTCTCATCCGGGGCGCAGGCAGCAAGCGCCGTCAGCCCCTTGAGGTCGATCGGGAAATAGGGAACCGAATTCCACTCAGCCATTTCCCAGCGCTCGAAATGATCGAGCCAGGCGCGAACCCGCTCTTCGCCGACCCTCATCTGCTCGGCGCCGGTACGGCCGGAACGGACGAAGACGGCATCGGGGAACAGCCTGCCGCCGAGATAGGCGGCGGTGTGAAAGAGCAGCGCGTGATTTTCCGAAAAATACCACTGCACGTCGTTGCCGGGCTCGTCCATCCAGTAGCGGTAATTAAGAACGGCGCGCTCGATCTTCTGCCGCAGATCCTGCGACAGCAGATCGCTCCAGCGCGTATAGGCAAACAGCAGTGGCACCAGCACGAAATCGGCGCAGTCGTGACAATCCTCGATAACAGGCAGCATGGCCGCGATCATCGCCTCGGTCTCCTCGCCGCTCTGCCCGAGTGCAAGGCGCGCGAAGGCGCAGACCGTATCGGGTTCAGAATGGGAGGCAACCTCGGCAAGCGCCTCGGCGATGCGATCCTCAAGCGTGGCGGGTGCCTGCCCCTGACGCTGGGGGTGACAGATTTCAACGCCGAGCGTGCGGCCGAGCGAAAATTCGCCTGTTTTCAATGTGATCCGGAAATGGCGAAAATCGGCGGGCATATCAGCCGAGGCGCCGAGCTCCAGTTTCGTTGCTCCCGCTTCCAATGCAAAATCATAATCGAAGCGCTCGACCGACATGAAGTCGCCTTCGATCTCGACATGGCAGGTCAGCGCCACCGGCAGCGGCGCGGGAAAAAGGATCGTCACGTCCTCGCCGAGATAGGCGGTGCGGTCGAAGCGCATGCCTTCGAGAACCGCTTCCAGCCCGTCCGCGTCATCGGCGGTGATGGGAACAGGCACCGATGTGTCAACGTCAGGCCCCTCGAGATAATCGAGCTGGAAATAGAAGCGGGCGTCGCGCTCGGCGAGATCTTCGAAATAGATGCGGACCTCGTTGAGGCCTTGGGAAAGCTCAACATCGAAAGTCTGCTGGCTTTCCAGATTGCGCTCGTAATGCGCCATGAAGCCCTGCTCGCGGCCGTTGACGAAGAGAATGGCGCCGCCGCAGGTCGAGAGGCGAAGCGTGGCGGACCCGGCCGCGCGGGCGTCGAGGAAAGTGCGCGCCCAGCAGCCGATGCGCGTCGGACGAAACCAGAAGCCGGAGAGGTCGACGCGCGGCGATGAAAAGGGAAGCCACCAGCGGGCAGCCTCGAATTCGGCGGCCGGCTGCGGTCTTCGGCCGGAGAAGGATGCCTTGAATTCGGTGCGGCAGGGATATTGGTGCGGAATGAAGTTCTTCGTCTTGGTGACGAAGAAGAACGGATCCATGCTGCCTTCCATTGGGCGATCGGCGACGTCATAGCGCGCCTCCAAGAGATGGCCGAGCTGCCAATAGACGATCGGGCCATTCTTTGCCGTTTCGCGACGCAGATGGGATTGCTGCTCAGCAGTCATCTCAAACCCGCTCTGACCTTGGACTTTCCGAGAAAACGCCGACGCATGGATGGCGGTCAAGCCGCATCTTCAAAGCCTCCCTGCTCTGCCGCTTGTCGCGGACTCCTCGGCGGCAATTGTGCACAGGCATTCCATTTGCGCAATCTGAAAGATTTTTGCATAACAGCAGGGGAGCGAGGAGATGTCATGGCCGCGGAGCAGAAAAAGGGCAGGCGCACACGCCTCGACGACATTGCCGCGCGATGCGGCGTGTCGATCAGCACAGTCTCGCGCGCGCTCGCCGGCGAAAAGGGCGTGAGGCCTGAGATCCGCAAGCTGGTGCTGGAAACGGCAAGCGCAGTGAGCTATGCCGTTCCGGCGAGCGTGGCCGGCAAGAAAGTCATGCTCGTAGCCTCCGGCGCGGCGATGATCGACTTTGTCCGCAATCAGTTCACGCTTCACGTGCTCGAAGGATTGAATGCGCGCGCCGCCGCCCTCGGCATCGAGGTCGCCATGCGCCCCATCGCCGGCAAGGCGGACGAAGCCCGTGTCATTGCCGAGATGCGCAACGATGCAAGTTTCGGCGGCATGCTGATCCTGACCGTCGACGACGAGGACATGCTCGCTGCAGCCGCCAGCTTGGGAAAACCGGTCGTGCTCGTCAACAGCGACGATCCCTATATGCGGCTTTCGAGTGTGACGCCCTGCAACCGCTCGGCCGCCTTCATCGCCGCCGAGCGGCTGATCAAGGCCGGGCATCAGCGTATCCTGTTCATGCTGCGGCCGGGACGGCGAACGATCGAGCGGCGCCTGGAGGGCTGGCGCGACGCGCTGCAGCATCATGGGCTGAAGGCCGATGCCGATCTGGTGCTCGAGGTCGACGACTGGCTGCCGGAACTCGGCGCCGAGGCGATCACCCGCCTCGTCCGCGACAAAGACCTCTTCTTCACCGCAGTCCTGACGGCGGGCGACAGCCTTGCCAACGGCGCCGTGCGCGGATTGCAGGCAATGGGTTATAACGTGCCGCAGGACGTCTCCGTCATGGGCATCGACGACCTGCCGCAATCGGCCTTCCTCAACCCGCCGCTCTCGACGGTGCATATTCCGATGCGCGAACTCGGCGCCACCGCGCTCGATCTGCTGCGCGACATGATGCTCGGCCTTGCCTTGCCGCGTCGCCGTGTCGAGCTGTCCTGTCATCTGGTCGAAAGGGGCAGCGTCGCAGCCGTCCGCCGCACCCATGCCGCAGCGACCGACCGGTGATGATCAAGCGGTCAGGCTTCCATGAAGCTCGCCTCGAACAACTCGCGCGCATAGGCGTCATGCGTGGTGCCGGCCTGCAGATCCTCTTTCGTGAGTTCGTCGACGAAGCGCCCGTCCTTCATGATCAGTACCCGGTCGCACATATGAGCTATCACTGCGAGATCGTGGCTGACAAGCAGATAGGTCAGTCCCTTCTCCTCGCGCTGGTCGGCAAGCAGGTTGAGGATTTCGGCCTGGACGGAGACGTCGAGCGCCGATGTCGGCTCGTCGAGCAGCAGGATGGGCGGTGACAGGATCAGCGCCCGGGCGATCGCCACGCGCTGGCGCTGGCCGCCGGAAAGCTCGTGCGGGAAACGGTTTGCGAAGCTTGCCGGCAGGCCTACCTGGATCAACGCCCTCTCGACCTTCGACCAGATGTCGGAGTGACGCATGGCGCGTAACGGCTCGGCGAGCGCCGTGCCGATGCGATGTCGAGGATGCAGCGATCCGTATGGATCCTGAAACACCATCTGGGCTGACGTCAGCTCCTCGCGAGAGCGCTTCTTGCCGATCGGCTTTCCACGAAGCTCGATCTGACCGGTCCAATCGGCCTCCATACCGGCGAGGCAACGCAGCACCGTCGACTTGCCGCAGCCGGATTCGCCGACAATGCCGAGCGTCTCGCCCTGCCCCACCTGAAAACTGATGCCCCTGACGACATGGTTCCTGTTCTTGCCGGAGGAAAAGACGACATCGAGATCACGGACATCGATCATTGCGCCGCCTCCAGATCGAGTTTCGCCCGGTCGAGAACCGCAAGCCTGCGAACCGGATTCTTGGGGTCGGGCAGCGCCGAGATCAGCCCGCGTGTATAGGGATGACGGGCCTCTTCGAGGCTGGTCAGCGTTTCGACGATGCGGCCGGCATACATGACGATGATGCGTTCGCAGAATGCAGCCACCATACGAATGTCGTGGCTGATCAGCAGCAGACCCGAATTGTTCTCGCGCACCAGTTCATCAAGCAGCAGCAGCACGTCCTTTCGCACACTGACATCGAGAGCCGAGGTCGGTTCGTCAGCGATGACGAGCTTCGGCCGCGCCAGCAGCATCATGGCGATCATCACGCGCTGGCCCATGCCCCCCGATATCTGATGGGGATAAAGCGCCATCACCCGATCAGGATCGGTGATGCGCACGCGCTCCAGCATGGAGCGGGCCGCATCCTGCGCCGGCTTGCCGCGCAGGCTGAGGTGAAGGCGGGCGGCCTCGGCGATCTGCTTGCCGATCGACAGCACCGGATTCAACGAATAGCGGGGATCCTGCATGATCAGCGCGATGTCCTTGCCGCGCAGCGCGCCCATCTGACGTTCGGTCTTTGCAAGCAGCGAACTGCCGGCAAGGTCCAGGCGCTCGGCCGAGACCACTGCGGCCGGTGGCAGGAGGCGCATGATAGCGCGCCCGGTCGTCGATTTACCGGAACCGGATTCGCCGACAATGCCGACACGTTCCCGCCCGACGTCGAAACTGACATTGGAGACGGCGGGCACAGCGCCTTGCCCGAAACGGACGCTCAAGTCCTTGACGGAAAGGACCGGCTGCCGATCCCGATCTTGCATGTCACGATCTTTCATTTCACGATCTGGCATGGCGGGGATCCAGAATGTCGCGCAGAGCATCTCCGGCGATGTTGAAGGCAAGGCTGCTAAGCAGGATGGCAATACCCGGCATGACGGCGACCCACCAGTAATCGAGCATGAACTTGCGGCCGTTGGAAATCATCGCGCCCCATTCCGGCGCCGGCGGCTGGGCGCCGAGGCCGAGGAAGCCGAGCGAGGCCGCCGTCAGGATGATGCCCGCCATGTTGAGGGTCAGACGGACGATGACCGACGGAATGCACATCGGTGCGATGTAAAGAAGCAGGATGCGGATCGGCGAAGCGCCGTAAAGGCGGGCGGCGACCACGTAATCGGCGTTTCTGACGACAAGCGCTTCCGCGCGTGCCAACCTTGCGATCGGCGGCCATGCCGTGAGCGAGATGGCGATGATCGCCGTGCCGAGGCCGGCGCCGAGGGCGGCGGCAAAGGCAAGCGCCAGGATCAGCGACGGGAAGGACAGCACGATATCGGTGGCGCGCATCAGGAAAGCATCGGTATTGCCGCCGAAGAACCCGGCGACGACGCCGATCAGCAATCCGATCGGACCGACGATCAATGATACCGACAGCACCGTCTGGATGGTGATGCGCGTGCCGAAGATCAGGCGGCTCAAAATATCCCGGCCGAACTCGTCCGTGCCGGCGAGATGGGCAAGGCTCGGCGGCTGCAGGGCATCGCCGAGCGACTGGATAGTCGGATCGTAAGGGGCCAGGAGCGGCGCGAAAATGGCGACCACGCAAAGGAGACCGAGAATAACGAAGCCGGCAAGGCCAAGCGGCTCGTCGGCCAGTTTTCGGCCGGCGCGCCCGAACGAAGCGGCAACGCGGCTCGGCATGCTTGGCGGACGGATCCGGATCTCGCTGTGGACGGCGTCACTCATCGGACCGCCTCCCGCATGCGCGGATCGAGCAAGGCGTAAGCGACGTCGGCCAGGAAATTCAGGAACATGAAGATGAATCCCACGATGATGGTGGCAGCGACGATGGCGTTCATATCGCCGATCATCAGCGCGTTCGTCATATATTGGCCGATGCCCGGCCAGGAGAAAACGATCTCGGTGACGACAGCGCCTTCGAGCAGCCCGCCATAGGAAATTGCGAGAATGGTGATGAGCTGCACCGCGATATTCGGCAGGACATGGCGCAGGATCGTGCCGGCCGGGCTGACACCCTTGGCACGCGCCGCGATGACATAATCCTGGCTCAGCTGCTCGAGCGTGAAGCTGCGGGTCATGCGGGCGATGTAGGCCATCGCCGCATAGGCGAGGATGATGGCGGGAAGAATGATATGGCCGAGCGCATTCCAGAAGATTTCCGTCTCGCCCTGCAGGAGGCTGTCGACCAGCAGCAGGCCTGTCTGCGGGGTGACGAGTCCCTCGTAGAAGACATCGACCCTGCCCGGTCCGCCGACCCAGTTCAGGCCGGCATAGAAGATGACAAGCCCGACGATGCCGAACCAGAAGACCGGGATCGAATGGCCGACGAGCGCGACAACACGTGCGATCTTGTCGATCAGGCTGTCGCGAAACAGTGCTGCGACCAGCCCGAGCGGAACGCCGACGAAGGTGGAAATGATCACCGCCAGCGTCGCAAGTTCGAATGTCGCGGGAAAGGCCTGAGCGAGATCCGAAGAAACGGGATTGCCGGTGAGCACAGCCGTGCCGAAATCACCATGCGCCAGCCCGTTCAGATAAAGGAAGAACTGCTGATAGATCGGCAGATCAAGCCCAAGACGCATCCGCATCGCCGCATAGGCGGCGGGATCGGCGAGTTCGCCGACGATTGCGCCGACGGGATCCGTGGGCAGGACGCGGCCGATCACGAAGGTCACACATAAGAGGATGAAAAGGCTGACGAGCAGATGCGCCAGGCGTCGGCCAAATTCGGCTACAGAGAGTTCCTTCATGATCGGCTGCCTCGGGAGTATTACTGGGCTTCAGACTTCGTGACGCTCTCGAGACGCGTCAGCTGGGTCGGATGCCCCACATATCCTTGCACCTTGCTCGACAGCACAATCGGCTCGAAACGCTCGAACATCGGCAGCACCGCCGGCTTCTGTTCCACGAACAACTTCTGCATCTCGACATAGAGCTCGCCGCGCTTCTTGGCGTCCGGCTCCATGGATGCCTTGGCCGTCAGAGCCGTCAGCTCCGGGATGTCCCAGGCCGAGCGCCAGACGAAGTTGCCGGCATTGTTGGCTTCTTTCGAGTTGTCGGGATTGGACGAGAACTGCTCCATCGAGCCGAGCACGTTCGGCATATAGGCGCTGGTCTGCGGGATCAGCAGATCGAAATCCCTGGCGCGATGGGCGGCGATGATTTCCGAGCCGTTGCCCTGCTGGATGTCGATCTTGATGCCGACCTGGGCGAGCGACGCCTGGATCGCCGTGGCAAGGTCGATGCGCGGCGTCTGCGCGATCGTCTTCAGCGTCAGCGAGAAGCCGTCCTTAAACCCTGCTTCGGCCAACAGCTGCTTGGACTTTTCGACATCGAGATGCCAGTCGGGGTTCGGGATCGCAGCTTCGAAATTCTCCGGAACCGGAACGTTTCTCGCCCGCCCGTATGGACCCATGATCGTCTTCTCGATGCCCTTATAGTCGATGCCATAGGCAATGGCCTCGCGAACCTTCGGATTGGACAGGTACTGGTTGCCGGCATTCATCGACAGCACGTAGAAGCCTCCTGTCGGAATGCGCTGGATCGTAAAGCCCTGCTTGTCCTTGAAGGTCGCGAGATCGGCTGCGGTCATGGCGCTGGCGACATCGATGTCGCCGCGCTCGAGCATCAGCCTCTCGACCTGGCTTTCCGGAACATGCCGGACGATGACGCGCTTCATCTTCGGAGCGCCGGTGACATAATCCTTGTTGGCGTCGAGAATGACAAGTTCGTTCGGAGACCAGCGGTTCAGGGTGAACGGACCGGAGCCGGCCGAGTGCGTGCGCATCCATGCATTTCCCCAGTCGTTGTCGGAGACATGCTTCTGCACTTCTACGCTGTCGACAATACTGGTGGTCGATGCCGCGAGCCGGTAGAGCAGCATCTCGGCCGTCACCTGGCCGGAAAAGTCGATGCGCACGGTCTTATCGTCGACTGCCGTAACGAGCTTGTCGACATTGTTCTTGTCATAGCCGACGCGCTTGAGGTTCGCCGCAGCAGCCTGGTCGAGCTTCAGAAGCCGCCCAATTGAATAAACGACATCTTTCGCCGTCACCGGATTGCCGGAGGCGAACTTGGCCTGGCGCAGCGTGAAGGTGATGCCCTTGTCGTCAACCTTCCAGCTTTCGGCCAGCTGCGGCACGATCTTGCCATCCGGCGTGCTGTTGACCAGCCGGTCGTAAAGGTTCGACATGATCTCGACGGCCTTGCCCTCGGTCGCCTGATGCGGATCAAGCGACAGGACCTGTGCCAGCGATGTCCCGATCACCAGCTGGTCCTTCGGCGTAGCGGCATAAGAAAGCGGCGCGGCGATCGTCAGAGCGCCGACGAAGGCTCCGACGAACAGGCCCTTAGAAAAATGCTTCATTGTAACTCCTCCCTGGATTACTATGAGAGACATATTATGTCGTCCGTATGTCGTATTATGATTTATCGAAGTCCGGTACGATTTGCAAGACCCGTGCGGAAGACTTGAGGCAAAGGAACTGGGGAAGCGAGAATGACGACACTCGGCCGTGGTCGGCAAAGACTGGCGCAGCAGGTCATCGATCAGTTGCGAGCGCAAATCGAGACAGGGAAATTGCGTGTCGGCGACCAGTTGCCGACCGAGCCGCAGCTGGAATCGACTTTCGGCGTCAGCCGCACCGTCGTGCGCGAGGCGATTGCCGATTTAAGGGCCGCAGGTTTCGTCAGGCCGATCCAGGGCAAAGGTGTCTTCGTCGCCGATCCGAAGATCCATTCGGTCATGTCGCTGACGCCGGTGGAGATCAAAAGCATCCCGGAAACCTTGGAATTGCTGGAGTTTCGCATGGCCGCCGAGGGTGAAGCGGCGGCGATTGCCGCCTATCGCCGCACGGCCGAGCAGGAAGCAGCAATCCGAGAGGCCAACCGCCGAATGGCGCAACTGATCGAGTCGGGACAGCAGACGGTCGAGGCCGACTATGCCTTCCACATGGCGATCGCGGCCGCCACCAACAACCGTTTCTATGTTGACGTGTTGCGCCATTTCGGCCCACGCGCCATTCCCCGCGGGCAGTTTCCGACGCTGCCGGAGGCCAATGACCGCGAGTATCTTCAAAAGGTCCATGCCGAACATGTGGAAATCCTCTCGGCGATCGCCGATCAGGATCCCGACCGCGCCCGCCAGGCGATGCGTGCCCATTTGATGGCCAGCCAGCGACGCTATCGGATGCTGGCCGAACAGCAATAGGGCTCGACACCCTCTAAGATTCATATTATGTCATATGACATCGATGATTTTTGAGAGGTCTCTGATGTATCTTGGAACACAGGTGGCAGCGCGCGACGATGACGACTATCGGATCTTCGCCCAATTGGGCGTGAAGCATATCAGCGCCGATCCGCCGGGAAAGCCGAGCAGTTGGACGCTTGCCGACATCGAACGCCATCGAGACAAGGTCGAAAGCTTCGGCCTGATCCTCGACATGATTCAGCTGCCCCTGCCCTCGCAGCCGATCGAGAAAGCCTCCTATCCGGACATCCTTCTTGCCGGGCCTGACCGCGACCGGCAGATCGATGCGGTCTGCCAGATGATCGAGAATGTCGCGGCGGCCGGCATTCCGGCGGTAAAATACAATCTGAACCTGATCGGCATTCCGCGCACGCCCGACGAACCGGGACGCGGCGGTTCGATGAATGCGAGCTTCCGATGGGACAAGACCGACCAGCAGGCCGCGCCCGGCCTTGCCGGCGTGCTCTCCGAGGACGAAAATTGGGAGCGGATCGATTACTTCCTCGAACGCGTCGTTCCGGTCGCCGCAAGCAATCGCGTCAGGCTCGCCTGCCATCCCCACGATCCCTATACGCCGCCCGGCTATCGCGGCGTCACGCGCGTGCTGGGGACGGTGGAAGGGCTGAAGAAATTCGTGCAGATGCGCGAAAACCCTTATCACGGCCTCAATTTCTGCCAGGGCTCGATCGGCGAGATGCTCGAAAATCCCCGCGAAGAGATCGACGACATCATTCGCTGGTTCGGAGAGCGCAACAAGATCTTCAATGTCCACTTCCGCAACATTCGCGGCGGCAAGCTGTCCTTCATGGAGACTTTCCCCGATGAGGGCGACATGGACATGGCCCGCTCGGCCAGGATCTACAAGGAAGTCGGCTACAAGTACATGTTGATGCCCGACCATGTGCCGACCGTCAGCGGCAGGGACCCGTCCGCCACCGCATTTGCCTTTTGTTACGGCTATATCGCGGCACTTCTGCAAGTGCTCGAGAGCGCCTGAGACGATCGATTTTCAACACCTAAGCAATAGGACGTCATGATGAACCCGATTGAATTGAAAAAGGCCGTCGGCAGCGGTCTGCTGTCGTTTCCGGTGACGCATTTCAACGATGAACTGAAGTTCGACGAAGCGAAGTACCGCCGTCATGTCGAGTGGCTTGCCGGTTACGACGCCGCTGCGCTCTTTGCCGCCGGAGGCACCGGCGAATTCTTCTCCCTCAATCCGAGCGAAATTCCCGCCGTCATCCGGGCTGCCAAGGCCTCGGCCGGCAATACGCCGATCATCTCGGGATCCGGCTACGGCACATCGCTTGCCATCGAGATCGCGAAGGCGGCCGAACGGGCCGGCGCGGACGGATTGCTGCTGTTGCCGCCCTATCTGATGTTTGCCGAGCAGGCCGGCCTCATCGCCCATGTGAAGGCTGTCTGCCAAGCGGTTGGCGTCGGCGTCATCGTCTATAATCGCGACAACGCCATTCTGACGGCCGACAGCATCGCTCGGCTTGCCGAGGAATGCCCCAACCTGATCGGCTTCAAGGACGGCGTCGGCGATGTAGACAAGGTCATCGAGATCACCACGCGGCTCGGCGACCGTCTCGTCTATGTCGGCGGGATGCCGACCCATGAGGTCTATGCCCAGGCCTATTTCGCCGCCGGCGTTACCACCTATTCCTCTGCGGTCTTCAACTTCGTCCCCGCACTGGCCCAGCGCTTCTATGGCGCCCTGCGCAGCGGCGATCAGCCGACCGTCGACGAAATACTGAAAAGCTTCTTCTTCCCCTTCGTCGCCCTGCGCAATCGCAAACGGGGCTATGCCGTCTCCATCATCAAGGCCGGGCTTCGTGTCCTAGGCCAGAACCCCGGCCCCGTTCGTCCGCCTCTGACGGATCTCACGCCGGAAGAGCTGGCACTGCTGGAGAAGATCGTCCAGGCCAACGGCGTCGAACGGATTGCGGCCGAATAATGGGCGGAGATGTTCGCGCCAGTCGGTTGCCCCTCACCCTAACCTTGCCGGGGTCGTGCCACTGGTCTCGACCCCGGCAGGTGGCGGCAACCGTATGAGGGCATGCGCCAGGTTCATATATCTAGCCGGAGAGCAGCGCCCTTACGCCGAGGCTCCGGCTTATAGCGCCACACCAGTTCCGCGGTCGAAAACATGCACCTGGTCGCTGGCGATGCTCGCTTCAAAGACGGAGCCGTAACGGGCGGGATATTCGCCATCGACGATCGCCGTCACCTGTTGTCCGGCAAGGTCGAAGACCACATGGGTCTGGGCGCCTGTGGGTTCCACCAGCATCGTGCGGCCGGCAAGCGGCGTGCCGGCTGATATGCCGGGAATGAGATGCTCCGGGCGCAGGCCGATGGTGATGGCCTGGCCGCGCCTGACCTTCCGGTCGGGCGCGATGCGGATCGCCGTGCCGTCGTCGAGACGGGCGGCCGGTTCGCCGTTTTCGCCATCCACCGTGCCTTCGAGCATGTTCATCGCCGGTGAGCCGATGAAGGCGGCGACGAAGAGATTGGCGGGTTTCTTATAGAGTTCGAGCGGTGTCCCCGCCTGCTCCACCCTGCCCTGGTTGAGCACGACGATGCGGTCGGCAAGGGTCATCGCCTCGATCTGGTCGTGGGTGACATAGATCGAAGTTGTCCTGACCTTCTGGTGCAGTGTCTTGATTTCCGAGCGCATCTGCACGCGCAGCTTGGCGTCGAGGTTGGACAAGGGCTCGTCGAACAGGAAGACGGCCGGGTTGCGCACGATGGCGCGGCCCATTGCGACACGCTGGCGCTGGCCGCCGGAAAGCTGGGCCGGCTTGCGGTCTAGCAGCTTGGCGAGATCGAGCATGCGGGCGGCTTCGGCGACACGGGCTTCGATCTGAGGTTTGGCGACGCCGGCGAGCTTCAAATTGAAGCCCATGTTTTCGGCCACCGTCATATGCGGATAGAGCGCGTAGGACTGGAAGACCATGGCAATGTTGCGCTCGCGCGGCGTCATACCGTTGACGACTTTGCCGCCGATGGCAATCTCGCCGTCAGTGATCTCCTCAAGGCCGGCGATCATCCGCAGCAGCGTCGATTTTCCGCAGCCGGACGGGCCGACCAGCGCGACGAATTCGCCATCGTCGATCGCAAGCGAGATGTCGTGGATGACGTCGACCGCGCCGTAGGCCTTGCTCACATCCATCAATTCAACGGATGCCATGGTTGCACCTCCAATGGTTCAGCTCAGGACTTCACGGCGCCGGCCGTCAAGCCGGCGATGATGTGCCTCTGGGCGACGAAAAAGACGATGATCGTGGGAAGGATAGTCAGCGTGATGAAGGCGAGCACCAGCTGCCATTCCGTCCCGAATTCGCCGCGATAAACCATGATGCCGAGCGGCCAAGGGTATTTGGATTCCGAGTTCAGCATGATGAGCGGAAGGATGTAGCTGTTCCAGCTGCCGACGAAGGAGATGATGCTGACGGTGGCAACGATCGGACGCGATAGCGGCAGCGAGATGTGCCAGAAGAACCTGAGATAACCGCAGCCGTCAACGAAGGCCGCCTGGAACAACTCCTCCGGGAGATTGCGGAAATAGTTCCTAAACAAAAGGATGCTCATGCCAAGGCCGAAGGCCACCTGCGGCAACACCACGCCCCAGTAGGTATTCAACAGCCCGAGATCACGAATGCGGATGAAGAGCGGCAGGATCGCGGTCGCCGCCGGAAACATCAGCCCGAGCAGGAAATAGTTGAGCAGGAAGGACGAGCCGAAGAAACGGACATGGGCAAAGGCGAAGGCCGCCATGGACGAGACGATCAGCGTCAGCAGAACGGTCAGCGCTGCGATGACAAGCGAATTGCCGATCTGCATCCAGTAGCGCTCGCCAAAGAGGATGTCGGTATAGTTCGCCCATTGCCAATCCGTCGGCAGGCCGAAGGGATTGGTGCGCAGGTCACCCAGTGTCTTGAAGCCGCCGAGCGCCGTCGTCAGCAGCGGCACCAGTACGATCGCAGCGATCAGGCTCAGCGACACGTAGAGATAGATACGCGTTGACGTGCTCATGCGGATGGAAGAGCTCATATCAGTCATGGCGCATGAAAATCCTTTTGTAACCGAAGGCGAGCGTCACGCAGATGATGAAGAGCACCACGCCGACGGCGCTGCCCAGGCCCACCTGCATGCGCATGACGCCATAGGTATAGAGGAAGGTGACCATCGTCTGGGTGGAGTTGGACGGGCCGCCGCCGGTCAGCGGCATGATCATGTCGAAGAGCTGCAGCGAGCCTACGACGGCGAAGAAGATGGAGAGACGCAAGGTGGAACCGAGCAGCGGCAAGGTGACGTAACGGAACTTCTGCCAGCCGGTGGCGCCGTCGATTTCGGCCGCCTCCAGCACGTTCTTATCGACCGATTGCAGGCCGGCGATGAACAGCATCATGTGAAAGCCGAAATACTTCCAGACGACGACGCCAAGCACGGCGTAAATCGCCACATCCTTGTCTGCGAGCACGTAAGGATTGGCGAAACCGAAGAAGTTGGAAACGGCGGCGAACAGACCGTAATCACCATCATAGACGAAACGCCAGATAAGGCCTGCGGCAACATCGGCCAGTACATAGGGCAAGAAGAAGATCAGGCGGAATCCGACAACGCCGGGAATGCGGTGGGCGAGCATGGTGGCAAGCCAGATGGCCAGGGGTACCTGGATGCAGATCGAGATGACGATGATCAGGCCGTTATTGATGAGCGCCTGGGTGAAGGCCGCATTGCGGAACAGAACCTGGAAATTGCGCAGGCCGATGAACTCGCTCGGCGTGCCGTAGCCATTCCACTTGTAGAGGCTGTACCAGGCCGCCTCACCCATCGGCAAGATGACGAAGAGCGTGAAAAGCAGCAGCGCCGGGGGCAGGAAGAGCAAAAGCACGGCTAACCGATCGTGGGCGACCGAACTTCTCCTGTTTGACGCTCTTATTGCCGGCCTCGCGGCTGATGTCATCGTTGGGACTGAAATATTGGCCATGGTTCCTGCTTTCGCATCTCATCGGCAGCAATGCTGGCGCCCCGCTTTGACGGAGCGCCAGGGAGGGTCCGCAGGCGCTGGTTACTGTTCCAGCTCAAAAGCGTCCTGGATCATCTGGGCGCCGTCCTTGGAGTTCATCTGGCCGGAGACAATCTCCACCGACACATCGTTTACGACACGGCCGACTGCCGCGCCGAGATCCTGGTCGAAGAAATTCTGATGCCAGGTCGAGCCCGCAAGCTGCTTTGCCGATTCGGCAAGCAGCGGGCTCGTGACGCCGTCACCGGCGCCGACGGCAACGGGTAGGAGCATACCGGCTTTCGCCATCGCCCGCTCGTTCTCTGCATTCGTCAGGAACGCAAGGAAATCGATCGCTTCCTTGGAGGCCTTCTTGGTGACGGCCCAGCCGTTCAGGCCGCCGAGCGTATCTGTCGCCTGGCCGGCGCCGCCCTCGACCGTCGGGAATGCGAAACGCCCGATATTGTCAGTCGCGAGCCCCTTGCCGTCGCCGGCATTCTTGCGTTGGTTGGCCTCGGTATTTTCAAAGCCGAGGATCATCGCGGCCTTGCCGTCGCCGAAAACGCCGAGCGTCTGCGGCCAGGTAGCGCCGAGATAGCCGGGCTGGAAAGGCTCGAGTTTGCCGAGTTCGGCGAGGTCATCGCCAGCCTTGATGATCGCGGGATCAAGGAAACCTTCGCCTTCGCCGTTCTTGGCCGCTTCGAAGACCTTCTGGCCGCCCTCGCGCATGACGAGATAGCTCCAGTAGAAGTGGATCGGCCACTTGTCGCCGCCGCCGCCGGCAATCGGGACAATTCCCGCCTCCTTGATCTTCTTTACCGCCTCAAGAAAATCAGCCCAGCTCTTGATCTCCTCGGCCTTCACGCCGGCCTTGGCGAAGAGCTCCTTGTTGTAGAAGAAGCTGACCAATCCGACCTTGTAAGGAATAGCCCAGGTCTTGCCGTCGAAGGTCAGGCCGCTGACTGATGAAGGCGTGTAGGCGTTGCGCAGCTTGCCGCCATCGGCGTCGAGTGCCGCCGTCACGTCCTGAAGCGCGCCCGTCTCGGCCTGTTGCTTCAAGACGCCGCCGCCCCAGCTGTAAAAGAAATCCGGTACGTCGTCGGACTGCAGCAGCGTGGGAAGCTTGGCCTTGAATGCCTCGTTTTCGAGGAACTGCATCTGGATGTCGACGTCTGGATGCTGAGCTTCGTATTTCTTGACGATGTCTTCCCAAGCCGCGACGAATTTCGGGTCGAGCTCGAGGTGTAGCCACTTCACCACGGTTGTTGCCGAGGCAGCGCCAGCTCCCAGGAGCAACATGCCGGCTGCTGCGGCCATGGATGCGAAGCGCCTGCCGCCGAAAATGGCGCCCTTGTTTGCAAAGTTCATGATTTCCTCCCTGGGGACTTTCCTCACAATTTTTCCCCAATGCGGATTAATTCACCGGAGCTTTCGCCCGATGTCAACCCAATTGCCTCTATTTTTGTCAAATGCGCTTGACAGCGGCACAGGATTGCCAGTTATTTATTTCGTAACCCGTTAAAAATACTAGCTTCCGCTCCACGAAACGACCGCCGGCTCATTCTCATGAAGACTGCAGATCCAGAATTGATGCGCGCGATCAATCGCCTGAACGTGCTCGATACCATCAGGCGCCATGGGCCGATTTCGCGCATCGAGATCAGCGAGCGGACCGAACTGTCGACGACAACCGTTTCCGCCATTACCGCCTCCCTGCTCGACGACGGACTGATCCTGCCGCGTCATGAAGGCGATATCCGCAATGAGGCCGTGCGTGGCAGGCCGCGCGTGGCGCTGGAGCTCAATCCTGATGCCGCCCGTGTCGTCGGCGGCAAGATCGCCGCCAACCGCATGGTCTTCGTCGTCACCAATTTCCGCGGCGACGTGCTGTCTAAGCTCGCCTTGCCAATTCGCATCGACCGCCAGCCGATCGGCGTCATCGCTGATCTGGTCGAGGATGGGGTCAGGCGCTGCGTCGTCGATGCCGGGCTGTCGCTCGAAGATGTCGACAGCATCTGCCTCGGCTTTCCCGGCGTCATCGAGCATCGTACCGGCTACATAAGAAGCAGCCCGATCTTTCGCGACATCAATGTCGATTTCGCCGCCGAGATGTCAACGCGGCTCTCAACGCCGACCATTGTTGAAAGCGACGCCCATGCCATCACGCTCGGCCATCATTGGTTCGGAAGAGCGAGGGATCTCGAGGATATGGTGCTGATTTCGCTGGAACAGACGCTGGGGCTCGGCGTGTTGCACGGCAACCGCCTGTTTCGCGGCGCCGGCGGCCTCAGCCACAATCTCGGCGATCTCGTGCTCGGCATGGGGCCGAATGGCGTAGTGCGGCTTTTCAGCCAGGCCGGTGAAAGCGCGATCCTTGGCGAACAGCAGGCCGACGGACGTTTTGCCGAAGCGATCCGCCTCGGGCGCGGCATGACCCATGCCCAGGCGCTGATCAAGGCCGATGACGACCGGCTGATCGCCTCCGCCATCCGCGCCGGCGAAGCGGTGGGATTGACCATCGCCAATATCGTCACGCTGTTTGCGCCGCCGCGCGTCATTCTCGTCGGCTCCAGCCTGGCTCTCGGCGAACCGTTTTTGAACAGCCTGCGCGATGCCTATGCGCTTGCCATCCCACCGTCGCTACGCGGCGTGAGCGAACTCGTCTTCGACGATTCGAGCGACGACTTCTGGGCGCAGGGCGCTGCCGCGGTGGCGCTCTACGAACTCTACGAATCGCCCTGGAGCACTACGGGGCCGGCCCTTTGACGGGCGAGACAAGCAAGATCAAACGGAGGAATTCATGGACAAAGTCGGTATCGGCATCATCGGATGCGGCAATATTTCAGGCGCCTATCTCACGGCGATGGCCTCCTTTCCCATTCTCGATATCCGCGGGGTCGCCGACCTCAACCGGCAGCTCGCAGAAGCCAAGGCTCGCGAGTTCAACGTTCCCGCCAAGACAGTCGAAGAGCTCTTCGCCGACCCCAAGGTCGAAATCATAGTCAATCTGACCATCCCGAAAGCCCATGTCGCCGTCGCGCTCCAGGCGCTCGGGGCCGGCAAGCACACCTATTCGGAAAAGCCGCTCGGGATTAATTTCGCAGAAGGGAAAAAATTGGCGGACGCCGCCAAGGCGAGGAATTTGCGCATCGGCGCGGCGCCCGATACCTTCCTCGGCGGCGGCCACCAGACGGCGCGCGCCCTGATCGACCAGGGCGTCATCGGCCAACCGGTCGGCGGCTCGGCGAGTTTCATGTGCCCGGGCCATGAACGCTGGCATCCGAACCCGGCTTTCTATTACGAAGTCGGGGGTGGGCCGATGCTCGACATGGGCCCTTACTACATTACCGACCTCGTCAATCTTCTCGGACCGGTATCACAGGTCGCCGGCTTTGCAACGACGCCACGCGCCGAACGGCTTGTTACCAGTGAGCCGCGCAATGGCGAGCGTATTCCCGTGCACGTGCCGACCCATGTCGCCGGCATGATGGCTTTTGCCAACGGCGCGGTCGTTCAGATCGCCATGAGCTTCGATGTCGCCGGCCACAAGCATGTGCCGCTCGAAGTCTACGGCACCGAAGGCACGCTTATCGTCCCGGATCCCAACAAGTTCGGCGGTCCGGTGGAATACCTGAAGAAGGGCGGCGCTTTCGAGGACCAGCCGGTCACCGCGCCCTATGCCGAAGGCAACTTCCGTTCGCTCGGCGTTGCCGATATGGCGCATGCGATCCGCTCGAACAGGCCGCACCGAGCCAATGGCGATCTGGCGCTGCACGTGCTCGAAGTCATGGAAGCCTTCCATACAGCGTCCGAGACCGGACGGACGGTGACGATCACCACGGTGGCGGAGCGCCCTGCCCCCTTGTCCGAGTCCATCGTCGACGGACGGCTGGCGAAATAATTTCAGGAGGAATGAGAATGCGTGAAGCACTGATTGTCTGGGGTGGCTGGAGCGGGCACGAGCCGCAGGAATGCGCCGAAATCATCAAGACCATGCTCGAGGAAGACGGCTTCAAGGTCTATCTCGAACATGGGACCGAGGCGCTCGCCGACCCTTCCGTCCATGATCTCAGCCTCGTCGTGCCGATCATGACGATGTCGAAGATCGAGAAGGAGGAGGTCAAGAACCTCGCTGCCGCCATCGAAAGCGGCGTCGGGATTGCCGGCTATCACGGCGGCGCGGGCGATGCCTTCCGCGACTCTGTCGACTATCAGTTCATCATCGGCGGCCAGTGGGTCGCCCATCCCGGCAACATCATCGACTATACCGTCAACATCACCCGCCCCGACGATCCGCTGATGGAGGGAATTGCCGATTTCCCCTATAGGTCGGAGCAATATTACATGCATGTCGACCCCTCGAACGAGGTTCTGGCGACGACCAGGTTTACGGGCGAACACGCCTACTGGATCGACGGCGTCGTCATGCCAGTCGTCTGGAAGCGCAAATACGGCAAGGGCCGCGTCTTCTACTCATCGCTCGGCCACCAAGCCAAGGAATTCGACGTGCCGGAGATGAAGACGATCTTCCGCCGCGGCGCCAATTGGGCGGCGCGGTGAAATAGGATTGTTCGCACGTGCCAATGGGCTGCCCCTCACCCTAACCCTCTCCCCGCTATGACGGGGAGAGGTGCCGGCCGGCGGATGAGGGGCAAGCGTCAAACTCAGCGCAAAATCAACGCCGTGCCGTAAAGCCCCAGCGCAAACACCGTATGCGCAAGGAGGTTGAAACACCGGACCTTGTTCGGCTTCGGATGTCTCGAGGCGGCCCAGCCGAGGCCGAGGCCCGGCTGCAGCAGGAACCACCCTGCCCCGACGGTGATGATGCCGAAAATCCAGGCGGGAAGAAATGTGGGTGCGGCGAGCCATCCCTCTCCCATGATGAGTGCAAAGATAACGCCATAGAGAATGCCGACGGCGTAGTGGCTGAACCAGCCGAGAGCGAGTTCTTGAGCATAGGGCTCGGCATCGGCGATGTTCTCATGAAAGACCTTGCCGCGGCCGAGATGCCAGAACCAGCGGCCGACCGGCGCCCAGTTCGGCGGCGTCTGGCCGAAGACCTTCGTGAGCACGATTGCCCAGAGGTCCATGAGGATGGTTGCGCCGGCGCCGATCGCCAGGCCGCGCCACAGAATATCGAACATCGGGAATCACCGGAAAGCGTTGACGTGAAGAAGCGCCAGAAGATCATTGCAGGCGTTTGAGCGCAATGGAGTTGGTGCAAGCTACCTGTTCTGTTGCAGTCGGCAGGTCAGCGGATTGTCCTTATACCCACCATAGCTCTATCATGAGACGCGAGGTCAATGGCGATGCCATTCTACTGGAACGAGCTGAACAGCGCGGATTTCGCCGGACTTTCGCCCGATGGCCGTCGTCTCCACGCAATGTCCCATCGGCCATCCCAAAGTAGGATCAGCGGCATCCATGGCCGCCGACATGCTTGATGGCGAAGCCGCGAGAAGGATGCGGTAGCGCTTGGCGCCAGGGGACTTGCACTTCCCTAAATTTCGGCCAAAAATACTGATCGTAATACTCGGGCACCTCAGAGCAAATGCGGCGATCCCGGAAGTATTCATACAATAAATCAAAGTTGATTGCAGATTGCCGGCAGCGCGACACGGCAACCTGCCTGCCGAGACTGAACAATTCGAATTGATATCTATCTTCACGGCGTGGATGCGACATGTCTTTGGTAGAATCGCAGGGGGACAGAAAGTATCGGACCAGCGAGCGAGTGGGTGGGCTCGTTGATTGCTCATCGTTGCAGGTCGAACTCAGGCATTTCGATCCGGGCTGGCAGGTCGACCTTACACTCGAGTGTACGGAAATTGCCGTCCTGCTCTCGGGTCAGTCGAAGATCCGGTGGACTGGTGATGGCCACAGGCGAGAGGCAATCGCTCGCCCCGGCGTCGCTTGGGTATGTCCGGCGGGTGTCCATGAGAGCGCGGTGGAAATCATGGGTACCATGCCCGAGTCCCTGCACATCTTCCTACCGCCGTCGCTCGTCGGTGAGAGCGCGCTTTCAAACTTCGACATCGACCCGGCCAAGGTGCAACTCGCCTATGCGGGTGGCGTCCCCGATCCCATGGTGCTGCAGATCGGCCAGCTCTTTCGGGGCTTGTTGAACAGAAGCCTTGAGCCTACTGATCGCCTCTTCCTCGACGGCGTGCAAATGGCGCTGGCGGCGCACCTGCTCAGCACCTATTCGTCTGTTCGCTGGCAACCGGCCGCACGGGCGCCGACTGTCAGCCCAAGAAGGTTGCAACGCGTGTTCGATTTCATCGAAGCCCGCATCGCAGCAGAAATCTCGCTGGATGACCTTGCTGCGGAGGCTTGCCTCAGCCCCTTTCATTTTGCCCGCATGTTCCGCAAGGCTACCGGCCTGACCCCGCATCGCTACGTCACGGAGCGACGGATGGAGGCGGCCAAGGAAAAGCTGCGGCTCGCACGGTCCTCGCTCGTGGAGATCGCGCTCGATACCGGCTTCGGCTCACAGGCAAATTTCACCCGCGTCTTCCGCAAGATGACCGGCTTGACGCCCGGCCAATACCGCGCGCTCTTCACCCGCTAGCGGGTTTCGCCCGCCGGAAATGGGTTCGCCGTTCGTGCATGCCGACACGCCGGACCGCAAGATATGCACATAGCGCAGCAAGAGCTGAAAATACTGCAAAACCGGTTTCGCCTATACACCTGTCTCATCGAGCGGGGAGCGCTCGCCCCTGAACGAAAAAGGGAGACAGGAGATGATTACCATTGACGAAGCTCGCAGGATCATCGCCGCAGGTGAGGCGCGGGCTAATGAGATCGGTGTGCCGGTCAATATCACCGTCCTGGACGCCGGAGCGCATCTCAAAGCGTTCAGCCGAATGGACGGCGCAGTGCTCGGCTCGATCGACCTGGCTATGGGAAAGGCCCGGACGGCCGTATTGTTTCAAACGACAAGTGAGGCCGTCTGGGAGTATTGCAAGCCCGGCGCTCCCGCCCATGCCCTCGAATTGTCCAACGGCGGCCTAACTCCGTTTGCCGGCGGCATCTCGCTCTTTGCCCGCGACGGTACTGTGATAGGCGCCGTTGGCGTTTCCGGCGGAGCGGTTCCACAGGATCTCGAAATTGCACAGGCAGCGGCTGCGGCCGTCACGTGATGCCGTGCCAACACTTGACTTCGACCAACCTGAAACCATCGAAAGGAATGTCTCATGACCAAGACCATTTTGATCACTGGTGCAGGCTCCGGCTTCGGCAAGGGCGCCGCCATCGGCATGGCCAAGAACGGCCACAGCATCATCGCGACCACGCAGGTTTCCTCGCAGGTGACGCCTCTGCGTGAGGAGGTCGCCGCCCTCGGTCTGAAGAACGTCCGTGTCGAGCGTCTCGACCTCACCGACCCCTACGACATCAAACAGGCGCAGGGATGGGATATCGACGTTCTTTGGAACAATGCCGGCATGGGCGAAGCCGGCCCGGTCTGGGAAATCCCAATCGAACTTGTTCGCAAGAACTACGAAGTCAACGTGTTTCTGCCGCTGGTGCTGACTCAGGGCGTCGTCCAGAGATGGGTGCGCGAAGGCAAGAAAGGCAAGGTGGTCTTCACATCCTCGATGGGCGGCCTCTTCACCCCGGCCAACTGGGGCACCTATGTCTCAACCAAGCACGCGTTGGAATCGATCGCCGAAGCGCTGCAGCAGGAACTCGCCCCGCATGGCATCAAGATCCAGACGATCAATCCGGGGGCCTACTACACCGGCTACAACGAGACGATGGCGGACAATCCGTTCCGCTGGCTGGATGACGGCAAGAACTTCACCAAGCGCGCAGATCTGCGAAAGGGTTTCAACGATTTTTTCGCGACGCCCGAAGGTAAGATGGACCCGAAGGAAATGATCGACCGGATGATCGAAGTCGTTCCAGCGGACACCGGCAGGTTCCGTAACGTCGTTCCAAAGGTCATCGAAGATATGCTGAAGGAGCATCAGCTGAGAGCTTGGGAAAACCAGATCTGAGCAGATTTCCGACGGCGAGCCCGCAAGCGGCACCCGGCGAGCGGGTGCGGACCCACCAACTCGACCTTCCGGAGAAAACCATGTCCAACACCGCAACGGCAACCGCCTGCCGGCCGCAATCGCTGACCAGGCGCATCTTCAACGCAGTCCTCGGCATCGCCGCCACCATCCTTGCCCTGGTCGGGCTCGAAGCCCGCGCCGCAGCGCAGTCTCTGACCGAGACCGAACGCCGCAACAAGGCAGCCGTCGAGGCTGGCTTCAGCGCCTGGGCGGCCGGCACAGGCAGCCCTTATGACCTCCTCGCCGACGACGCCCGCTGGACAATCGAGGGCTACTCGTTGGCATCGAAGACCTATCCCAGCCGCGAGGCCTTCTTGCGCGAGGTGATCCGCCCGTTTAATGCCCGAATGAAGGCGCCGCTGAAGCCGACGATCCGCAACGTTTATGCCGACGGCGACACTGTGATCGTCTTTTTCGACGCCCGCGGTATCGCCCGCGACGGAGAGCCATACGCAAACACCTATGCCTGGTTTCTCGACATGCGCGACGGCCGGATCGTCCGAGCCTCGGCTTTCTTTGATTCGGTGGTGTTCAACGCGTTCTGGACCCGCGTGACGCCGGCCGACTAGAGTCTTCCCGGTCAGAACCACACTTGCCGTTCCAGCGGCGCGGCGCGCATCCTGCACCATATCGCCCAGATGCTCGTCGCCTTCTCTGCCCTTCCAGGAGAGCTATACCAGGAACGGCAGCCCGACGGATTAGCCGCCCTCCTGCGGCTCCTCGGCGCCATGACCGATATCGCCACCGATATCACGGCGAATTACGCCATGGCGGTCTACCGGCAGGCGACCGCGCGCCCGATGCGTGGCTCAGGGGCGCGGCCGGCCAGCCGGTGCGTCTGTTCGAACCTCATCAAGGGGCCGTATTGGACACTGGTCGATCATGAGGTGGAGCAAGCCGCCGTGCCGCCGCGCCCGGGCTGCACATCCACAGGATCGGGCCGGCGCAGCGACGTCATTGATGAAGGCGGGTATTTCCGCGGCGCCTATGCGCCAGAGCCTGGCGACTAGGTGCCCATGCGTTCGGACGGCTATGTCGGCGCCATCGTCACCTCCGGTGAGGCCTCAGCGCTAGAGGCCTACCTAGTAACCGTCGGCCTTCGAGTGGCTTTCGAAGAACAACCGTCTTGACGGCCGCGGTCGCGCCGATCGCCGCAGGCACGTTTCAAAGCGCGTCGCGCTCGTATCGCGGCGTCCAGCCGCGCGCCATTCCGCGGCTCATCACACGTTCGGCCAGCGCCAGTTGCCGGCGCAGATGCTGGCAGTCATCCAGCAGCGAGCGGATCGCCGCCTTGGCGTCATCGTCATGCCAGGCGAGCACGGCTTCCACTTCCCAGGCGTCATCGGATCCTAGCTGACCGGCCTTGGGGTGATGGGGTTTCAAACTCTTTGCCGGCAGCATCAGTTCAGCGCCAGCGGCAGTTGGACAGGGCGCGGCAAGGGCGGCAGCGGCCGGCTGAGTTCCACCTTTTTCTGCCAGGCGGCGCGGCGCTGTTGATCCCGCTCGCGAGCCGCGCGGGAGGCTTCGACAAGGGCTAGGGCGTTGGCAATCACCTGTTCCGTATGTGTCATGACCATCTCCAATGTTCATGTTTTGTTCTAATCTAGACCTTTGGCCGGAGAAGTCAAGCGCGGGGACGAGCTTCGTGGAACCATGCGGGATCGGGGGGGCGCGGGCGCTGTTCAGTCGGCGGCTTCTATGACGGCGATGCCCGCCTCCTGCGCAGCCCTGATGAAGGCGGCCCGCACATGGTCGGGCGGCAGGTCACCGATAATCGCATCCAGGCATGCTTTGACGGCTTCCAAATATTCTTCGCCGTCATCGACCGGCCAGTCATGGAGAAGCGTGCGCGCAGCATCCCACACAGAGTTAATAACGGCATAATGCCCGAGCCCCATCGAGGCTAGGCCGACCGGTCGAAAATTTGCCGTCTGTCTCACTTTGCTTCAGCTTTTCCCAATTTCGGCGAGCTAATCGACAATATGCAATTTGCATGCCGTGGCAGCGACCTTCCATCTTGGCCAATCATGGCCGTGACAGACGTGTCTCTCCATGCAGGCTCCGGCGGGGGGCGCTTGAGAACGGGGGACCGTCTGAAGCTGCTTGAGGGGTTCCGGAACCGGTCATCAGTCATTAAGCGACCGATTATGGTAAATATCAGACTTAGCGCAGCAATCCTACTCATTAAACCTGCCATTTCGTTGCATATTCTGTCGAAAGCGCAGCAACGCGTTGCGTTTGCGAAAGCAACACTTTGTAATGATCCGTGATTGTTGTGCCGAAGGTGGACGGGAAGGCATCCAGATCGTACAATGCCATCTCTTGCACGCGACGGACTTGGGAGGACGCGCGATGCCAATCTTCATGGACCGGCATTATCTCAAGGGAACCTCGCCCGCCGAGGTCGCCCAGGCACATCGCATGGATATCGATATTCAGGATCAATACGGCGTCAAATTCCTTACTTATTGGTTCGACGAGCGGCGCGGGACCGCCTTCTGCCTCGTGGATGCGCCCGACCGGGAAACCGTCCAATGCGTGCATCGCGAGGCGCACGGTTTTGTCGCCAATGAGATTGTCGAGGTGGCTCTGTCGGCGGTCGAGGCCTTTCTCGGTCGCATAAATGATCCCGATCCGGCCCCCGGCCAGTCGTCGGCGCAAGTGGATCCCGGCCACCGGGCGATCCTATTCACCGATATCGTCGGCTCGACCGAGATGACGGCACGCCTCGGCGATCGCATGGCGACCGAACTGGTGCGAGCCCACGACGCGATCGTGCGCCGATGCATTGGCAAGAATTCCGGCCGGGAGATCAAACATACAGGCGACGGCATCATGGCCGCCTTCGCGGCAACAACCGCGGCCGTCGCATGCGCCCGGGCGATCCAGCAGGAATTCCAGCATTATAATGGCGGCAATGCCGAGCCCATCCATATCCGCATCGGGCTCGATTGCGGCGAGCCGGTCGAGGACAGCAACGACCTGTTCGGCTCGACCGTGCAACTCGCGGCCCGCCTCTGCGCAGCCGCCGCCAGCGACCAGATCCTCGTGTCGGAGAATATCTTCCGGGAATATGGCGCCAGCGACCTGTTCGCCCATGCGACCCGACGGCGCCTCAAAGGATTTTCGAAGCCCATGCTGGTGTTTCGATGCGACTGGGCCAATGCCGGCCCAGGCTAAAGCCGTCGCGATCGGGCGACACGCAGAGATCCGGTGAAATCCGCCGAGACTGTTGGCGCCTCCCGAGGCTTGCCCTACTCGTTGCGACCACAAACAGGCGATCACCTGCCAGCTGGCAGCCGAGCCCAGGCGCGCCCGCGCGCATGACGTCGCGGCGCCAGGCCCCCAGATCGCACAAACCAGCCTGGTCCTTCAAGCATTGCCGATGTTTTGATCGCCCATCCGCTCGAATTTCGGGCCCCCTCCGAGCATGCCCGACATCTTCAGAAAGCGCCGGAAATTCTCGCGCGCGGCGCTGAGGGGAAAATGCCCCTTCGCCGTATCCCTGCACGCCTTCAGCAGCGTGTCATATGCCAGACCTCGCTTGTCCTGCGGCCACTCATCGAGAAAATCAAAGATTTCGTCGAGACACGTGATCTCGGCGACGAAATGCTGACGATGAAGAAAAACCGGCTCGAACCGAGCTTCCGACATAGTAACCTCCCATTTATATTACTTTTTTATGGGATTATATTACTGAAAATCGCCGTTTTGTTCAAGGCAAAATCGGGAATCACTGACCTACGGACACTGCGGACTTACTTCCATAATCGCAGAATAGTCCCGCCAGGTTATCCTGAATTTCCCGTGCGGCGAAGAACGGTCGCTCAATATCGAAGCCACTTCCAATCGGATGCGCGCTATCGATCCGGCGGCCTCGCATCTGCTTGTGCCGGCGTGATAGATTGCCAAAACCAACCTCAGGAGAAGCTCAGATGGTCCGATTCCTCACATTGATTACGACCGGCGCGATGATCGGCGTGTCCACGGTCACGGCTTCCTGCACCTCGTCCGCAAGGCAGGATCGGGAGGATTATCAATATCAGCTGGATACTTCCAGGAACCCCGCCTGCGCAGGAGGATTCAGACCCGGCAATGCTCGCTCCTGCAGCTATTGAAAAGCCAATTTGCGCAAACGAGAGGCGGCGCACCGGAAGCCGGCATTGCCGGGCGGTCGACCACCTGCATAGCCAGAGAACGAAACACTACGAATTCTACCTTATAGAGATTCCTTGATTTCCACTCTTTGCCGCTGAACACCATCACTGCGATTATCGATAAAGCCGACCAGCTTGCGAAGCATTGGGCTGACCGAACTATGCCGCGATCGCTGCATGGCAAGCGGCTCGGTATCGTCGTCGATGACACGGGATGGCGGTATACCGCTGCCTTCGATGTTGGTGTGAGGGCCATGGGCGGCATGTCCGTGCTACCAATCCTCGGCTGCACGACGAGGTTCCCCACTCCCCCAATTGTGTCGTTTTCGCATCACTTTCCTTGCGGTTGTAAATTCCCTCTTGGCAATGGCGAATTGCTTCGCTACAAAACGCTCACCGCATCAGATCCAACATTAGGGAGGCGTTGAATGACAGCATCAATCATCGAAACCTCCCCATATGGTATGTCCCGACGCTAGGTCATATCTCTTCGCGACCCGCCTTACGAGTGCGCGACATGCGGTTTTCTCTTCCTTCATAGCCCGATTGATCTGACAGCATTACTTCGTCTTCCGCGCGGGCTGTGCCTTTTTAACTCTCGATTTTGAGGACCGGTTTCCGCTAGGGCCGGACTGGCTAAAATGACTCGCAAGAAGCTCGATTTCCGCGCCGATGCCTATCGTCACGTGCTCGGCTTTGTTTTTCATCATTGGAGCCACCGGCCAGCGCTGGTGGGCGTTATCATTGTATTGGTTGCCGCCAGCACTCTGGCCGAGGTCATGGTTCCGGTGTTTTCCGGCCGGATCGTCGATGCCATTGCAGACGGCAATGCCGTCGATGATGCGCTCAGCGCCTTCGTCGTCGTCGTGGTGCTCGGCCTCACCAGCGTCGTGCTGCGCTGGTTCATCTTCAACGCCATCATCCGGCTAACGCTGCGCATCATGGCCGATGTGGTCAATAACGGTTTCCACAAGGTGCAGCGTTTCTCGACCGACTGGCACGCCAACAGCTTTGCCGGTTCGACGGTGCGCAAGATCACTCGCGGCATGTGGGCGCTCGACTTGCTCAACGACGTGCTATTGGTCGCTCTGCTGCCGTCCATCGTCATGCTTCTCGGCGCCAGCATCGTGCTCGGCAGCTACTGGCCGATCATGGGCCTGATCGTCAGTGCTGGGTCGCTGTTTTATATCGGCGTGACTGTAGCACTTTCCATGGGCTTCGTGTCGCCAGCGGCAAGACTTGCCAATGCCTGGGACACCAAGCTCGGCGGTGCGCTGGCGGATGCAATCAGCTGCAATTCGGTGGTCAAGGCCTTCGGCGCGGAAAACCGCGAAGAGGCCCGTTTGGGCCACGTGCTGGCCAAATGGGACAGCCGCACACGCAGAACATGGAAGCGCGGCACGTCGAGCGGCACGATCCAGGGCTTCATGATGGTGTCCATGCAGGCCGGCATTTTGGGAACGGGCCTGATCATGTGGCGTCAGGGGCTGGCGAGCCCCGGCGACATCACCTTCGTGCTGGCGATGTTCTTCGTTCTGCAAGGCTATCTGCGCAATGTCGGCCAGGACATCCGCAACCTGCAGCGGGCCGTCAACGACATGGAGGAACTGGTGCTGCTCGACAAGATGCCGCTCGGCATCGAGGACAAGCCGAACGCCAAGCCGATCGCGATCGGCGCGGGCGAGATCGTCTTCGATGGCGTCACCTTCCAGTATGGCGCCCATCCCAATCCGCTTTATGAGGACTTTTCAGTCACCATCATGCCGGGCGAGCGCGTCGGCCTTGTGGGTCATTCGGGCTCGGGCAAGACCACTTTCGTCAAGCTCATCCAGCGGCTCTATGACGTGAACTCGGGGTCGATCCGTATCGACGGGGAGGACATCGCCGAGATCAGGCAATCAAGCCTGCGCGGCCAGATCGCCATCGTGCAGCAGGAGCCGATCCTGTTCCACCGGACGCTGGCGGAAAACATCGCCTATGGCAGACCGAACGCCTCACGGCGCGAGATCGAGCAGGCGGCAAAACAGGCCAATGCGCACGACTTCATCATGAACCTGCCGAAGGGCTACGAGACGATGGTCGGTGAACGCGGCGTCAAGCTGTCGGGCGGCGAGCGCCAGCGTGTCGCCATCGCCCGCGCCTTCCTCGCTGATGCACCCATCCTGATCCTGGACGAGGCGACGTCGAGCCTCGACAGCGAGAGCGAAGTGCAGATCCAGCAGGCGATGGAACGCCTGATGGACGGCCGCACCACGCTGGTGATTGCCCATCGGCTGTCCACGGTGCGGGCGCTGGATCGGCTGCTGGTCTTCGACAAGGGCAAGATCGTCGAAGAGGGCGACCACCAGGCGCTAATCCGGCTCAACAACGGCATCTATCGCCGGCTGTTCGAACGGCAGGCACTGGAACTGACCAAGGGCCTGGTGGCCTAAACCGCAATGCCGGGGCCGACGCCCCGGCATTCAGACGGCTGACAAGGTTCACCCTCTCTTTGCGTCAGGCTCGGGCTTGTCCCCGGATGACGGCAATGGCGCTGCTGTCGAGCTTTTCCGGGCTGAGGCCGCCGGTGAGGCGTCGACGGCGCGATCCTGTCCTCCTACGGCAACCTTGGCGCCCTACTACTCGGCAGTCCGGTATATCTCGGCCAGGTCGAACAAGTCCCAGTTCCCGCCAGTCAAAACAGCACAGACATTTTCATCCGGCCTGACTTCTATCGAGCCGGCGAGTAAGGCTCCGATACCGATCGATGCGGCCGGTTCAGCGATGAGCTTCGCATCCTTAGCCAGGCTGCGCATGCCTGCGATGATATGGTCGTCATCAACAAGCACGATCTCGTCCACGTATTTTTCGATAATCGGATAGGGGTTCTGACCTGGTACACTTATTCGCAAGCCGTCGGCGATGGTATTTCGCAATGGGAACGATGTGCGTTCCTTATTGATCCGGCTGTGAAAATACTTCGGCGTCAGGGCCGGCTCGGCGCCGACGATGCGCACCGAAGGTTTCGTTTCCTTTATAGCGGTGGCGATCCCCGAGATAAGCCCCCCGCCACCGATGGGCACGATGACCGTATCCACATTGTCCAGATCCTCCAGTATCTCACATCCGATCGTGCCTTGCCCGGCCATGACAACGGGATCCTCAAACCCGTGAATGGTCGCGTAGTTGTTTTCCTCGGCGATTTCGTAGACCTTTTTCCATCTGGCGGCGGTATCACCGTCAAATAGAATGACTTCCGCGCCGAGCGCCCGCGTGTTGGCGATCTTGATTTTCGGCGTGGTGACCGGGAGCACCAGGATCACTTTCACGCCGAGCATCCTCGCAGCGTAGGAAAGCCCTTGGGCGTGGTTGCCGGACGAACTGGCGATGACGCCGTTTGCAATCTCTTCTCGCGGAAGCGAAAGCGCCTTGTTGAGAGCGCCGCGGATTTTGAACGCGCCAGTGATCTGCAGCGTCTCAGGCTTGAGATAGAGCTGGCAGCCAACAGCTTTCTCTATTTTCTCCGCACGCAGCAGCGGCGTGTGCCTGATGTGGGGCTTCAGCCTTTCCCGGGCTTCGCCAATGTCCTGAATGGTTGGGTAGTTGCGCATGATGCTCCTCGCCTCTCCGCGGTCAGGCCGACATTCTTCCGAACATGGCGCAAAGCGCTGATCGATGGTTGATTTGTGAGGCAAGGTCTTGGCTTTGCCTGCAAGGCGACCGGTAGAGCGCATGATCCCCATGTCAGGATCTGAAGAATTCGAAGAACGTTCCGACGCCCTTCTCTATTGCGTTCCGGTAAATCCTGCTTGCCGTAACATTGTCTTGGATAGCCATTCCCGTGGAGTCGAAAATGGTGACCTCGTCATCATCTTCTCTGCCCGGCTTTCTACCCAGCAAGATCTCCCCGATCTCTCCATGAATGTCGTCTTTGGCGATGATATTTCTGTTCAACGGATGCCAGGTCTCACCCTTCTCGGCGCACTGCGCCATTGAATCGACGACCACCTTGGCGTTCCTGAATATCTCAGGATCGAGTTCCTGTTTACCCCGCTGATCGGTGCCGATAGCAACGATGTGCGTGCCGGCCTTGATCCAATCCGCTTCCACAAGCGACCCTTTCCCACGAGTGGTCGTAACCAGGATATCGGCGTGCTCAACGGCTTCCCTTTTGGAATTCGCCGTGACGACGGAAATGCCGAACTCGCTCTCGATATCCTCCTTGTATCTGGCAAGCGTATCCGGATGGCTGTCCCAGGCATGGATCTTTTCAATCGTCATGATCTCACTGATCGCCCGGATCTGCATTCTCGCCTGGTTTCCAGTCCCGATTGAAGCGACTGTCCTGGCGTTTTGCCGCGCCAATGCTTTCACGGAGACAGCTCCGGCAGCTCCGGTTCGGAGGCCGGTGATCAGGCTCCCGTCCATGACGCAGGTCAGCGCGCAGCTTCTCGCATCGAACAGGAGGATCGTACCCATGCCGCTGGGCACCCCATGAGCCGTCGGGTTATCGACGAAACCTCCGGAAGATGCCTTCATGGAGATCACTTCACTGGCCTTGTTGTAGCCAAGCTTGAAGTCCATTTCCCCGCGAGGTGACGGGAGATGTATTCCGATATAATCGGGCTGCACCACCTGATCGCTGTTGAAGGCTTTGTAGGCGTCTTCGACTGCACCGATGACCTCGCGCATGCGGATCAGACTGCCGACGTCCTCTTTGTTAAGCAGCAGCGTTTGCATGAATGGCCTCTTTGTTCTCAAGCTTCAGCCACGGGCCTTTGGCTCCCCAAACCCGCCAGACAGGATCCGAAACGCTGCATGTTCGAACGTCGAGCGGCATATCCAACCAAGACAGCCGCTCTTGCTCATGCAAGTCTCCCGAGATCATTGTCTCGATCTGTTCAATCATCATTGCATCGGCGAGACGGCAGAAGATGTGGGATTTTGGGGAAAGTCAGATGTTCCGGCGGTCTCCGCCCCCAACTGCAAAACCACTCGCTGGCGGCCCGTGCTGGAATGATCCCGCTGTCATGTCGGCGGCCATGATCAGCACCCAATAAGAGACGAGGTGCGGCAATGCAAAGCCGCGTGTCGATCTTTGCCGCAACGCCAATGCGCGAACGCACTTCCGGCTGCATCCCTGCGTTAAGCGGAAATGCATCACGACAGGGCGAAGATCCTGACTTCCCTGCCGATGCCCTGAAGCTCCGCCATCCGCGAGGCCGATGTGATGCCGCTGTCGCGCAGGATCTCCGAGACATTGATATCTTCGACGATCGCCTCGGTCGTCATGATCACATTAGGGTCGGCAAGGCTTTGGACGCGGGAGGCGATATTGACCGTCTGGCCGAAGTAGTCCTGCCTGTCGTTCAAGTTGACGGCGAGGCACGGTCCCTCGTGGATGCCGATCTTCAGGAGGAGGTCGTCGCTGCCGTGTTCGGCATTCAGCCGGCGCATCGCCTCCCGCATCCTCAGCGCCGCCGCCACCGCCCGGTCCGGGCTCGGAAAAGTCGCCATCACGGCATCGCCGATCGTCTTGACGACAGCTCCGGCTTCGGTTGCAACGATCTCGTGAAGAACGCGGAAATGCGCCCGCACCAGATCGAACGCGGCAAGATCCCCGACACGTTCGTAAAGCGCCGTCGAGCCCCTGAGATCGGTGAAGAGGAACGTTAGGCTGGTGATCTTGAGGCGCTGGTCGACGTCGAGCGTATCGGTCCTGTAGATGTCGCGGAAGCTCTGGTTCGTCAGCAACCGCTTGGCTGTCAGAAATGCCCGCCTGCGACCCAGGAGGTGGTGCAGGTCATCCCCCGCCACGCAGACATTCGGCACCACCCGGCGATCGGTATGGTTCTCGAGAGTGAGCCGCAGCAAGCCGGGGCGCATCGTCACGGTTTCGTTCAGCGCATGTCCCCGGCTGATGACCATCGAGAGATTCTGGCGTTCATCAGTGTGTTCCCCCTGCACGTCGATGAACTGGGCCGAATGCGTCACCGCGTCGAAGATGATGACGAATTGCGCCGGCAACTGCAGCGACACGAACGCCTTCTCCCCCGGCGCGAGCTCGATCATCTCCAGCAGGATGCGGTCGAACTTCGCTTCCAGATCCTCCGGCAAGTCGACGCCGGAGCTGAAGAAAATCTGCCGGTAGTATTCGAGCGGAGGCAGCCGGTCGGGCTCGTGGGCGGCGATCCTGCGCACGCGCGGACTGACGGTGAAGGTGACCTCGACCATCTCGTCGAGGGTCGGTTCGTATCCGGCCGCACAGAGGGCACAATGATAGGTGTCCTGATTGACCCCCTTGAGGGTTGCCCCGCTGTCAAGGACGCCGCCGCATCCCGGGCAAAGCACATTCCAGGTCATCTCGAATGCGCCGATCCGGGCCGCATGCAGGAAGGCGGCGATGGTTTTTTCTTCATCGAGATGATGCTTATCGGCGAAGGCGAGCGCATTGATGCGGTTGAGATCGTGATCGGCGCCATGCCTGACGACGTTTTCGATGCACTCGACCGTCTGCGGGTCAGCCGCCTGTCGCAGGCTGGCAAAAAGAACGTCCATTTCGCTCATCGGACCAGTCTCTGTGCCGGCAACCCGGCTTATGACGTCGGTAGACGGATGATAACACGGGTCGTTCCCAATAGAAATCAACGGGTTTGGAGGTGCCACTCGTCTCCCGTTCGCTCGGGATCACCGCAACCGGAAATCTGGTATTCGGATCATCCGTTACTGCGTTGCATCACCACTGCGAAAATCGGTGGAAACCGCAAACAAAAAGTGAACATCACCCCCTCGACTTCCGCTACAACCAGTCGTTTCGGCCTCATGAGGCAGATCGCAAAGGAGAAACGATGGATCGTCTCGTCGGCGCGGATGAACAGTGTCGATCGGCAGGGCGGGCTGAGGAAGCCGGTCTTGCACGGGACATTACCGCGATCAAAATCGGCGATTGTCTCCTCGGTTACAAATCCGTGCAGCGCCGCATGCGGGGCGGCCGCTGGAACCATTTTCGCGGCCGGATGCGCGAGATCGAAAAATTGATCCGGCATCGTCATGGCGAGATCGTGCCGGAGGCGGATGACGCCCTGATCTATGTCGAGGTGATCGCCAGCCTCGCTTTTGTCGAATTCGGGGAAGGGTTTGTCGAGGTGGTACTCGGCTGGGCGGCGCGATGGTTGCCCTGGGCCGGGAAGGCCGCCATAGAGGAAGTCATTTACGAGAGGACAAAGCTGCGCTTTTCTCCCCTGTCCGCAGACGCGCTCGCCCACGCCCTGCATCTGAGTTATGCCGAACGCAGCACGCTCGGTATTCGCACCATCGGCGCCTTCGACGTGCCGAAGGCGAAAAGAGAAAAGCTGCAGAAGGCAAAGAGACGCCAGCGCGACCGATGCCGGAAAGAGGAGCAGCGGCGGGGCGCCGGCGCAATTTCCAGAGCCGACTATCTCGCCAACGCCTTCAGCCAGACCCGACCCTGGGAGGCGTTCGGCATCAGCCGCCGGACGTGGGAGCGCCGCGGCAAACCGATGCCGGACGGCGCGCCGATTTCGCTGGCCGCCTAGCTCAGCGGCTTTTTCGCCTGTCAGCGGGGCGGCCCGAACCAGGTGCTCATCGCTGCGTCCAGGCCATTCCGGTGCCCCTCGCCCAACCAGGCCACATATCCGTCCGGCCGGATCAACACCGCACTCGGCGCTGCGACCGCCCCCAGCGCCGGCAACTCCCATGGCCCGTCATAGCTCGCATGGACCAGAGGCACGCGATCTGACCATGGCCCGGTGTCGACGCTACCGCGCGACCCAAGGTTCAACAACACCGGTCTTGCATCTTTCAGCAGCGCAAAGACACGCAAGGGGCCGTCCGTCGTGACCAGGTCGAGGTCGGGCATGCGGCGGCCGAGCAGCGGGTGCCCCTCGCCGAGGTCGTAACGAATGGCAAGTCCGGACATCTCGGCGGCGATCGTCTTGCGCGCCTCCTCCAGGCCAAGCAGTTCCAACACGACGTCTCTGAGGGCTTCGGTGCGATCATCGGTCCGTTGCAACGCGACCTGCGCCATCGTCGTGCGCAGCACACGGGCGGCGACCGGATGGCGCTCGGCATGATAGGTGTCGAGCAGGGCCTCGGGCGATATGCCCTTCACCACCTGGGCCAGCTTCCAGCCGAGATTGACGGCATCCTGCACACCGGTATTGAGCCCCTGCCCGCCGACCGGAGAATGCACATGGGCGGCGTCACCTGCCAGCAGAACCCTGCCCTTGCGGTAGATCTCCGCCTGCCGCGACATGTCGGTGAACCTGGAGATCCACTTCGGGCCGTGGATTCCATAATCGGTTCCGCAGGCGGCAATGAGCGCTTGCCTGAGATCATCAAGCGTCGGCTCGCCTGTGCCGCCGGCCGTCTTTTCCGGGACCATGACGTTGATCGGACCTTCACTGGCGAAAATCACCTTGCCGTCGCGGATTTCATATTCCTCGCGGCCGAAGGCATGCATGCCGAGCGCTGTGCGATGGACACCGAGCGGCGGCTCCTCCTTCATCTCTGCCTCGGCGAGAATATTGCTGGTCGTCGCATCCGATCCCGGAAAGGCGATGCCGGCCATCTTGCGAACCAGACTGCGGCCGCCGTCGCAGCCGACGAGATAGCCCGCGCGCAGCGACGACCCATCGGAAAGTTCGAGGGTGACGCCGGTCTCATCCTGCACGAAACTGGTCAGTTCGCGGCCGCGGAGGACCGTCACCGGCAGCTCACCGACCCAGCCGGCCAGGATGCGCTCGATATGCTTCTGCCGCAGGGCCAACCCGTAATTGTGCCGCGTCGGGAAGTCGCTGATGTCAAGCCGCGTGACCGCAAATCCGGTGACCTGGGCGATTTGCCCCTCCGCCAGGAACCGATCGACGATGCCGCGCTGGTCGAGAACCTCGAGCGTGCGCGAACTCAGACCGCCGGCACGCGAACCGACGATCTCCTGGTTCTCGCGCCGTTCGACGATCGCGACATCGATGCCCGCCAAGGCGAGTTCACCCGCCAGCATCAGCCCCGTCGGCCCTCCCCCTGATATGACGACCGCATGGTCTCTCATCCGCGAACTCCTCTGTTCACACTGCCCGAGCGCAAAATCCGCCATAGCGGGCCGACCTGGTCCAGCTGACTCTCGTCTATTTCGTGATACCTGCTTGGGTGCCGACTTCACCCAGTCGCAAGTTGTTCCCCCTATAAATATAGCTCTCTACTGGTGGGAAGGACTTGCGACAGAATTTCTGCCTTGCTTTCCAAAGCCCTGTTGGTCGCCGCTTGCGCAGTATCTGGCGGTGGAGCGGGGGCGCTTCAACACGACCCGACCGGGTGGGCGCCGGATCCGGCAGAATGCTTTCCCTTCCACCATTCGTTCTCGAACGGCGACCTCGCCCTCACTGCGGAGCCGGCGCCTTCTGCGGGATGCTCTCAGCCGCTGGTGGTTCCGATGGATCGGTAGGATGGCCGTAGATCGTGTAAACGGCGCCCGCCAGTATGCCGAGGACGAGAAGGGCGAGCACATACGACATCATTCCGCGGATGGCCGTTTTCGGTGTTCTGTCCATCAGGGGGACCTCCAAGGTAACTCAGGGTCAAAGTCGATGCGGGCGCTTTTGGTTCCGAAAATGAAAGTCTGGGGCTGCCCGTCGGCATCTGCACGGAAGGCGATGAATCTGATTTTCGGCGCTTGGAAATCCATCCAATCCGAGGGAAGATCATTCGCTCTAACCTTGGGGTTCTCATGGAAGATCACGAGCCGTTTTTGCGCGAGGCGATTGCGCTCTCGAAATCCGCAGTCGCAAACGGCGACGAACCGTTTGGCTCGGTCCTGGTCAAGGACGGCGAAGTCATCCTGCGCGCCGAAAATAGCGTCTTCACCGGCCACGATATGACAAACCACGCCGAGATGAACCTGGTCAAACTGGCGGCGCAGCACTACGACCCAGCTTTTCTCGCCGACTGCACACTCTACACCAGCACTGAGCCCTGTGCGATGTGCTCCGGGGCGATCTACTGGTCGGGGATCGGACGTATGGTGTTTGCGTGCTCCGAAACGCGGCTCGGCGAGATTGCTGGGATTGGGTTGAACGTACCCAGCCGGGCCGTGTTGCAGACCGGCGCGCGTACCGTCACTGTGGTTGGCCCGACGGAACTCGAAGACGAAGCCGCCAAAGTCCACCAGGAATTCTGGCCGAAGCATCTGGGCAGGGTTTAGGCTCGGGGCTCATTGATTTGCCCCGGAAGTTGACGGCGGCTGCGATGCAGTTGGCCGAGAAGAAGATGTGGGCGCATCTGTCGAGGCGTGTGGCGAGGCACCTCAGTCCTTGAGCTTTGTGAAGGCTCGCTCAGCAAAAAACACATCACCGATCGCAGCCATTTGCTGGAAGCGTCGGGGGTGGTGGGCAGGATGCGCGAACTCAGCGGAGAACGGGAGCGACGAAAGATCACCGCCAGATCGAGAGCTACCCCGCCATAGTGCCGCCATAGAATTCGGCCCAATCATGATTGTATGACAAGCGGATGCGAAGAATGAGATTGCTGCTTCTCCTTGCGGCGGCCCTGTTTGTGATAGCGGTGCATGCCCAAGCCCAAGTTTACGCGCCGTATGATGGATACGACGAATACGATGGCTACGGCTATGATGACCCTTACAGCCCCTATCCCCCTCCTCCCTTCTACGAGCCAGACCCTGGTTATCGTGAACCCTTTCAAGAACGTCGGGAGCCATCGACGCGAATTGGAAGAGGAACCATCGTCATCGCCACGCGTGAGCACACTCTTATCTACACGACGTCAGAGGGTGAGCAGTTTGCCTACCCCATCGCCGTCGGCCGCGAAGGCAAACAATGGTACGGCACAACGCGCGTCGTGTCGAAACGCATGCATCCCGAATGGCGGCCAACAGCCAGCATGCGCCAGAAGAACCCAAGGCTCCCGGCAGTGGTGAAACCCGGGCCAGCAAATCCGCTTGGAACCCGCGCAATCTACCTTGCCGGCGGACTGCTCCGCATCCACGGCACCAACGACCCCTCCTCCATCGGCACCAATGCATCAAGCGGATGCTTCCGGATGTACCGCGAGGATGTCGAGGAGCTTTACGATATGGTCCAGCCGGGGACCCGGGTTATCGTTCAGCGGTGATGGAGCCTTCCCGAATCATCCCAGAGTAGTGCCCTGGCGACCTCCGCGGGTATGTTTTCCGCTAGCCCGAGTGCGCAGACAGGTCCACGCAACATCCCCAGCTTCGCTGACGTAGTCAACCGGCGCGAGCACCACCTGCGCCCACACGAGCAGCGCGCCGGCCGGTCTTCCTTCAAGCACGCAGCCGTTCATCGGAGGTTAATGCTTATTAACCCAGAATCGCAGCCTGAAAGGATGCGCCGATGAAGATGCTTTTTTCCTCACTTGCAGCCATGGTCTTGTCTGCATCTTTCGCCCTGCCGCTAAACGCCACGCCGATGGTCGTGCCGAAATCGGTAGCAATGCACGCCGCCGACGTCGATCTAGTCCATTACCGTCGTCATGGGAATGGACATGCGTACGGCCACTGGAAGAAACACCGGTACGCTCACCGCGACTGCCGGTATTACGGCTCGTGCTATCGTCCGCGGTACTACGGCAGTCGCGACTATTACGGCTATCGCGACCATTACCCCTATCGTCGTCGGTCAGGTGTGACAGTGTATTTCGATTTTTAACCGGCAGTGCCGCGAACACCAACCTTGGCCCCCAACAAGAGCGCCCGCCGGCCTCTCCTTGCCGGTTGGCGTTCCATGTGCCGTGTGACAATCGTGTGCCGTAAGTTTGCGCTATGATTCGCAAAATCAAGGTAATTGGCGGTAAAGTTTTACGCCAATTACCTCATCTAAACCGTTGATCGTTGACGATTTTATGGTGAGAGCGTCGGGGTTCGAACCCGAGACCTACTGATTAAAAGTCAGTTGCTCTACCGGCTGAGCTACGCTCTCCCTCTCCGCGGGCGTGAGACACCCCGGCTGGAAGTGGGCGGAACATAGGCAGGTGACCCATTGCGGTCAACCGAAAAATTTGGCTTTTTCCGATGATCGGCAGATTTCTTCCGGCGGACATTCACATTGCGCAGGCGCAAATCGCGCCCACGCAAAAAGGTGATTGGCAATCCGCGGCGTGCGACGCTAGGAACAGGGCGCAGGTTGCAGCCGGAGAGAATGCGTGTCGATTGCCGATATTTCCCTGTGGAGTGCGTTGTTAGCAGGGGCGCTATCCTTTCTTTCGCCCTGCGTGCTCCCCCTCGTCCCGCCCTATCTCTGCTATATGGCCGGTATATCGGTCGAACAGTTCCGCGTCGGCGGCGCGGTTGCGGTCTCGCCCGATACCAGGCGCGGCGTGCTCTTCTCGGCACTGCTCTTCACGCTCGGCTTTGCCACCGTCTTCGTGGCGCTCGGCGCCGGTGCGTCGAGCATCGGCATGGCGCTTCGCCAGCATCTCGATCTGCTCTCCAAGATCGGCGGGCTTGTTATCATCGTCATGGGGCTGAATTTCCTCGGCCTCTTCCGAATCGGGCTGCTCGCCCGCGAGGCGCGCTTCCAGGCCGGCGGCAAGCCGGCGACGTTGACGGGCGCCTATGTCATGGGCCTTGCCTTCGCCTTCGGCTGGACGCCCTGCATCGGGCCGGTGCTCGGCGCCATCCTCGGGGTCGCCGCCTCGCGCGAGACGGTCGGCTCCGGCGCCGGGCTGCTCGCCATCTATTCGCTGGGTCTTGCTATTCCCTTCTGGATCGCCGCCGGCTTTTCCGGCGCCTTCATGCGCTTCCTGTCGCGCTTCCGCCGCCATCTCGGCACGGTGGAGAAGGTGATGGGCGTCTTCCTCATCCTGACCGGCCTCGCCTTCCTGTTCGGCTGGGTCAGCGATGTGGCGATCTGGTTCCAGCAGACCTTTCCGATCCTGATGCAAATCGGCTAGAAGAGATTCTTCCCCGCCAGCCATCCCACAAAAACCGGACTTTCCCTTGGCCGACATCATCAGCCTGCTGCTGCCGTTCTTCGGCCTGATCCTGATCGGTTATGCCGCCGCCAAGGCGACGAAGCAGCCGGCCGAGGCGCTCGGCTGGCTGAATACCTTCATCATCTATGCCGCCCTGCCCGCGCTGTTCTTCAAGCTCGTCTCGCGCACGCCGATCGAAGAGCTGACGCGGGTCGATTTCATCGTCACCGATATCGCGGCGACCTATGCGGTCTTCATCCTTCTCTTTGTCATCGGCCGTTTCGTGCGCGGCAATCCGCTTGATGAATGCACCATCCAGTCCTTTGCCGGCGCCTACGGCAATATCGGCTATATGGGGCCGGGCCTGGCGCTGCTGGCGCTCGGCGAAGGTGCTGCCGTGCCGGTGGCGCTGATCATCTGCTTCGAAAATGCGCTGCATTTCATCGTGGCGCCGGCGCTGATGGCGGCAGCCGGCGACGACAAGCGCTCGCCCGGCCGACTCGCCGCCGATATTGCCCGCAAGGTGGGCCTCCATCCCTTCATCCTGTCGACGGCGGCAGGCTTTGCGGTTGCCGCCTTCCACATCGATCAGCCGCTGGCGTTCCAGCGCCTCGTCGACTACCTTGCACAGGCGGCCGCTCCCTGCGCCCTCTTTGCCATGGGCGTGACGCTGGCTCTGAGGCCGCTCAAGCGGATTCCGGCCGAGATCTCCTATATCGTGCCGGCGAAGCTGATCCTGCATCCGATCGCGGTGTTCCTGGCGCTGACTGTTATCGGCGGTTTCGAGCCTGTCTGGATCCAGGCGGCCGTGCTGCTCGCCTGCCTGCCGACGGCAACCAATGTCTTCGTCATCGGCCAGCAATATGGCGTCTGGCAGGAACGCGCCTCGGCGACGATCCTGATCACGACGGTGCTTTCGGTGGCGAGCGTTTCGCTCTGGCTGATCGCGATCCGCTCAGGCCTTCTTCCGCTTCAGCTTTTCCTTTAAGGAATCCGGAATATCGCGGAAGCCCCGGCCGGGCTCGATGCCCTCGCGCATGACGAGGTTGCGCAGTGGCGGAATGGCCGAGAGGATATGCAGGCCGGCGGCGCGCAGCATCTGAACGGGGAGGAAATCGGAAAGCAGCGAGCGGTTGAGAAGATCGACACTCGCCGTGCGCGTTATGATATCGGCGCGGCGGCGGCGGTCGAAGCTTTCGCCGGCATCGGCCGGCACCGGCAGTTCCACCCTGTCGCAGAGGATGTCGGTGAGCACCATGATATCGCGCAGGCTGAGGTTCAGCCCCTGCGCCCCGATCGGCGGGAAGACGTGGGCGGCTTCGCCGATCAGTGCGATGCGCCCCTTGCCGAACCGATGAGCCATCATGCCGGAGAGCGGCCAGACCTGGACGCTTTCTTCGATGGTTGTCTTGCCGAGCATGGAGTGCATCTGCGCTTCGACAAGTGAGCCCAGTTCGGCCGGCGGCAACTCCAGGCGCGCGGCCGCCTCGGCGGGATCCTGCACCCAGACGAGGCTGGAGCGGCTTCCCGGCAACGGCACCTGAGTGAAGGGGCCGTGTTTGGTGTGGAATTCGCTTGAGATGTTCTGATGCGGCAGCGAATGGGCGAAGTTCAGCACCATGGCCGATTGCGGATAGGACCAGGTGCGCACGCCGATATCAGCCGCCTCGCGTAGCTTCGAGCCGCGGCCGTCTGCGCCGACGGCAAAGTCGGCCGTCAGCACCTCGCCGCCGGCAAGCGCGATCGACACTCTCTCGGCAGAGATGTCGATCGATTCGGCCATGTCCGTGAAGCGGGTGATATTGCCCTCGCCGGCCGCGGCCGCTTCGAGAATCTCGGTCAGCGCCGTGTTGGGGAAATTATAGCCGAAGGCATCGAGGCCAACCTCGGCGGCGCGGAAGGTGGTGGTCGGCGCGCGCAGCAGCCGATCGGTTCCGTCAATGATGCGCATGCTGGTGAGAGGAGCGGCGGCAGGGCGCAGCTTTTCCCAGAGCGTCAGGCGATCGAGGAAGCGGATCGATTGATCCATCAGCGCCGTGGTGCGCCGGTCCTCCTTTGCAGCAGCGGGAGCCACCAGCGCCACGCTGCGGCCGCCGCGGCCAAGAGCAATTGCGGCGATCGTGCCGGCGAGACCGCCGCCGATCACCGCCACTTCGAATGTCTTCATGCTATCATTCCGCCATCGTAAGAGGCGGACCGGCCGCTTATGCGGCCGGCTTCGCCTGACGGCGCCAACTATAGCCCTTGCCGGCTTCGGCGTCACGCACCGCCGGCTGATAATGATGGGGAATGGCCGGAAGACGGTTTTCGGCAAGCCGCTTCAGCGCCGTGGCGTTGGTCACTGCAAAGCTGTCGATGCCGACGCGCAGCATCAGCGGGATCTGGTCGATCAGCACGTCGCCGACGGCGCGCAGCTCATTGGTGTAACCCAGGCGCTGACGCAGCAGCGAGGCATGGCTGAAGGCGCGGCCGTCGTTAAAAGCCGGAAAGGCGACCGCCACGATTTCCAGGCGATAGAGATAGGGCTCAAGCCGGCGCACGTCGTCGGCCGGCTTGATCAGCACGCCGAGGCCGACATCATTGCTCTCATCGGCCTTGGCGATCAGCTCATCGACACTGAGCAGCGGCTTCTGCTCGCCGGTCGCCTTCACCTCGTCGGTTTCGATCACCCACGGATCGTTCTCGACAAAACCGGATTCTCTCCAAATCTTCGTCATCACACCCCTCCTTAGGCCGCTTCGGCGGCCGAGCCGTAGAGCGCATCTTTGAAAGGCTGCGGCCCGACGCGGCGATAGGCCGCCAGGAAGGTTTCGGATGGATCAAGCCGCAGCCCGAGATAGGTGTCGACGATCGTCTCGATCGCATCCGTCACCCGGTCCGGCTCAAAGCCGCGGCCGATGATCTCGCCGATAGAGGTATGTTCGTCGCCCGAACCGCCAAGTGTGATCTGGTAGAGTTCGGCGCCCTTCTTCTCCACACCGAGCAGGCCGATATGGCCGACATGGTGGTGGCCGCAGGCATTGATGCAGCCGGAGATCTTGATCTTCAGCTCGCCAATCTCGGCCTGGCGTTCGGGACTGCCGAAGCGGCGGGAGATTTCCTGCGCCACGGGGATGGAGCGCGCATTGGCGAGCGCGCAATAATCCAGCCCCGGACAGGCGATGATATCGGTGATCAGGCCGGCATTGGCTTCGGCCAGATTGATGGCGACGAGGCCGCGATACACGGCTTCGAGATCGGCCAGCGCCACATGCGGCAGAATGAGGTTCTGCTCGTGGCTGACGCGGATTTCGTCGAAGGCATATTCCTCGGCAAGATCGGCGATGGCATCCATCTGCGCATCGGTGGCGTCGCCCGGAATGCCGCCGATCGGCTTCAGCGAGATCGTCACCATGCCGTAATCGGGGTTCTTGTGCGGCTGCACATTCTGCTGAACCCAGCGGGCGAAAGCCGGATCGGCCTTCTTCCAGCGGGCGAGGTTTTCCCAGCCCTCGGCTCGCTCGGGAAGATCCGGTGGCGCGAAATAAGCGGCGATCGCCTCGACATCCTGTTCCGGCAACTTGAGCTCGCTATCCCTGAGTGCGGCGAATTCGGCCTCCACCTGACGCGCCAGCTCCTCGGCACCCGTCTCATGCACGAGGATCTTGATGCGGGCCTTGTACTTGTTGTCGCGCCGGCCGTGCAGATTGTAAACACGCACGATCGCCGTGGTGTAGGAGAGCAGGTCTTCCTCCGGCAGGAAGTCGCGGATCAACTTGGCGATCATCGGCGTGCGGCCCTGGCCACCACCGACATAGACGGCAAAGCCGATTTCACCCTTGTCATTCTTCTTCAGGTGCAGGCCGATATCATGGACCTGGATGGCGGCGCGGTCGCGCTCCGCGCCGGTGACGGCGATCTTGAACTTGCGCGGCAGGAAAGAGAATTCCGGGTGGACGGACGACCACTGGCGCAGAATTTCCGCATAGGGCCTGGGGTCAGCGATCTCGTCGGCGGCGGCACCGGCGAAGTGGTCTGCCGTGACGTTTCTGATGCAGTTGCCCGAGGTTTGCAGCGCGTGCATTTCGACGCTCGCCAGGTCGGCCAGTGCATCGGGGATTTCCGACAGCTTCGGCCAGTTGAACTGCAGGTTCTGGCGCGTGGTGAAGTGGCCATACCCGCGGTCATAAGTGCGGGCGATATGGGCGAGCATGCGCAGCTGGCGGGCGCTCAGCGTGCCGTAGGGAATGGCGATGCGCAGCATATAGGCATGAAGCTGCAGGTAGACGCCGTTCATCAGGCGCAGCGGCTTGAACGCATCCTCGGCAAGCTCGCCGGAAAGGCGGCGCTGAACCTGGTCGCGGAACTGCTCGACGCGCTCGCTGACAAAGGCATGATCAAATTCGTCGTAACGGTACATCGTCTTCCTCAGACTGCAATAAATTCGGGATCGGCAGGAGCATAGCCCGGCGCATATTCCATGGTCGGCCCTTGCGCGCGGATGCGCTCGCGAAGGCGAAGCGGCCAGAGAATGCCATTGGTTTCCTGGACGTCGACGACGGCCACGTCAACGACCTCATTGTCGGCATAGGATTTTTTGCCAATGGCTTCCAAGGCTTCGACGGCTTCGTTGTGACGAGCAACAAGCGCCTCCTGCAGCGAGGTCGACCATTTGCCGTTGGCATCCAGCCAGACGGCAATGCCGTCCGTCAGCCGGTTGGCGGTCAGGACCTTGTCTACCATATTCAGCTCCTTGCAAATTCCTCGAGCCGGGCGTTCTCGCGCACCAGCGGCTCGGACAGTTCGAAATTGGCGCCGGCGACCGCATCGCCGATAATGACCATGACAGGCCCGGTGAGCTCGTTGCGATGCTGCAGGTCGGGCAGGTCGGCGAGCGTGCCATGCAGCAGGCGGCGATCAGTGCGGCTGGCATTCTCGATAACGGCAACCGTGGTCTCGGAGGGAATGCCGGCCTGCATCAGCCGCTCGGCGACCGAGGCGGCGACCGTGCGGCCCATATAAACGGCTATCGTCGCGCCGGAGACTGCGAGGCTTGCCCAATCGGGCAGCACGTCGCCGGTGAGATCGTGGCCGGTGGTGAAGACGAGCGAGGAAGCGAGGCCGCGCAGCGTCAGCGGCAGCTCGAAATCGGCAGCGGCGGCGAAGGCCGAGGTGATGCCGGGCACGACCTCATAGGTGACGCCGGCGGCGCGCAACGCGGCCATCTCTTCCCCCGCCCGGCCGTAGACCAGCGGATCACCGGATTTCAGACGGACGACGCGCTTGCCCTGACGGCCGAGTTCGATGAGCAGCTCGTTGATCTCTTCCTGCGACTTCGAATGACAGCCTTTGCGCTTGCCGACGGAAAGCCGCTCGGCGTCGCGGCGGCCCATATCGACGATCGCCTGCGGCACGAGCGCGTCATAAACGATGACATCGGCTTCCATCATTACGCGCTGGGCGCGCAGCGTCAGCAGATCCTCAGCCCCAGGACCTGCGCCGACCAGCCAGACATGGCCGGCAACCTTGTCCATCGAAGCGAGCAGCCGGTCGGCGGCGTTGTGGGCCTGCGGCAGGTTGCCATTGGCGACCGCGTCGGCAACCGGGCCGGAGAAGAAGCGGTGCCAGAAGACCCGGCGGGAAACGCCACGCGGAACAATCTGTTCGACTGATTTGCGATAATTGGTCGCCAGCGCGGCCAGACGCCCGAGCGAAGGAGAAAGAAGCTGGTCGATCTGGGCGCGGATCATCTGCGCCAGAATCGGTCCCGCACCTTCAGTGCCGATCGCAACGGCGACGGGAGCGCGGTTGACGAGCGCCGGCGTGAAGAAATCGCAGTAATCCGGCTGATCGACGGCGTTAGCCGGAATTCTTACAGCCCGGGCAGCATCGACGATCCGGCGATCTTCAGCTTCATTGCCGGTGGCGGCAAAGACAAGGGCCGCTCCCTCTACCTGGCCGGCAGAGAAGCCGGTGCGCACCGTCTCGATGCGGTTGGCGATCAGGAAGGCATGATAATCGGCTTCCGGCCGCTCGGCATAGGCAACGACCTGCGCCCGGGTGTTGAGCAGCAGCCGCACCTTGGCGAAGGCCTCGTCGCCATTGCCGAAGACAGCCGTCTTCTGGCCTTCCACGCGAAAGAAGGCTGGAAATACCGAAAGCTGCTCAGTCTTGGGAGACATCATCAATCCACTTCGAAGTTGCCAGAATATGCCCGTGATCGACAAGCGATTGAAGGAACAGAAATTCGAAAGCCTCGGCAAGCGCGTATTCTTTTGCTCGCGCCTCCGGCGATTTGAGAAAAGTCAACCGTGCTGACGAGACCCACCTGTTCCCACTCTCTTTGTTGCGGTGCAGTGTAAAGCCTGTGACAAACGGCGTCCACCGGCGTTTGTCGCATTTCACTCGCGCCGCCAAGACGATAGACTGGAAGAAAAACCGGAGACACCAATGCCCGACAAGACCATCGCTGCCCGCCTGCTCTCGGTCATCGAAGACGATATCCTGCCGCTGACCGAACGCGGCGTGTCCTCGGGCAACAAGGTGTTCGGCGCGGCGATCCTGCGCAAATCCGATCTGTCACTCGTTGTCGCCGAGACCAATAACGAGCTCGATAATCCGCTGTGGCATGGCGAGGTGCATACGCTGAAGCGGTTCTACGAGCTTGGTGGCAAGCCGGCGACCAAGGAGCTGATCTTCCTTTCGACGCACGAACCCTGCACCATGTGCATGTCGGCGATCACCTGGGCTGGGTTCGACAATTTCTACTATTTTTTCAGTCATGAGGATTCCCGCGATGCCTTCGCCATTCCGCATGATCTCAAGATCCTGAAGGAGGTCTTCGGGCTTGAACCCGGCGGCTATCGCAGGCAGAACGCCTTCTGGAACAGTTTTGCCATCGCCGATCTGATCGAAACCGAGGAGATTTCCCGGAAGACGGCGCTGGAGGCGCAGACCGCCCGCATCAAGGCGCGCTACGACGCGCTGTCTTCCACCTACCAGTCGTCGAAGAGCGCCAACGACATTCCGCTGAACTAAGGCCGCTCAATTACGGCCGCCGAACCGAGGCACCATGGAACCTTCCAAAGACATTTCGCGGCTGATCGAGATCATGGCGGCGCTGCGCCATCCAGAAACCGGCTGCCCCTGGGACATCGAGCAGAATTTCCAGACGATCAAGCCCTATACGATCGAAGAGGCCTATGAGGTCTCGGACGCGATCGAGCGCGGCGATATGGACGATCTCTGCGACGAGTTGGGCGACCTGCTGCTGCAGGTGGTCTTCCATGCCCGCATGGCCGAGGAGGCCGGCGAATTTTCCTTCGGCGACGTGGTCAACGCCATCACCACCAAGATGATCCGCCGCCACCCGCATGTCTTTGCCCGCTCGGAAGCCGATACCCCGGACGCGGTGAAGAGGCAGTGGGACGAGATCAAGCAGGCGGAGAAACGCGAGCGGGCCGAGCGGCGGGCTAAGCGGGGGATCACCGAGGATTTCAGGAGCGGGTTCCTGGGCTCGGTGCAGCGTAGCTTTCCGGCGCTGACCGAAGCGCTGAAGCTGCAGGAACGCGCCGCCAAGGTCGGCTTCGACTGGTCGGCGCCCGAGCCGATCCTCGACAAGATCGAGGAGGAGATCGGCGAATTGCGGGCCGCACTCCGAGAGGGAGACCACGCGAAGGTCAGCGACGAACTCGGCGACCTGATCTTCGCGGTCGTCAATATCGGCCGCCATGTGAAGGCCGATCCGGAGCAGGCGCTGCGCGGAACGAATACGAAATTCCGGCGCCGCTTCAATCATATAGAGGAGGTTCTTGAAGCGGAAGGCGAGACGCTGGAGGATGCGACGCTGGAGCGGATGGAGGAAATCTGGCAGGCGGCCAAGGCGATTGAAAGAGCGCTCGTGGCTAGGTAGGTCAGGCCGGGTTTGGCGAGAAGCTATCCCCACTCTCCGTCATCCTCGGCCTTGAACCGAGGATGACGGAGGGTGGGGCTAAAATCGCCTGCCATCGGCGACTTAGTACCAAACGCGCGCCTACCGCTCCCAATCCTCTTTCGCCGGCTTCGGGCCGTTGCCGATGCGGCGCTCGAGTTCGGTGGCTTCGGTTTCCGACAGCCGCAGGTCGAGGGTGATCGAGCCGTCCTCATTGTCCTCGCGGCCGTCGACGATCGCGTGGTCGTAGAGCCAGGGCAGCAGCGCCAGCTTGTCGACGGGAAGCCGGATCGTCGTTTCGGTCATCACGCCGGAGAGCCTGCGGCTGATCTCATCCATCAGCGTGTCGACGCCCTCGCCGCTGACGGCCGAAACCGCGACGACGTTGCTGGCGCCGGCCGCCCTCTGCACCATCGTGTCGTGCACCTCAGGCTCCAGCCGGTCGATCTTGTTCCAGACCTCGATCAGCCGCTTCTCCGCTTCGGCCTCATCGATACCGAGGTCGCCGAGAATGCGCATCACGTCGGAGCTTTGAGCCTGGTTGTCGGGATCGGACATGTCGCGGACATGCAGGATGAGATCGGCTTCCAGCACCTCCTCCAAAGTGGCGCGGAAAGCGGCGACGAGATGGGTCGGCAGGTCTGAGATGAAGCCGACCGTGTCGGACAGGATGACGGTACGTCCGTGCGGAAGCTTCATACGGCGAAGCGTCGGATCGAGCGTGGCAAAGAGCATGTCTTCGGCCAGCACGCCCGCGCCGGTGATTCGGTTGAACAGCGTCGATTTTCCGGCATTGGTGTAGCCGACGAGTGCGACGATCGGGTGCGGCACCTTGCGGCGCTTGGCCCGATGGAGCTGGCGAGTGCGCACGACCTGCTCCAGTTCGCGTTCGAGCTTGATGATGCGGTCCTGTAGGAGCCGCCGGTCGGCTTCGATCTGGGTTTCGCCGGGGCCGCCCATGAAACCGCCGCCGCCGCGCTGGCGTTCAAGGTGGGTCCAGCTTCGGACCAGCCGGCCCTTCTGATAATTCAGATGCGCCAGATCGACCTGCAGCGTCCCCTCCTTGGTGGAGGCGCGGCGCCCGAAGATTTCGAGGATGAGGCCCGTCCGGTCGATGACCTTGGCGTTCCATTCCTTTTCAAGATTGCGCTGCTGAACCGGTGTCAGCGGATGGTCGACGATGACGAGACCCGAATCGCGCTCGTCGAGCAGCGCCTTGATCTCCTCGATCTTGCCCGTGCCGAGCAGCGTCGCCGGCCTCGGATCATTGACCGGAACGATCGAACCGTTGACCACATCAAGGTCAATCGCCTGGGCAAGGCCGGTGGCCTCTTCCAGCCGGCTTTCCGGCGTGCGGGTGGAAGCCGATTCGGTCTGGCCGCCGCGACCGCGCGACTTCAGAACCGGCACGACAACGGTCGCGCGCATATCGTCCCTGTGCTTGGCGGCCTCAGGGATTATCGAATCGTTCTTGGTATCGCGTGTCGAAATGACGGCTGATCCTGTTAGGACGCGGCTTCTTCACTCTCGAACATCTGCATCGGCTGACCCGGCATGATCGTCGAGATCGCATGCTTATACACGAGCTGCGAGTGTCCGTCACGACGAAGAAGAACACAGAAATTGTCAAAGGAGGTAACAACGCCCGTGAGTTTCACGCCGTTGATCAGAAAGATTGTCAGGGAAATCTTTTGCTTGCGAACAGTATTGAGAAATAAGTCCTGCAGATTCTGAGAACGTTCCGCCATCGCGCCGCTTCTTTCTTTATTGCCGACCTAACGTGGCCGGTAGAATATCAATCAACCTCTCCATGCAAGACACGGCAGCACCCTCATTCCGCCAGTCCAGCAAATCTTGGTATCAAATCGCAATCTTTTCCGCAACGTCGAAAAAGGCCTCGCGGATTTTCCGCGAGACGCTGCCGGGATGGCCATTGGCAATAGGCAGACCATCGACGGAAATGACCGGAAAACAGATACTTGTGGCTGCCGTGAGGAAGACCTCGCGGGCTGCGAGCATCTCGGAAACGGAGAAGTTCCGCTCGGCGATCTTCAAGCCCAGCCTGGCAGCGACATCCATCAGCGTGGTGCGAGTAATGCCGCGCAGGATTCCGTGTTCGGCTGGGCGCGTCACCAGCGTTCCATTCGAATCGACAATCCAAACATTGGTCGCCGCCCCTTCCTTTACCATGCCGTCGCCATCGACATAGATCGCCTCCTGGGCACCGGCTTCCTTGGCCTGCTGGCGGGCCATGGCATTCGGCAGCAGACCGACAGACTTGATGTCGACGCGATCCCAGCGGTTGTCGGTGACGGTGATCGCCTTGATGCCGTTGGCATTCTTGGCGGCGATGATCTTTGGATCGGTGCTTTTGGCGGTTATCACAAGCGAGGGAGGCGTGCCCTCGGCCGGGAAGACATGGTCCCGGCGGGCGACGCCGCGCGTCACCTGCAAATAGAAAAGCCCGTTGCGGACGCGGTTGCGGCGCAGTGTTTGGCGGATGACCTGCGTCAGCGCCGCCCGGCTCATCGGCGAGGCGATCCTGAGCTCGCCGAGCGAACGGTCGAGACGGTTCAGGTGGCGCGTGAGATCGACGATATAACCGTGACGGACCTCGCAGACCTCATAGACCCCATCGGCGAACTGGTAGCCGCGGTCCTCGATATGCACGCTGGCATCCCTATGCTTGACATAGCGGCCGTTCACATAGGCAATTCTCGGCATGGGAAACCTGGTCTTCGGGATGTGGGAGAGACGCGGCGCGGCGGGCGGACCGCGCCGATAAATCAGACGCCTAGCGACTTCAGCTTGCGGTGCAGCGCCGAACGCTCCATGCCGACGAACTCGGCGGTGCGCGAGATATTGCCGCCGAAGCGGTTGATCTGGGCGATCAGATAATCCTTCTCGAACATCTCGCGGGCTTCGCGCAGCGGCAACGTCATGATGTGATAATCGTTCTTGGCCGAAACCTTGGGCAGCATGTCGCCGAGATCGGTCGGCAGCATGTCGGCGCTGATCGGCGTATCCGGGCCGTCGGTGCGGGCAAGGATCATCAGCCGTTCGATATTGTTGCGCAGCTGGCGGATATTGCCGGGCCAGTCATGCGCCTGCAGCACCGCCATGGCGTCGTCGCCGATGCGGCGCGGACGGATGCCGGCCTGCTCGGAAATCTGGCGCATCAGCTGATCGACGAGGAAGGGAATATCCTCGCGCCGCTCGGCCAGCTGCGGCACGCGTACCGGCACGACGGCCAGGCGATGATAGAGATCCTCGCGGAACCAGCCTTCGGCGATGCGGCTCTCGAGATTATAGGCCGTCGAGGAAATGATGCGGACATCGACCTTGACGCGCTTGGATCCGCCGACCCGCTCGAACTGCTGATCGACCAGCACGCGCAAGATCTTGTTCTGCGTCTCACGCGGCATCTCGCCGACCTCGTCAAGATAAAGGATGCCGCGATGGGCTTCCTCGAGTGCGCCGATCTTGCGAGCCTGGCCGGGCGTGCCCTCGGTGCCGAAGAGCGCCACTTCCATGCGATCGGGCGTGATGTTGGCGGCGTTCAGCGCGACGAAGGGGCCATTGGCGCGCGCAGACTTCTTGTGGATCATCCGGGCCACCAGCTCCTTGCCGGAGCCGGACGCGCCGAGAATCATAATGCGGCTGTTGGTCGGCGATACCTTCTCGATCGTCTGGCGCAGCTGCGAGACGGCAACCGAAGTGCCGATGAGTTCCAAGGCGTCGCCGGTGCGCCGCTTCAATTCGGAGACCTCTCGCTTGAGCTTGGAATTTTCGAGGGCGCGTTCGGCGATCAGGATCAACCGGTCGGCCTTGAAGGGCTTCTCGATGAAATCGAATGCGCCGCGCTTGATCGCCGAGACGGCAGTCTCGATATTGCCGTGACCGGAGATCATCACCACGGGCAGATCGGGATGGCGAGTCTTGATCTCGTCGAGCAGCGACAGGCCATCGAGCTTGCTGCCCTGCATCCAGATATCGAGGAAGATCAGCCGCGGCACGCGATCGGATATCGCCGCCAGCGCGCTGTCGCTGTCATGAGCCGTGCGCGTCTCGTGTCCCTCGTCCGAGAGAATGCCGGAAACGATCTCGCGAATATCGTGCTCGTCATCGACGACGAGAATATCAGAGGCCATAAACGCTTTCCTTGTCATTTGCTGCGGGGGCAGCGGGCGTCGGATCCAGGCGTGGCAGATGCACGCGGATCATGGCCCCTCTCCCCCGGTCGAAATCGGCGGGCGCGTCATGCAGCTCCAGCTGCCCGCCATGTTCCTCGATTATCTTCTTGACGATGGCCAGACCAAGGCCCGTGCCCTTCTCGCGCATCGTCATGTAGGGCTCCAGAATGCTGTGGCGGTTCTCCACCGGCAGACCGCGGCCATTGTCGATCACGTCGACTGTGAATCGATCGCGGCCGGCATCGAGCGCGGCACGGACAAGCACCTTGCGTTCATCCCGTTCGTCGCTCGGAACAGCTTCGAGCGACTCCACCGCATTCTTGATGAGATTACCGAAGGCCTGGCCGAGCATGCGACTGTCGAACAGGCCCTCCAGCGGCTGATCGCCGAACTCCTGCTGGAAGGTGACGTGATGATTGCCCATTTCGCGCAGGAAGATCGCATCGCGCAGGATATCGCGCAGGTCGCTCGCCTCCTTGGTCGGTTTCGGCATGCGGGCGAAGGCGGAGAATTCGTCGACCATGCGGCCGATATCGCCGACCTGGCGGATTATCGTATCCGTGCACTGGTCGAAGACGGTGCGGTCGTCCTGGTTGATCTGCTTGCCGTAGCGGCGCTGGATGCGCTCAGCGGACAGCTGGATCGGCGTCAGCGGATTCTTGATCTCGTGGGCGATGCGCCTTGCCACGTCACCCCAGGCGGTGGAGCGCTGGGCGATGACGAGATCGGTGATATCGTCGAGCGTGATCACGTAGGATTCGCTCATGTCGCGCACTTCCTCGCGAGTGACCTGCACGCTCAGCGTCCTCACCGTGCCGCCGCGCACAAGCGCGATCTGCTTGCGGAAATCGCCGCGATGACGCACCGCCGCCTCGGTCAGAACCTGGTCGATCTCGGGCGCGATGTCGGCCAGCTGCTTGCCGAGCATCTCGTCGGCCGATAGCGACATCAGCGTTTCGGCAGAACTGTTGACGATGGCGATGCGGCGGTCCTGCTCGACGCCGATGACGGCGGCGGTAACACCTGACAGCACGGCTTCAATGAAGCGCCGGCGGTCGTCGACTTCGTCCTTGGCCTCGAGGATCTCGTCGCGCTGGGTGCGGATCTCCGAGATCATCTTGTTGAAGGTGCGCGACAGATTGGCGACGTCGCCGTCGACGGCATGCACCGGCACGACGATGTCCATATTGCCCGATGCAACGCTGTCGGCCGCCGTGATCAGCAGGCGGATCGGCCGGACGATGCGGTCGGCGACTGCAATCGCGGTCCAGATCGCCGCAAGCAGCACGATCAGCGCGAAGCCGATGTAGAGCACGGCGAAGGCGATCTGCAACGAAAAGCGGTTGGCCTCCATCGAGCGGTATTCGGTGGCGTTTTCCTCCATCATGCGCATGGCGCCCATAACCTTGGGATCGACGGCGCGCACGGTATAGAGGAAGGTGCCCTGGATGGCATCGAGCTTGATGATGGCGCCGACGAGGTTGGTGACGCCGGGCGGAATGAGCGTCGGCTGGCCGGCCGCCGCCTTTTCCAACGCATCCTGCGGAATGGCCGGCAACGGTTTTTCCGTGGTGATATCGGCCTGGACGACCACCGAACCGTCGCTTTCGACAAGGAAGGCGCCAAGCAGACCGCGGCCCCTCGCCTGGCGCGTCATCAGCTCGGCAAAGCCCGTCCTGTCGAGACTGTAGAGGGCGCGGTTGCGCTCCAGGTCGTTGGCCATGGAGACCGTCTGCCCCTGCAGGTAGCTGGCGTTCTCCATCATATAGGCCTGGCCGATATTGCGCGACGAGCTGACGATCGACTGGGTGCGCAGCGCAAACCAGCGGTCGAGGCCGGCATTCAGCGTGATGCTGGCGAAGATGGCGACGAGAATCGCCGGCGTGATCGCGACGATCGAGAAGAGCACGACGATGCGGATGTGCAGGCGTGCGGCCGCCCTGCCCCGTGTGCGCGCCTTGAGCAGCCTTGCCACCTCGCGGGCGATGAGCGCCAGCAGCGTCAGGACGAAGAAGGAATTGACGATCACCGAGGTGATGACGACATGCGAGGTCGGCGCGATCGGCGTCAGGCCGAGCAGCACGAAGAGCGTCACGGTGGCGCAGAGAAGCGCGCCGCCTGCGAGCACGAGGCCGGGCACGGCGAAAAGGGCGCGGCGATCGGTCACCGTCGTCACCGCCTCGCCCGCCGCCGGCGCTATCCCATCCTGCGTCATTCGGCCTCTCTTCAGACGGCACGCCGCCGTCCCGCCATCCGATCGAAACCAAAGAACGCCGGCTCAGGAGAGCCAGCGTCGGAACGACTCGATCGGGAGCGAAATGTCTAAAACCCTTGCGTGACCTCTAAGCAACGCATTGTGGCGAAAATGCAACGCGCCTCGCCACGTTGTCAAGCCAAGCGGCACCCGCAGCCTCACAGTTTTGGCGACTGTTTAGAAGCGGCGGGGGCCTTCGGGTTTGTTGCCGGCAATCAGGTCGATCCGCTCCAACACATCAGCCGTCAGCTTGTGCCTGTGTGAGAGGGCCGCGAGATTATCCTGCAGTTGGCTGTCGCGCGAGGCGCCGAGAATGACGGTGGAGACGTGCGGATTGGCGAGGCACCACAACAGCGCGAGATGGGTGATCGACAAGCCGATCTCGTCCGCGAGTTTTGCGAGTTCGCCCACTTGCCTGAGCTGGGCGCGGCCGGAATCGCTCGACCATTTTTCCTTCAACCATTCGTAGCCGGGCAGGTTCATGCGGCTGTCGGCGGGCACGCCGTTATTGTATTTGCCGGTGAGGACGCCCGAGGCGAGCGGCGACCAGATTGTGGTGCCAAGGCCGATCAGGTCGTAGAGCGGGAGATAATCAGCCTCGACCTTCTGGCGTTCGAAGATGTTGTACTGCGGCTGCTCCATGGTGGGCGGCGTGATGCGCAGGTCCCGGGCAACCGCATAGGCCTCGGTCAACTGCTGTGCGGACCATTCGGACGTTCCCCAATAGAGCACCTTCCCCTGGGCGACGAGATCATGCATGGCCCGGACGGTTTCCTCGATCGGCGTGTCGATATCCGGGCGGTGACAGAAATAAAGGTCAAGGTAATCGACCTGAAGCCGCTTCAGCGCCGCATGGCAGGCGTCGGTCACGTGCTTGCGCGAGAGGCCGCGTTGCGTTGGTTTCTGGCCTCCCCAAAAAACCTTGCTCGAGACGATGAAGCTGTCGCGGCTCCAGCCAAGCGATTTGAGAGCCTCGCCCATGACGATCTCGGATTTACCGCTTTCATAGCCTTCGGCATTGTCGAAGAAGTTCACCCCGTTGTCATAGGCCAGCCGCATGAGATCGACGGCGTCACCGCCGTTCACCTGCTTTCCGAAAGTAACCCATGAGCCGAAGGAGAACTCGCTCACCTTCAGACCCGATTTTCCCAAACGACGATATTCCATCACGCAGCTCCCGGAGATTATGAACATGTGTCGACCGCAACCGATGTCGGCCTCGCGCGATCGACCGGCGATCGATGCGCGTAATCTATGGCACCAGCAACGATATGCGAGCCCAAGCCCGACAAATCGAACCGCCATGAAACATCATGTCGCAGCGCCGGTCAGCCCGGTGGCAAAGAAAAGGGCGCTCCACGACCTTGGTCGGAGCGCCCATGGCATGCTGGCGACGACAGTTGCGGCGGAAGTCGACAGCAGCAAAGGCAGATGACGAGATTCGGAACGGATAGGCAACATCCAAGCACAATCTGGGACGCATTCGCCCACTGACCGACCCTCTCTTCCACCGGTTATCCACAGCCTATCCACAGGCGCGGTGACCACGACCGCAGCAACTTCAATGACATTTGCCCGGCGTCAAACAATAGCCCGCAAATACTATGTGACTGTCAAATGACACTGCGTTTTTGTTTGCCGGCGCAGATACAAACCGAAGTCTGGCTCGGATAGATTGATTTCTGTTCCCGACCGAAGCGGCGGATACTGGGAGGAGGTGGCGGTGGGCGAACGAGGAGCCCACCGCCTTTTTCAGGCAGTGCGGGAGCTTCTATAAACCGAGACGCCGAGTTCCCTGATCTTCTTGCGCAGGGTGTTGCGGTTGAGGCCGAGAAGATCGGCCGCCTTGATCTGATTGCCGCGCGTCGCGGTCAGGGCGGCGAGAATCAGCGGATATTCCATTTCGGTCAGCACACGGTCATAGAGGCCCGGCGGCGGCAGGTTTTCGCCGAAGCTTGCGAAATAGCTGCGCATGTTCTCCTCGACCGCCTGAGCGATCGTCATCGAGCCGTTGCGGATCGGCCCCTTGTCGATCGGGCTGTCGGGCACATCCGAGCGCAGCTCGGCATCGATGATCTCGCGGGTGATGACATCCTGCGGATAGAGCGCCATCAGGCGGCGGATCAGGTTTTCCAGCTCGCGAACATTGCCCGGCCAGGCATAGGCCTTCATCAGTTCCAGCGCTTCCTGATCGAAGCGCTTGGAGCCGAGGCCTTCCTTTTCCGCCTGCTGGATGAAATGGCGCACCAGATCGGGAATGTCCTCGGCGCGGTCGCGTAGCGGCGGCAGACGCAGCGGCACCACGTTGAGGCGATAGTAGAGATCCTCGCGGAAAAGGCCCTGGTTGATCGCCTGTTTCAGATCCTTGTTGGTGGCGGCGACGATACGCACGTCGGTTCGGATCGGCGTGCGTCCGCCGACCGTGGTGTATTCGCCCTGCTGCAGCACGCGCAGAAGCCGCGTCTGGGCGTCCATCGGCATGTCGCCGATCTCGTCGAGGAAGAGCGTGCCGCCTTCGGCCTGCTCGAAGCGGCCGGTCGAGCGGGTCTGCGCGCCGGTGAAGGCACCCTTCTCGTGGCCGAAGAGTTCCGATTCGATCAGGTCGCGCGGGATCGCCGCCATATTGATCGCGACGAAGGGGCCATTGCGGCGCTTGCCGTAATCGTGCAGGGCGCGGGCGACGAGCTCCTTTCCGGTGCCGGATTCGCCGGTGATCATCAGCGTCAGGTCGGTCTGCATCAGGCGGGCGAGCACACGGTAGATTTCCTGCATCGCCGCCGAGCGGCCGACGAGCGGCATGCCGTCCTGCATGTCCTCTTCAAGCTTGGCGGGCTTGCGCTTCGGCTCGGCCAGCGCCCGACCTATGATGCCGATCAGCTCGGTCAGGTCGAAGGGCTTCGGCAGATAGTCGTAGGCGCCCTTCTCCGAGGCCTTGATGGCGGTCATGAAGGTGTTCTGCGCGCTCATGACGAGGACTGGAAGATCGGGACGGGCCTTCTTGATCCGCGGCAGGAGGTCGAAGGCGTTTTCATCGGGCATCACCACGTCGGTGACGACAAGATCGCCCTCGCCCGCCGAAATCCAGCGCCAGAGGGTTGCGGCGTTGGAGGTGATGCGAACGTCATAACCGGCGCGGCTCAAAGCCTGGTTGAGCACAGTGCGGATGGCCGCATCATCATCTGCAACGAGGATCGTGGCTGTCATCGAGAAGGTCCTGTCGAGCTTGCGGAAGAAGCATCCTCGAGCGAGGCGTCCTTCGACGCCGGCATGAGAACGCGGAAAGTCGTGCGGCTGTTCTGGCTGTCGCATTCGATGATGCCGCCGTGATCGCCGATGATCTTGGCGACCAATGCCAGGCCAAGGCCGCTGCCATTCGTCTTGGTGGTGATGAAGGGATCGAAGAGATGCGGCAACAGGTCGGCCGGCACGCCGGGGCCATTGTCGTGGACGCAGAATTCCAGTGGCAGCGAGATCTTTTCACGCGTGCCGGCGACCGACAGACGGATGCCGGGGCGATAGGCCGTCGTCAGCATGATCTCGCCGTCCGGCCGATCCCCGACGGCTTCGGCGGCGTTCTTCACCAGGTTGAGGAACACCTGAACGAGCTGATCGCGATTGGCGTAGACCGCCGGCAGCGACGGGTCGTAACTCTCGGTGATGCGGATATTGCGGGCAAATCCCGCCTTGGCGACCGCCTTCACGTGATCGAGCACGGAATGGATATTGACCGGCATGCGGTCAACTGGACGCTCGTCGGAAAAGACCTCCATGCGGTCGACCAGGGAGACAATGCGATCCGTCTCGTCGCAGATCAGCCGCGTCAGCGCGCGGTCGTCATCGATGACGGATTGTTCGAGCAGCTGGGCAGCACCGCGGATGCCGGAGAGCGGATTCTTGATCTCATGCGCCAGCATTGAGGCGAGACCGGTCACCGAGCGGGCGGCGGCCCGGTGCGTCAACTGCCGGTCGATCTTGTCGGCCATCGAACGTTCCTGAAAGACGATCACGACGGCGCCGGGCTCGCTGAGCACGGGTGCGACGTAGAGATCGACGAGCTTGTCCTGGCCGAGGCGCGGCGAACTCAGGTCGACGCGGTATTCGTTGACCGGCGCCTTGCGCTCGCGCACCTGGTCGATCAGGGCGAGCAGCGGACTGCCGAAGGGAATGAAGGTCGAGATCCGGTATCGTGCCAGATGTGAGGCGCTGGCGCCGAAAAAGGCCTCCGCCTCCCAATTGGCGAAGGCGATAAAGCCGGATTCGTCGACCATGACGACGGGGTTCTGGATGGCGTTCAGCACGGCCATGGCGACGGTTCCGCCGGCGTGGTCGGGCGGCGATATCATATCCTTCGTCATGCCGCCTCCCGGCTGTCGAGCGCACCTGCGGCCAGCGCGTCATTAAGGCGCGCCGCTACCTCGCGCGGGTCACGCGAGGTCATGATGTCTGCCTTCTCGCCACCGGCAACCGCGGGAGCAAACCGCTCGAGATACCAGCCGAGATGCTTGCGGGCATGGCGGATCGCCACCGCCTCGCCGTAGAAATCGAGCATCATCCGGTAATGTTCGACGGCGATATGGGGAATATCTTCGCGTCGCGGTTCCGCCGCTCCGGCGAGCACACCGGCATGCCACGGCCTGCCCTGGCAGCCCCGGCCGATCATGACGGCATCGGCGCCGGAGCGGCGTAGAATCTCCTGCGCATCCCCGGCGGTTTCGACATCGCCATTAGCGATCAGCGGAATGGAGATCACCCCGCGAACGGCGCGGATCGCATCCCAATCGGCGCGGCCTTCGTAAAACTGCATGCGGGTGCGCCCATGAATGGTGACGAGCTGAATGCCGGCCGCCTCGGCGCGGCGCGCGATGTCGGGCGCGTTGATCGAATTCTCGTCCCAGCCGAGGCGCATCTTCAGCGTCACCGGGATCTCCACGGCCTTAACCGTCGCCTCGATGAGGCCGAGCGCGTGGTCGGGATCGCGCATCAGCGCCGAGCCGGAATACCCGCCGATCACCTTCTTTGCCGGGCAGCCCATGTTGATGTCGATGATATCGGCGCCATGATCGGCAGCGATCTTCGCCGCTTCCGCCATCCAGTGCGCCTCGCGCCCGGCGAGCTGCACCATATGCGGCCGGAAACCGGCAGCCTTCAGCCGCGCCCAGGATTCGGCCGTATCATTGACCAGTTCGCGGCTCGCCACCATCTCGGTGACGACAAGACCGGCGCCGAAGCGCCAGGCAAGCTCACGGAAGGGCATATCCGTGACGCCGGACATCGGCGCCAGCACAACGCGGTTCCGCACGGACACGGGCCCGATTCGGAAAGGCGCTGCGAGATTCTTGCAAATCAAATGATTATCTTTCAGGCACACCATAGAACTGCATTATTTTTAGCCACAGATCGACGCCTTTGCCAAGGGGGCTCGGGCCGGAATCGATATTTTTTGGGCAGATGCTGGAAAAGGCCAAAGCAAGAGGTTAGAGCACTCCGGTCAATTCCGCATGATTTAGGGGATTTATGCCGCAAATGCCGTCCAAGCAACCGATATCGGCTGGAATTGTCATCGTTGCCGCCGGCCGCGGCGAGCGCGCAGGATCCACCACGGAAGGCCCCAAGCAATATCGCATGATCGGCGGCAAGCCCGTTATCGTCCACACGCTTGAAAACTTCATGACATGGGAAGCTGCAGCTGAGATCGTGATCGTCATTCATCCCGATGACGAGGCGCTGTTTGCGAGAGCGTTTCGCCACATCATCTCGGCGATCCCGATCGAAACGGTGCATGGCGGTGCGACCAGGCAGCAGTCGGTGCTTGCCGGCCTCAGATACCTCAAGGACAAGAATGTCAGCCATGTGCTGATCCACGATGCGGTCCGCCCATTCTTCGACCATGGGCTTCTCGACCGCATTGCCGAGCGCCTTGCCGACGGCGCGCAGGCAGTGCTGCCGGCCATGCCGGTCACCGACACCTTGAAACGCGCCGACAGCGCCGGCACCGTGTTGGCGACGGTCTCGCGCGAGCACCTCTATGCGGCGCAGACGCCGCAATCCTTCGCCTTCGCAGCGATCCTCGACGCGCACGAGAAGGCAGCGGCGAGCGGGCGAAGCGATTTTACCGACGACGCCTCGATCGCCGAATGGTCGGGCATTCCGGTGACGATTGTCGAGGGCACAGGCGATAACGTCAAGCTGACCGTCAAGCGCGATATCGCCATGGCCGACGACAAGCTGTCGGCCTCGCTGCTTCCCGACGTGCGCACCGGCAACGGTTATGACGTACACCAGCTCGAACCGGGCGACGGCGTGACACTCTGCGGCGTGTTCATTACGCATGATCAGAAGCTCAAAGGCCATTCGGATGCCGACGTCGCGCTGCATGCGCTGACCGACGCGCTGCTTGCCACCTGCGGCGCCGGCGATATCGGCGATCACTTCCCGCCGTCCGATCCGCAATGGAAGGGAGCGGCTTCGAAGATCTTCATCGAGCATGCCGCCCGGATCGTGCGCGAGCGCGGCGGCACGATCATGAATGCCGACGTCTCGCTGATCGCCGAGGCACCGAAGATCGGCCCGCATCGCGAGGCCATGCGGGCAAGACTGTCCGAATATCTCGGCATCGATCTCGAACGCTGCTCGGTCAAGGCGACGACCAATGAGAAGATCGGCTTCGTCGGCCGGCGCGAAGGCATAGCGGCGATCGCCACGGCGACCGTCGTCTATCGGGGAACGAAGCGATGAGTCTTTTTCCCGAGGATATCAATTCGGCAGCCGCAGCGATCATCCGCGACTTCACCGCTGCCGGGCTGATGATCTCAACAGCCGAATCCTGCACCGGCGGGCTGATCGCCGGGGCGTTGACCGAAATTTCGGGTTCGTCCGCCGTCGTTGACCGCGGCTTCGTCACCTACACGAACACAGCCAAGATCGAGATGCTCGGAGTGCAGGAGCAAACGCTGCTCGGCTTCGGGGCGGTTTCCGAAGAGACCGCCCGGCAGATGGCGCATGGCGCCCTCTTCCGTTCACGCGCCGCGATCGCCATCGCTGTCACCGGCATTGCAGGCCCCGGTGGCGGGTCGGCGGAAAAACCAGTCGGGCTCGTGCATCTCGCCGCCAAATCGCGGACCGGCGCACTCGTCCACCGAAAGATGCTTTACGGCGATATCGGCCGCAGCGCGGTGCGGCTGGCAACGGTGCGGACGGCGCTGGAGATGGTGCATTCTCTCCTCGCCAGTTGATCCCGGCTGCGATCGTCTATTGCACCGTGACGTAAATCCTGTTCGCCCTTGTCTCGAAGGCTTCAGTGAACATACGGAAGGCGCGGTCGAACATAGAGCCCATCAGCGCGCCCAATATGCGGCTCTTGAACTCATAATCGATGAAAAAATTGATCGTGCAGCCGCCAGCCGGCGTTTCGCCGAAATGCCATCGATTTTCGAGATATTTGAACGGGCCATCGATATATTTGACCTCGATAACGCGCTCGGCCCGGTTCAAAAGCACCTGGGTCGTGAAGGTCTCGCGGATCGCCTTATAACCCACGGTCATGTCGGCCACGAGCAGGATCTTGCCGTCGCGCTCCCTGCGGCTCTTGACGGAAAGCGCCTCGCAGAGCGGCAGGAATTCCGGATAGCGCTCGACATCGGCAACGAGATCGAACATCTGGTCGGGCGTGTGCGGGACGGAACGGTGCGTTTCGAATTGCGGCATAGGCGGCACTTAAGCGGGCCGGTCCAGAAGATCAAGGAGTTCGCGCATCCGGCGGCGGGATTTTAGCTGAAGAACCGGCACATCCGGGCCATGTTCGGGGATGCCGGCTGCATGATCCCGAAGTGCTGCCTCAATCAGTGGCACGCCGTCCCGCTCGAAATTCCACATATAGGCAAGCGCATCCAGCGAGAGGCGCTCAGGGCAGCCGGCAGGCAGTTCGGGACGGTTACGTCCGAAATATCGCAACGTTCTTGAGACGGCGCCGTAGAGGCATGAATATCTTGACGGGCGAAGCCAAATGACGAAATCAGCCCGCGGCAGGCGAAGATGGAAGGAGCTGAGGCCGGTTCCATCCATGATCCAGCGTTCTTCCGCCACGGCATCGCCGATTAGACGGTCAATCTCGCCGCGCGGCCTCTTTCTCCAACCCGGCAGCCAGTAGAAGTCGCGGTCCATGGAGATGTAGCGAAGGCCGAGCGCTTGCGAGAGCTTTTTTGCAAGCGTGCTCTTACCGCTGCCGGGGCAGCCGATCACCAAGATACGGTCGGCTTCGGCAAGCGTCGATTTTGATCCGGATATGACATTCATCGTCGCCTCAAACGCGACACCTCCGCCAAGGAGATCGCCGCGGGTTGCCCCTCATCCGCCTGCCGGCACCTCCTCTCCGTAAACGGGGCGAAGGGAATATGTCGCGACCTCCGCCCCTCGCCGGCCTCTCGCAGGGCACGTCCCCTCGCCCCGTTTTTTGCAGGGAGAGGGTTAGGGTGAGGGGCAGCCATCGGCGTGAATCGGGCAGCAGTGAGACGAGTCCGAGCAGCCGAAGCGTGGGTTAGCCGCTTTATCAGCAGTCTGACAAAACAAGCACTCCAACCTTATTCAGCAGCGATCAGCAGCTTCTTCTCGCGCGCCGCCTTCAGCCGGGCAAAATCATCGCCAGCATGGTGTGACGAGCGGGTCAGCGGGCTAGATGCAACCATCAGGAAGCCTTTGCTGTAGGCGACCGTCTCGTAGGACTTGAACTCCTCGGGCGTGACGAAGCTCTCGACCTTGTGGTGTTTGCGGGTCGGCTGCAGGTACTGGCCGATCGTCAGGAAGTCGACATCGGCCGTGCGCAGGTCGTCCATCAGTTGCAGCACTTCGTTGCGCTCCTCGCCGAGGCCCACCATGATGCCCGACTTGGTGAACATGGTGGGATCGAGCTCCTTCACCCGCTGCAGCAGGCGGATGGAGTGGAAATAGCGGGCGCCGGGGCGAACCGTCAGGTAGTTGCCGGCAACCGTTTCCATATTGTGGTTGAAGACGTCGGGCTTGGCGGCGACGACGCGCTCCAGCGCACCCGGCTTCTTCAGGAAGTCCGGCGTCAGGATCTCGATCGTCGTTGCCGGCGAGGCGGCACGGATCGCCCAGATCACCTTTTCGAAGTGCTCGGCGCCACCGTCTTCGAGATCGTCACGGTCGACGGAGGTGATGACGACGTGGCTGAGGCCCATCTCCCGGACCGCCTTGGCGACGTTTTCCGGCTCGGCCATATCGAGCGCGTTCGGCTTGCCGGTCGCGACATTGCAGAAGGCGCAGGCGCGGGTACAAATCTCGCCCATGATCATGAAGGTCGCGTGCTTCTTGTCCCAGCACTCGCCGATATTCGGGCAGCCTGCCTCCTCGCAGACGGTAACGAGCTTGTGCTCCTTCACGATGGCGCGCGTCTCGGCATAACCTTTGGAGGTCGGCGCCTTGACGCGGATCCAGTCCGGCTTGCGCATGACTTCAGTATCGGGACGATGCGCCTTCTCCGGATGACGTACGCGTTTGGCGTCGGGATTGATCGTGTCGAGAATAGTCACCATTGCAGTATCAGCTTTCCGCCGCCTTATGCGGCACAGTCTCCAAAGCGCGTCGCAATCAGCGCCGCACCAGTCGCGCAAGGAATATCAGCAGGCAGGCCCCGAGGAAACCCGTCACGAAATATCCCAGCCGTCCGCCGGCAAGCTGGACGTGAAATTGGGCGAGGATGGCGGTGGCGACGACCGAGCCGACGATGCCGAGGACGATATTCAGGAAAATTCCGTATCGCGCGTCCATCAGCTTACCGGCGAGCCAGCCTGCAAGCCCACCGATGATGATTGCCGAAATCCAGCCGACGCTTTCCATTCCCGCCCTGCCCTTGCTTGAGCCATTTATCCTATGCGACCGCCCTGGCAACCAGCACCACGATGATGGCGCCGACCGTGGCATGGATGATCTGCACCACCAGCGCATTTTCAATGCCCAGCGAGATGCCGAGCGCGCTGAACAGATAGCCGCCGACGAAGGCGCCGATGATGCCGCTCAACAGGCATCTGATCAACCCGCCGCCACCGACGACGAGACTGGCCAGGAAACCCGCAACCAGGCCGATCAGCAAAAACACCAGCAACGCCTGCGTCTCCATAGACATGATGATTTCCTTTCGCTTTTTCCACCCGACCGGAGCGGCTTCCCACTCATGCAAAAAAGGGCGCCCCCGGAAATTCTCACGCGTTCAGCACACGCCCATAAGCATCGAGTACCGCTTCCTTCATCGTCTCGGACACGGTCGGATGCGGGAAGATCGTATGCATCAGCTCTTCCTCGGTCGTTTCGAGGTTCATCGCGACGACGAAGCCCTGGATGAGTTCGGTGACTTCGGCGCCGACCATATGGGCGCCAAGCAGCTCGCCGGTCTTCTTGTCGAAGATCACCTTCACCATGCCCTGGTCTTCGCCGAGCGCGATCGCCTTGCCGTTCGCCGCGAAGGAGAAACGGCCGACGCGGATATCGCGGCCCAGCTCCTTGGCTTTAGCTTCGGTCAGGCCGACGGAGGCCACCTGCGGATCGCAGTAGGTGCAGCCGGGGACCTTGCCCTTGTCGGTGGGATGAACATTCGGCAGGCCGGCGATCTTCTCGACGCAGACGACGCCCTCATGCTCCGCCTTGTGCGCCAGCATCGGCGGGCCGGCGACGTCGCCGATCGCATAGATGGCCGCGACATTGGTCTTGCCGTAACCATCGGCGACGACGCAACCGCGGTCGGTCTTGACGCCGAGTGCCTCGAGGCCGAGGTTTTCGATATTGCCCTGAACGCCTACGGCCGAAATCATCCGGTCGGCGGTGATCTGCTGCACCTTGCCGTCTGCAGTCTCGACATGGGCGGTGATACTGCCCGCCCCTTTCTCGACTTTGGTCACCTTGGCGCTCGTGAAGATCTTGAGACCGCGCTTTTCCAGCTGCTTGCGGGCGATGGCGGTGATTTCGGCGTCCTCGACCGGCATGATGGTCGGCATGACTTCGACGACCGTGACGTCGACGCCCATCGAACGATAGAAGCTTGCGAATTCGATGCCGATCGCACCCGAGCCCATGACGATCAGCGACTTCGGCAGCACATCCGGCTTCAGCGCCTCGAAATAGGTCCAGATCAGCTTGCCGTCGGGCTCGATGCCCGGCAGCGCGCGCGGACGGGCGCCGGTCGCAAGGATGATGTGCTTGGCGGTATAGGTGCCCTCGCCGCTCTTGACGTTTTTCGGCAGCGGGTGCTGCGGTTCGACGACAGGCTTAGAAGACTTGCCGACGACGATCTCGCCGGGCTTCGAAAGCTTCGCCTCGCCCCAGATGATGTCGATCTTGTTCTTCTTCATCAGGAAGCCGACGCCGGCATTGAGGCGGGCAGAGACAGCACGCGAGCGGCCAACGACCGCCTTGGCGTCCGGCTTGACGGTGCCCTCGAGAATGAGGCCGTAATCCTTGAGATGGTTGGAGTGGTCGAGCACCTCGGCCGAACGCAGCAGCGCCTTGGTCGGTATGCAGCCCCAGTTCAGGCAGATGCCGCCCATATGCTCGCGCTCGACAATCGCCGTCTTGAGGCCGAGCTGGGCTGCACGGATGGCGGCGACATAGCCGCCGGGCCCGGAGCCGATGATGATGACGTCGTAGGATTCAGCCATGTGTTTCCTGCCTTTGTTACGCTGCGCTGCGGGTCATGAGCACCCACGCGTGCCTCTTGCTGTTTTCGAAGAGCGGCACGGCATCAGCGCGCGCAGCCTCCAAGAATCCGTTTCTTCCATAAAGCGACAAAGCCGCTTCGTTGTCGCTTGCGGTGATCAGACTGACGGGCCGCCGATCGGCCCTTTCGATCTGATCCTCCAGCAGCCTCTGTCCGACGCCGATGCCGCGCAGGTGGCTGTAAACGCCGAGACTGCCGATGAACCAGCTTCCCACAACCGTCTTCTGCAAGGCGAGCATCGGCTCGGTCGCCGGAATGGTCGCCTCGATATCGCTTATGTCTTCATCCAGCGCGTGGCCGATCGCCACACCTGCGACCTCGCCATAGGCCTCAGCGACCACCGCGTCCCGCCAGCCTCCGACGGCCTCCTCCTCACTCATCTTCAGCCTGCCCCGCTCCAGCGGCGTGTCGCTCACGCCCTTCGCCACGTCGGCGAACCAGAGCCAGGAGGCAAAGCCATGCGAGGCAATATCCGCCAGAATTGCCAGCTCCGAGGCATCCCGCCGCGAGGCCTGCCGGAGGGCGACGAAGGCGGTCATTCTCAGATCCCCAGCATCATCCGCACGATTGATTCCAGCCCGCGTCCGAGTGCACGCGTATTTTCCGCATCGAGGTGAATTCCGTCGATCGGCGTAGTCTTGGCGACGGAATTGCCGTCGAAAAAGCCACAACCGAGTTCGTCGGCAAGATCGCGATAAAGCGTTGCTAGCTTTGCCGATTCCTCGATGCCGCCGGGAAAGGATGCGGCGAAGGGCACATTGCCCGTCGCGCAGATCGCCGGCGGCGCCACGATCAGGATCTCCGGCCCATCGAATTCGAACGGCCAGGCGTGATTGCGGATCAGCCGCACGAGCCGGCTGATGCCCTGGCAGGCGGCAAAGGCAGAACCGGCCACGACCGGCTTCATGTCGTTGGTGCCGAGCAGAAGGATGACGAGGTCGAGCGGCGCATGCGTCTGCAGGATCGTCGGCAGGATGCGTGCGCCGTTACGATCGCAATCGGCAAGGTGGTCGTCGAAAGCGGTCGTGCGACCGTTCAACCCCTCGGCGATGACACGCACCTCGCTGCCGAGCGCCGCCTGAAGCACGCTCGGCCAGCGGTTCTTGTACTCATGACGGCCGATCGTCTCGGCGTCATAACCCCAGGTCAGCGAATCACCATAGCAAAGAACGGTCTTGGTCATTTCCGCCTCCGCTTCGCTGTCAGACAAGCATGCCCATCGGGTTTTCGATGTAGCCCTTGAAGGCCTGGAGCAGTTCGGCGCCGAGGGCGCCATCGACGCAGCGATGGTCGGTCGAGAGCGTGACCGTCATGACCGACGCAATGGCCATTTCGCCGTTCTTGACGACGACCCGCTGCTCCCCAGCACCAACCGCGAGGATCGTCGCATGCGGCGGGTTGACGACGGCGGCGAAGTTCTTCACGCCCATCATGCCCATGTTCGAGACCGAACTCGTGCCGCCCTGATACTCCTCGGGCTTCAGCTTGCGGTCCTTGGCCCGCTTGCCGAGGTCGCGCATCTCGTTGGAGATGACCGACAGCGTCTTCTGCTCGGCCTTGCGGATAATCGGTGTGATCAGGCCGCCGGGGATCGAAACGGCCACGCCGACATCGGCGTGCTTGTGCTTGACCATGTTGTTGTCGGTCCACGACACATTGGCGTCCGGAACGTCGCGCAGCGCCAGCGCCATGGCCTTGATGACCATATCATTGACCGAGAGCTTATAGGCCGGAGCGCCGTCCTTGCGGGGCGCTGCGTCGTTGAGCTGGGCGCGCAGCGCCATGAGAGCGTCGAGCTCGCAATCAACGCTGACGTAGAAATGCGGAATCGTCTGCTTGGATTCGACCAGGCGCCGAGCGATCGTCTTGCGCATGCCGTCATGCGGCACGAGTTCGTAGGAGCCCGGCTCGAACAGCTTAAGCACGGCATCCTCGGAGGCGCCTTTCGGCGCGGCAGCAGCCGGAGCCGGTGCAGCAGCCTGCGGAGCCGGAGCAGCGGCAGGCGCGGGAGCGGGCTTGGCGCCGCCGGCAAGGGTGGCTTCGATATCGCTCTTGATCACGCGGCCATGCGGACCGGAACCGGCGACGGCCGAAAGGTCGATGCCGGCTTCCTTGGCCAGACGGCGCGCGAGCGGTGAAGAGAAGGTACGGTTGCCACCAGCCGAAACGGCCGCGGGTGCAGCGGCAGGTGCCGGCGCCGGAGCGGCCTCGGTCTTCGCCGGCGCAGCTTCGACTTTCGGCGCAGCTGCGCCCTCTGCCTTGGCGGGAGCGGCGGAACCCGCGCCGCTTGCGGCAGCCGAAACATCTTCGCCATCGGCGGCAAGAACGGCGATCAGGGCATTGACCTTGACGCCTTCGGTGCCGGCGGGAACGACGAGCTTGGCAACGGTGCCTTCATCGACAGCTTCGACTTCCATCGTCGCCTTGTCGGTCTCGATCTCGGCGATCACATCGCCAGACTTGACCTTGTCGCCTTCCTTGACCAGCCACTTGGCCAGATTGCCTTCCTCCATCGTCGGAGAGAGGGCGGGCATCGTGATATTGATCGGCATCGAGATACCCTCCCTTATTTGTAGCAGACAGCCTTCACCGCATCGACAACTTCGCCGACATTCGGAAGTGCCAACTTTTCGAGATTGGCGGCGTAAGGCATCGGCACGTCCTTGCCCGCAATCGTCAGGATCGGCGCATCGAGATAGTCGAAGGCCTGCTGCATGACGCGGGTGGCGATTTCGGTGCCGACCGAGGATTGCGGATAACCTTCCTCGACAGTGACGAGGCGGCCGGTTTTCTTCACCGATTCGATAACCGTGGGAAGGTCCATCGGGCGGATTGTGCGAAGGTCGATCAATTCGACGTCGATGCCGAGCTGTTCGAGTTCGGCGACCGCCTTCGTTGCATAGGTCATGCCGATACCGAAGGAGACGACTGTGGCATCCTTGCCCTGACGATGGATGCGCGCCTTGCCGATCGGGAGCACGAAATTATCGAGCTTCGGCACATCGAAGTGCTGGCCGTAGAGAATTTCGTTCTCGAGGAAGATGATCGGGTTCGGATCGCGAATTGCCGCCTTCAGCAGGCCCTTCGCGTCCGCTGCGGTGTAAGGCATGATGACCTTCAGACCGGGAATGGCGCTGTACCAGGCGGCATAGTCCTGGCTGTGTTGGGCGGCGACGCGGGCGGCGGCACCGTTCGGGCCGCGGAAGACGATCGGCGCACCCATCTGGCCGCCGGACATGTAAAGCGTCTTGGCGGCCGAGTTGATGATCTGATCGATCGCCTGCATGGCGAAGTTGAAAGTCATGAATTCGACGATCGGGCGAAGGCCGGCCATTGCCGCACCGACACCGACGCCGGCGAAGCCATGCTCGGTAATTGGCGTATCGACAACCCGGCGGGGGCCGAATTCCTGCAGCAGGCCCTGCGTGACCTTGTAGGCGCCCTGATATTCCGCGACTTCCTCGCCCATCACGAAGACGTCTTCATTGGCGCGCATTTCTTCGGCCATGGCGTCGCGAAGCGCTTCGCGCACGGTCATCGACACCATTTCGGTACCGGCAGGAATTTCGGGATCGTTCGGAATGACGGCCTTCGGCTCGGCGGGAAGCGGCGCTGAGGCCGAGCCGGTGTTGGTCGGCTTTTCTTCCTGGGGCACCTGGGGTGCGGCGGCGACTGCCGGTTTGGCGGCTGATATATCCGAGGCCGATTCGCCGTCCTGCAGCAGCACGGCAATCTTGGTGTTGACCTTGACGCCTTCGGTTCCGGCATCGACCAGCAGCTTGCCGATGATGCCTTCGTCGACGGCTTCGACTTCCATCGTCGCCTTATCGGTTTCGATTTCGGCAATGACGTCGCCTGAGGTGACCTTGTCACCCTCCTGCTTCAGCCATTTGGACAGAGTGCCTTCTTCCATCGTCGGAGAGAGGGCGGGCATGAGGATATCGATAGGCATGGGTTCCCTCCCCGATTAGAGCAGAATGTCGGTATAGAGCTCGGATGCATCCGGCTCAGGATCGGCCTGGGCGAAGTCGGCGCTGTCGGCAACGATGTCGCGGACATCCTTGTCGATCGCCTTCAGATCGTCTTCGGATGCCCAGCCCTTTTCGATGAGGCGCGCCTTCACCTGCTCGATCGGATCCTGCTCGGAGCGCATCTTCTGCACTTCTTCCTTGGTGCGATACTTCGCCGGATCGGACATGGAGTGGCCGCGATAACGGTAGGTCAGCATCTCGAGGATGATCGGGCCCTTGCCGGAGCGGCAATGTTCGAGCGCCTCGTCGGCCGCAGCTTTGACGGCGCGAACGTCCATGCCGTCAACCTGCATACCGGGGATGCCGAAGCCCGAGCCGCGCAGCGAGTAATTCGACTGCGCCGTGGCGCGCGCCGTCGACGTGCCCATGGCGTAGCGGTTGTTTTCGACGACATAGATGATCGGCAGCTTCCAGAGAGCGGCCATGTTGAAACTCTCGTAAACCTGGCCCTGGTTGGCGGCGCCGTCGCCGAAATAGGCGATGGCGACATTGTCATTGCCGCGATAGCGGTTTGCGAAGGCGAGACCGGTTCCGAGTGAAACCTGGGCGCCGACGATGCCGTGGCCGCCGTAGAAATGTTTCTCTTTCGAGAACATGTGCATCGAGCCGCCCTTCCCGTGGGAATAGCCGCTGCGGCGCCCGGTCAGTTCCGCCATCACGCCGCGCGCTTCCATGCCGGTAGCAAGCATATGGCCGTGGTCTCGATAGGCGGTGATGACCTGATCGCCTTCCTTCTGTGCCATCTGCATGCCGACGACAACGGCTTCCTGACCGATGTAGAGATGGCAAAAGCCGCCGATGAAGCCCATACCATAAAGCTGACCCGCCTTCTCCTCGAAGCGGCGGATCAGTAGCATCTCGCGATAGGCCTTGAGTTCCTCATCCCGATCGAAGTCGGCTATAGGGCCTCCGTTCGATGCTTTGGCTGCTGGTTTTGCTGCAGTTTTGCGGCTGGAAACGGTCGCGGTCTTTCGCGGCGCCATTCAACCCTCCCTATGGGTTTGTCGTTTCTCGGTGGCGCGTACCATAGGGAAGAAACATGACCACAGCAATGCCATAATTGCATGGCTCGTATTCGCCGCTAAGCCATTGGCAACAAAGACGAAATATCGATTAACTCAATTCTGGTTAATTTGAATAATGATTGAATATGACGATCTCGTCCGCACGCGACATATTCAGCTGATAACGCGCCTTTTCGTCCAACATATCCTTGTCGAGCGAGCCGTCACTGAGCAGGGCGACTTGGCTTTCCAGATGTTCGCGCTTCGCCTTCAACACCGCAAGCTCTTTTTCGCGTGCGATGCGCTGGCGCTCGAACGTCTCCGTCGCCCGCAGGCCGTAATCGCCATGGATGCAATGATAGCCGAAATAGGAGAGGAAGGCGACCGTCATGGCCGGAACGACGAAGCGGCCGATCTTTCTCTTCTTATGATGCTTTGTCCACATACACGTATGCTCTTGAACGCATTACCAATTCTTCGAGCATACCGCGCAGAGATTAACCGTTCGTTGACTCTAAATTCGAGCAACAAAAAACCCGCGCCATGAAGCGCGGGTCGGGGAGCTGAAAGTCAGAAGCGATCAGCCTTTGATGATCGAGCGGCCGGCATACTGGGCCTGAGGGCCGAGGCCTTCCTCGATGCGGATCAGCTGGTTGTACTTGGCAAGACGGTCGGAACGCGACAGCGAGCCGGTCTTGATCTGACCGCAGTTTGTCGCAACCGCGAGATCGGCGATCGTCGAATCTTCCGTTTCGCCGGAGCGGTGCGACATGACGGCGGTATAGGCCGCCTTGTGCGCCGTGTTGACCGCGTCGAGCGTTTCCGTGAGCGAACCAATCTGGTTGACCTTAACGAGGATCGAGTTGGCGACACCCATGCGAATTCCGTCGCGAAGGCGGGCCGAGTTGGTGACGAAGAGGTCGTCGCCAACGAGCTGGGTCTTGTTGCCGATCAGATCGGTCAGCGTCTTCCAGCCATCCCAGTCGTCCTCGGCCATGCCGTCCTCGATCGAGATGATCGGATACTTGCCCGCGAGTTCGGCCAAATATTCGGCCATGGCGCCCGATTCGAGCGTGCGGCCTTCGCCCTCCAGAACATATTTGCCGTCCTTGAAGAACTCCGTCGAGGCGCAGTCGAGGCCGAGGCACATGTCGTCCCCCGGCTTATAGCCGGCTTTCTCGATCGACTTCATGATGAAGTCCAGGGCCTCGGGCGCGCTCTTCAAGCCCGGTGCAAAACCGCCTTCATCGCCGACATTGGTGTTGTGGCCTTGCGCGGCAAGTTCCTTGCGGAGCGTATGGAAGACTTCCGACCCCATGCGCACGGCTTCAGCGATCGTATCGGCGCCGACCGGCAGGATCATGAATTCCTGGAAATCGATCGGATTGTCGGCATGGGCGCCGCCATTGATGATGTTCATCATCGGCACCGGCAGCAGGCTGGCGGAAGCGCCGCCGACATAGCGATAAAGCGGCAGGCCTGATGCCTGGGCGGCAGCCTTGGCGACAGCGAGCGAGACGCCGAGGATGGCGTTGGCGCCGAGGCGCGACTTGTTCGGCGTGCCGTCGAGTTCGATCATGATGTTGTCGATCTGGATCTGGTTTTCGGCATCGATGCCGCCGATCGCGTCGAAGATCTCGGTGTTGGCGGCATCGACCGCCTTCTGAACGCCCTTGCCAAGGTAGCGCTTGCCGCCGTCGCGCAGCTCGACCGCCTCGTGCGCGCCGGTCGAGGCGCCCGAGGGAACGGCCGCGCGGCCCATGCTGCCGTCTTCGAGATAGACGTCGACTTCGACGGTGGGGTTGCCACGGCTATCGAGAATCTCGCGGGCGATGATATCGGTGATTGCAGTCATGGGTTCTTCCTGCTCGGTGGGTGATAGGTCGTTCGAAGCCTGTCATAATCGAAGGCGTGCAAATTACAATGCCGCAATTTCCTGCCTTCGAACGGTATTATGTCGTGGCCTAAACCACGATCATGTCAGCCTGTTGAACGTCAGGCCTTGGCGATTGCGTCGAAGGCAAGCAGCTTCTCAAGCAGGCGCGGCATGTCCCTGAGATAGACCATATTCGGGCCATCGGACGGTGCGTTGTCGGGGTCCTGATGGGTTTCGAGGAAGACGCCGGCAATTCCCGTCGCGACCGCCGCACGCGCCAGCGTTTCCACGAACTCCCGCTGGCCGCCCGAGGAATCGCCCTGCCCGCCCGGCTGGGCAACGGAATGCGTCGCATCGAAGACAACGGGAGCGCCCATCGCCGCCATAATCGGCAGCGAGCGCATGTCGGAGACCAAAGTATTGTAGCCGAAGGAAGCGCCGCGCTCGCACAGCAGCACGTTTGGATTGCCGCTGGCGTTGAGCTTCTTCAGGACGTTCTTCATGTCCCAGGGTGCGAGGAACTGGCCCTTCTTGACATTGACGGCGCGGCCGGTCCTGGCGGCGGCGATCAGAAGGTCGGTCTGGCGGCAGAGGAAAGCCGGGATCTGCAGGACATCGACGATCTTTGCCACCTCCGCGCATTGCTCGGCGGTGTGGACGTCGGTCAAGACGGGAAAGCCGAATTCCTTTTTCAGATCGGCAAAGACCTCCATGCCCTTCTCCAAGCCGATGCCGCGCTCGGCCGAGAGGGAGGTGCGGTTCGCCTTGTCGAAAGAGCTCTTGTAGACGAGGCCTATGCCGAGCTTGCCGCAAAGCTCTTTCAGCGTGCCGGCCACCATGAAGGCATGATCGCGGCTTTCCATCTGGCAGGGGCCGGCGATCAGCGACAGGCGGCCTGTATTGGAAAAGGTGACTTGACCATCGCCTTCGCCGATCTTGACTTCGGAATTCGTATCGGAGCTCATCGTGGTTCCTCGAAGGCAAAGAGCGTGCCCTGGCCGGGCGCGGGCTTCACCAGAATGCGGTTGTTCTTACGCGTATACGTCACCCCGTTAGCAGCCAAATGCGCTTCTGTCACGGCAAGATCGGCGACATTGAAGAGGATTGCCCGGCCGCGCAGTCCTCGCTCGGCGGGTGAGACCGCGGTCTCGAAATAGGCCTCCAGCCCCTCCGGCGTCACCAGGCTGATCCTCGCATTCGAGGCCGCGATATTGACGCCAAACCCGGTTTTCTCGGCTGCCGATTGCGCTGCGGCAAGGCCGACGAAGGCGGCGAAAGCCGCCGGCTCCGGTGCGCAGAGCGCCACCTCAGCAATGCCGGTGACGCCATTGTCATGCCTTTCCAGCGAACCGCGATCGGCCGGCAACGGGTTGACGCGCTCGACGGCAAAGAGAAGCAGATCGGGCGCGCGGAGATCGCCGGCAAAAGCCAGTCTGAAGCTCCCGATGCTCTCGGAACCATCCGGCATTTTCATAGTCCGACTAAACTCCAGCATCTTGCCGGCGCTCGATCCCTTGTCGATGAAACTCTTATGATCGAGCCCGCAATCCCCGGTGCCGAAGGCTATCGCCGAAAGCCCCTCCTCGCCGCAGCGGAAGCGAAAGGCCTGGTTGCGGGCGGTAAAGACGTTACCCTGCCGCGCCGATAGCTCGCTCTCCTCGACGCTCGCTACACCGAGCGGCTCCAGATAGGTCTTGTCGGCAAAGAATACGCAGGCATTCTCCGTGCCGAAGGGGTGGCGCGCATCGGCGGCAACGGTGAAGCCGAGTTTCCCGAGCCTCTCGCGCGCCAGGTCTATATTGACGACAGGCAACACGACATGATCCAGCGGGTGCGGCTTGGCGGAATGGTCTTTCATAATGTCCCTCTCCCTGAAATGGCATGAGATGTGCGACGGCACGCGGTCAATTCAAGGCTTGCGCGCCAAATCCGGCGAATGAAAATAAAAATCTCAACGAGTTGACGGGAAGTTTTACGGAAATTTAGCTACTTGCAGAACACATATGGAACATATAGTGTCTGTTCTGGATTTGTTTCAATCACGGGGTCTGACGTCGATGCTCACGCGCAAACAACAGGAGCTTCTCCTTTTCATTCATGAGCGCATGAAGGAATCCGGCGTTCCTCCCTCTTTCGACGAAATGAAGGATGCTCTGGACCTCGCCTCAAAATCAGGCATCCACCGCCTGATCACGGCGCTAGAGGAACGCGGCTTCATTCGCCGCCTACCGAACCGCGCCCGAGCGCTCGAAGTGATCAAGCTTCCAGAGGCCTATAGCCCCAGTCTTCAACCGCGCCGCGGTTTTTCGCCGAGCGTCATCGAGGGCAGCCTCGGCAAGCCCCAGCCGGTCGCCGCCCCTGCTGCGGCAAAGGCGGTCGCAGACAACGGCAACTCCGTCTCCGTGCCGGTCATGGGACGTATCGCCGCCGGCGTTCCGATTTCGGCGATCCAGAACAACACGCACGACATCGTCGTTCCCGCCGATATGCTTGGCTCCGGTGAGCACTACGCGCTGGAGGTCAAGGGCGATTCGATGATCGACGCCGGCATCTTCGACGGCGATACCGTGATCATCCGTAACGGCAGCACTGCAAGTCCCGGCGATATCGTCGTTGCCCTCGTCGACGACGAGGAAGCAACGCTGAAGCGTTTCCGCCGCAAGGGCGCATCGATCGCCCTGGAAGCCGCCAACCCGGCCTATGAGACCCGCATCTTCGGACCCGACCGCGTCAAGGTGCAGGGCAAGCTGGTCGGCCTCATCCGCCGCTATCACTGACGCTGGACGGGCCGGAATCGGTAAAACTGTTGCTGCGCCAATCATAGGCGCGGTGGCGCATCCATGGCCGCGATAATGCATCGAAGGCCGTCGCGACCTCGAGGCCGCTCTCAGTGAAACGCAATTCGACCGAACCGGTCCTGCGCAGCGTTTCGCCGGTAAACAGCGCCGCACCCGAGCGGCAGCTGGCGAAGCGCAGGCGTACAGACGTCACGACAATATCGCCGGCATCGCAAGCGGGGCCGAGATAGGCGGCATTTTCGATGACGGTCACGATATGACCGTTTGCAAGCTTGGCTATGCACCAGGCTTTCCTGAGGCAGGAAAAGCTTTCCGCCTCAGCGCCGGCCGCGGCCGCCTGCATCGCGATCTTCGCTTCGTTCTGCTGCTCGCGGGAAAGCCTGAGGCGCCTCTCCTTATCCTCCGGGATCGCAGGACTATCCAGCATCCTCGGCGGATTATGCACCGTCAGAACGAGCGCCCTCTGCCACTGATCGAAGATGAAATCCGGCGGCCTTTCGCGATTGGAGGCCATTGCTGCCGGCGTGACGACCGCGACGAGCGCGCCGTCTTCCGAAATCACCAGATCCGCCGGCCGGGATGCCGGCAGAACCACTACTGCAAGCGTCGAGACGGCGATGAGAGCGGTGCCGACCTGGCGCAGCCGCGTCCGCAGCAAGGTCATCAGCAGGAAACCTGCCACGGCCAGCGTGAAATACCAGCTGGGCAATCGACCGACGCCGATATTCCCGCCCCAACCGGATATCGTCTTTGCCACCACGATCACCAGATCGAGGCCGAATCCGACCACCTTCCAAGGCAATATATCAAGCCCGAAAGGCATGAGCAGCATCGCCAACAACCCGGCCGGCATGACGATGAAGGAGATGATCGGCATGGTCGCGAGGTTTGCCGGGAGACCATAGGCCGTCAGGCGATGAAAATGCTCGATCGAAAACAGCGCCGTGGAAAAGCCGCCGATCAGCGAAGTCAGGAAAACGCCGCTGAAAAAGCGTGCGACCGCAGCGGCCAGCAGCAGGGCCGGCATTTTCGGCAGGGCGCTTTCGCCGACGCGCCGTTCCTTCCACAGCTGATAAGCCGATACCAGCGCCAGCGTCGCGGCAAAGGACATTTGAAAACTCGGGCCCAGGACTTCGGAAGGTGAGATCGCAATGATAACAAGCGCGGAAAGAGCGACGTTGCGCAGGCTAATCGACGGCCGGTCGAAGAAGACAGCAATCAGCATAATGGCCATCATGATGAAGGCGCGCTCTGCCGAGACGGCGAAACCCGAGATCAGAAAATAGGCCGTGACGGCGATGAGCGCTCCGGCGGCGGCGAATTTCTTGGTCGGATAGGCCTGAGCGACACCGGGAAAGAGGCTGAGCAGCATCCTAAAGCCGACGAAGAAGATGCCGGCCGACAGAGCCATGTTGAGGCCTGATATAGCGATAATATGGGCAAGGCCTGACTGGCGCAGCGCGTCCGTCGTCTCGTTCGAAATCGCGCGCCGCTCGTCGGTCACGAGAGCGGCGGCAAATGCGCCTGTGTCGCCAGGCAGGATCGAGCGTATGCGATCGCCGATGCCGCTACGCAGCCTATAGAGCCACTCGAGCAGGGCATCGGAACTCCATCTCGCCTCCGGCGGCGCCGCCTGCGCTTCGAGCTTCGTCGGCGCGCCGTAGAAGAAGCCGTTCGCACCGACGCCATCGAAATAAGCCCCGAAGGAAAAATCGTTGAGCTCGGGCAGCGCCGGGCCTGCCGGCGGCGTCAGCCGTGCCCTGCCGGTGATGATATCACCGATCTCGAAAGGCACATCGGCGCCGCGGGCGATGACGGTTACCCGCCTCGGCGGCCGCTTCACCTCCGGCTCGGCGGTGCCTGTGAGGGCAAGAATATAGCGCCATCGCCCGCGATCGTCGCCTTCGCGCCGCTCGACGCGGCCTGTCACCGTCGTCGTCACCGATGAATCGAGCATGACGGTGGAGACCCGCCAGCTCTCGAACTGAGCGCAGAGCATGCCGCACACCATAAGCGCCAGCGTCAGAAGCATTGTCTGCAACACCGGCCGTGCGCAGCCCGCGACGAAAACCGCAACCGTCAACGTCAACAGGCCGAGCAGCGATGGAACGACCGGAATATCTGTCGCCGCCAGAAACCAGAAGGCGGAGCCGGCGCCGAGGAGAACCGGCGAGAATAAAAGCAGGCGGCCGTAGTCCACCTCCTCGCTCAGCATGCGAACGCCGGCACGCGATAATCGGGTGATTGCGGCCGTCAGCCGGTGTCGTAAAGGTACCGAGGACTGGGTCGTTGCCGGCCGCGTCCCAGCGGCAGGCGTATGAAAGGGCGTGGGATCGGCTGGGCCGACGCCCGCCTTCGGCCGCAATTCGGCTATCGTCATTTCCTGCATGCGCCGCCCGAGGTCATTCCGCCCAGCCCCCAGAATGCAACCTTAACGCAAATCCGGCAAGAATAATCGATTGAAATATGTGGGAAAATCGTAAGCGGCAAAAGGTCAGTCGAATCATCGGCTTCCGCTATGCGTGCGGCTCATCGCTGCAGTGCCTAAAAGGTGTTGCCGCAATGCACAAAATGCCGTCACGGTAACTTGGCATTAGCGTCCCGATCATATAGCTATCGGAAAGGACGCTTAACCCCTATGGCGCTTTTATGGCGCCACCGACATTTCGGAGGATCAGCATGACGGATCAAAGCGCTACAATAAAAATCGGTGACAAATCAGTCGACCTTGCCGTTAAAAGCGGCACGATCGGCCCGAGCGTCATCGATATCGGTGCCCTCTACAAGAACACCGCCTCCTTCACCTACGATCCGGGCTTCACTTCGACCGCATCCTGTGAATCGAAAATCACCTATATCGACGGCGACGAGGGTGTCCTGCTGCACCGCGGTTATCCGATCGAACAGCTCGCCGAGCATGGCGACTTCCTCGAGGTCTGCTACCTCCTGCTCTACGGCGAACTGCCGACCGCTGCGCAAAAGAAGGATTTCGACTATCGCGTCACGCACCACACGATGGTGCATGAACAGATGACCCGCTTCTTCACCGGCTTCCGCCGCGACGCGCATCCGATGGCCGTCATGTGCGGCTGCGTCGGCGCGCTGTCGGCCTTCTATCACGACTCGACTGATATCACCGATCCGCACCAGCGCATGGTCGCCAGCCTGCGGATGATTGCCAAGATGCCGACGCTTGCCGCCATGGCCTACAAGTACCATATCGGCCAGCCCTTCGTTTACCCGAAGAACGACCTCGATTACGCGTCGAACTTCCTGCGCATGTGCTTTGCTGTTCCCTGCGAGGAATATGTTGTCAATCCGGTGCTTGCCCGCGCGATGGACCGCATCTTCATTCTGCATGCCGATCACGAACAGAACGCCTCGACCTCGACCGTCCGTCTCGCCGGTTCGTCGGGCGCCAACCCGTTCGCCTGCATCGCCGCCGGCATCGCCTGCCTCTGGGGCCCCGCTCACGGCGGCGCCAACGAAGCGGCGCTCAACATGCTGACGGAAATCGGCTCGGTCGACCACATTCCGGAATACATCGCCCGCGCCAAGGACAAGAACGATCCGTTCCGCCTGATGGGCTTCGGTCACCGCGTCTACAAGAATTACGATCCGCGCGCCAAGATCATGCAGAAGACGACGCATGAAGTGCTCGGCGAACTCGGCATCAAGGACGATCCGCTGCTCGAAGTGGCGATGGAGCTGGAGCGCATCGCGCTCACTGACGAATATTTCATCGAGAAGAAGCTCTACCCGAATATCGACTTCTATTCCGGCATCACGCTGAAGGCGCTGGGCTTCCCCACGACCATGTTCACCGTGCTCTTCGCGCTTGCCCGCACCGTCGGCTGGATTGCCCAGTGGAACGAGATGATCGAGGATCCGGAACAGCGCATCGGCCGTCCGCGCCAGCTCTATGTCGGCGAACCGAAGCGCGACTACATCCCGGTTTCGAAGCGCTGATCGCTTCAGGACTCAAAAAAAACCCGGTCAGGAATGGCCGGGTTTTTTCTTTTTCAATACGTCGAGAAGGATTTCGGCGGCGTGTTCGCCCGGCGGCTTTTCCGTCTGCATGCGCTGCCAGATGAGCTCGTAGCCTTCCTTCATCGCCTTGAGCTGAAAGGTGTCAGCCGACAGCCTTTCCATCCACCGTGCAAGGCTTGCGCCGCGAACGATGTCGTTCAGATATTCCGGCACGACCGGATAATCGGCGATCAGGTTCGGCAGCGCGCCGGTCCAGGTCTTGATGCCCGATGTCAGCATGCGCATGATCCAGTCGACCTTGTAGGCGGAGACGACGGGAACATCGGCTAGGGCAAGTTCAAGAATAACGGTTCCGGACGCCGCCATGGCTGCATCGGCCTCGGCAAAGGCTTTCCATTTTGCTTCCGCGCCGATGACGATCTCCGGCTTTACCGCCCATCCCGCCGTCATTTTCCGGACAAGCGCCTCCTTGTGCGTCACCGTCGGCAGAACGAACCGTGTCGGCCCGTTGCGGGTGACAAGTTCGTTCGTTGCGACCTCGAAATAAGGCAGAAGCTTCTGTATTTCGGAGGAGCGTGAGCCGGGAAGAAGCAGGATCGTGCCGGTGCCGGGTCGCCTTCCCACGCGCAGGCGGCGCGTCTCCTGCAGCGCTGGGTCGGCGACCAGACGATGCCCGACATAGGTTGTGGCGGGGCCATTCAGGCGCTGCATCGTTGCCGGTTCAAATGGCAGGACGGCAAGCACGTGATCGACATAGCCGAGCATACGCTTGGCCCGATATTCCTTCCAGGCCCAGACACTCGGGCAGACGTAATTAACGACAGGAAGGTCGGGCAGCGCGGTGCGCACGCGCTTGGCGACACGATGGGTGAAGTCGGGGCTGTCGATGATGAGAAGGATATCCGGCTTTGCGGCGATGATCTCCGCCGTTGTTCGACGGATCAGGCCAAACAGCCTTGGCAGCCGCGTCAGCACCTGCGTGATGCCCATGATCGACAGCTCGGAGAAATCGAATAGGGAACGCAGTCCTTCCGCCTGCAGCCCCTCGCCGCCGACACCGACGAGTTCCACCGGTCCGGCATGAATGCGCTTGAGCGCGGCGATGAGATCGGCGCCAAGCAGATCACCCGACACCTCCCCGGCAATGACGGCAATCTTCAGGGGCGCCCCACTCATTCCAGCCCCCATGCCGGTAAGCCGCGATCAATGCCGCAAACGAAAAGGCGGGCCTCATCGGCGGCGCTGATGACTGCGGCCCGATCGAGCACCAGCGAACGGCCGGCCTCGACGGCGATGCCGGCAAGGCCGGCTTTCGCGGCGTTCAGGATTGTGGAAACACCGATCGCCGGGAGGTCGGCGCGGATATCCTGCTGCGGTTTGCAGAGCTTGACGAGCCCGCCGCGGCGGCGCGGCGAGATACGCCCGGCGGCCCTGAGCCCCGCGACACGCTCCAGCATCTGATCGGTGCCTTCCAACCCCTCCAGTGCAACGACGCGTCCGCCGATGCTGACGGCACCCTGCCCGACATCGAGCCGGCCGAGCATTTCGGCGGCTTCGGCCGCGCAGGCAATATCGCGCCGATCTTCCTCACCGGGCGCCACGGCACCAAGCGGTCCGACTGATGCAAGAAGATCCGGAGCGATCTCATGGGCGCCAACGACGCGCCGGCCGTTCCCCTCGATCAACCGGATCACCATCTGCAAAACCGTATCGTCGCCGCCGGACAGCAGGGTACGAATAGCAGCAGGAACCTTCATCAGGATACGCATCGTGGGGCGCACATCGCGCCATTCCGGCCGGCGGCGTACGCTCCCCGACATTACCACGCGCCCGACGCCATACCGGTTGAACAGCCCGTCGAGGGCGGCGAAATCGCCGATGCCGATGACGGCGTGATCGTAGTCCTCCCAGCGCCGGTCACTCTCATCCTTCAGCGCAACGATAATGGGATCTTCCCCGGCCGCGCGCGCGGCTTCGGCGACATAGGAAGGCAGAAGGCCGCCGCCGGCGATGATCGCCAGCCGGCCCGCAGCGGTGTCGCTAGGTAAAGCCACGGGCTAGCCCTTCTGCCCTCGCGTCGGCGAGGACAGTGCGCGGTCGCTATCGGCCGCGATGAAGTCGAGGATCTGCACCACCTGCTCGCAATCGGAGTATTCCTCGCGGATTGCCGCGGCGTTTTCGCGGATGGAGGCCGTTCCCTCGAAAATCGCCTTATAAGCACGACGCACTCTGTGGATGACGGCGCGATCAATGCCGGCGCGCGTCATGCCGACGACGTTGAGGCCGCTCAGCACACCGGGATTGCCGTTCAGCATGCCATAGGGAATAACATCGTAGCTCACCGCCGACAGGCCGCCGACGAAGGCCTGGCGGCCGACACGGGTGAACTGATGAACGGCCGAGCCGCCGCCGAGGATCACGCGATCCTCGATGACGACATGGCCGGCGAGCATGACGTTGTTTGACATGATCACATGATTGCCGACCCGGCAGTCGTGTGCGACATGGGAATTGGCTAGGAAAAGGTTGTTGTCGCCGACGATCGTCTGGCCGCCGAAATCGGCCGTTCCGGTGTTCATGGTCACACCTTCACGGATCGTGCAATTGGCGCCGACCGTCAACGTCGTCTCCTCGCCGCCGTGATGCACGCTCTGCGGATCACCGCCGATGACGGCCATCGGGAAGATGCGCGTGCCCTTGCCGATGACGGTACGGCCGGTGACGACCGCATGCCCCAGGAGCTCGACATGCGCATGCAGGACAACATGCGGCCCGACATGGCAGAAAGGACCGATTTTCACGCCCTCGCCGATGGTAGCCCCGTCTTCGACGACGGCCATCGGATGAATACGGGCGCTTTCGGCGATATTGCTCATGCCTGATCCTTACGAACGATCATCGCGCCGATATCGGCCTCGGCGACAAGCGCGCCATCAACCTTGGCGTCGCAATGGAATTTCCAGATATTGCCGCGCTGCTTGTGCTTCTTGACGTGGAATTCGACGCGATCACCAGGCACGACTGGCTTGCGGAAGCGCGCGTTCTCGATGGTCATGAAATAGACGAGGTTGCCCGGCTGACCTTCCTTCTTGGCACAGATCGCACCCGCCGTCTGAGCCATGCCTTCTATCAGCAGAACGCCCGGCATGATCGGTGACTCCGGGAAATGACCGGTGAAGTGCGGCTCGTTCACCGTAACGTTCTTGATGCCGATCGCCGTATTGTCACCGTCAATCTCAATGATCTTGTCGACCATGAGAAACGGGTAACGATGCGGCAGCAACTTCATGATCTCAATGATGTCAGCCGAAGAAAGCGTTGTCGTGGCTTCCTCAGTCATTTTGCTTGCCTCCAGGTTTCCGCCCCTGCGATCTGGTTTTCGACACCAGTTGCGCGGCATCTCTCAAATAGTCTTTTAACGGACGCGCAGGTATGCCGCCATATTGTCCGCCGGCTGCAAGATCGGTCATGATACCGCTTTTGGCAGCGATCTGCACGCCGTCACCGATCGTCACATGCCCCTTGATTCCAACCTGGCCACCGATCTGCACGCCGTTGCCGATCTTCGTGCTGCCAGCAATGCCGACCTGTGAAACTACGGCGCAATGGCGGCCGATCTGAACGTTGTGGCCGATCTGCACCTGATTGTCGATCTTGGTCCCCTCGCCGATCACCGTATCGTCCATGGCGCCGCGGTCGATGGTGGTGTTGGCGCCGATCTCGACATTGTCCTGGATGATTACCCGGCCGATCTGGACGATCTTGATCATGCCGCGCGGACCCGGCGCATAACCGAAACCATCCTGGCCGATGCGAACGCCGTTGTGGATGATGACGCCGTTGCCGATCAGCGCGCAGAGAACGCTCGCGCCAGCCGCAATCGAGCAATCCCGGCCGATCTTGACGTTCGGTCCGATGACGCAGTTCGCGCCGATGCGCGTTCCCTCCCCGATCTCCGCATGTGCACCGATGACGGCCAGCGGTTCGACGATCACGCCCTTTTCAAGCCTGGCGCTCGGATCGATGACAGCGCTCGGAGCGATGTCGCTCTCACCCGAAATGACGACCGGCCGCAATGCCGCGGGGTAGAACAGACCGCCCGCCATCGCGAAAGCCGCATGCGGATTGGACGAGAGGATGACCGGAAGATGCGGAGGAACGAGATCGGCGAGCGACTTGTCGCAGATCACCGCCGACGCCTCGCATGTCGCAAATTCCTCGCGGTTACGACGCGAGAGAATATAACAGACATCGCCCGCCTGTGCCCGGCTGATGGGGGCGACAGACCGGACGACGACATCTGCGTGATCGGAATTGGCGAGTTCTGCCCCAAGAAACTCTACCAGCTCAGCGAGCTTCAGACCTTCATGGGGCAGAAAAAAAACGTTTTGCTCCATCGGCAATGCTCCAGAACGGAATTGAGTCTTACAGTTCCGGACTGCCGATATCAGAATTGGTTGTTGATGCCAAACTTGAAGTTCTGCGTCTTGTCGAAGTCTTCTTTGAGAACCGGGATCGCGTAATCCAGACGCAATGCACCGAAAGGAGACTGCCAGACGACACCGACACCGACGGAAGCGCGCAGCGAAGCACTGGTGCCTTCAGCCTGATCGGAGCCGAGAAGCTCGACATCGTTGCCGAAGAGCGTGCCGGCGTCGGCAAAGACTGCGCCACGCAGGTTGAAGTCACGCGGGAAGCCCGGCATCGGGAAGGTGGCTTCAGCAGACGCCGTGAAATAGGTCGTGCCGCCGAGCGGGTCATCGTTGTTGCCCCTGATGCGCGGACCGATGCCCTTGTTTTCAAAGCCGCGAATATCGGCGTTGGTCAGGGTGAACTGGTCGAAGACGTTCAGGTTATTGTCGAAGCCAATGACATAACCCGCCGACGCGGAGAGCGAGCCGATAATATCGGCATCGTCGGCGAGAAGGTGGTAATAGCGCGCCTTGCCGTAAATCTTGTAGAACTGGGAGTCGCCGCCGAGGCCGGCAATTTCATGCGTCGCCGTCGCATAGATGCCTTCACGCGGCAGGACTGTGTCGTCGAGCGTGTTGTAGGTCAGCGTCTGCGAGACGGAAGAACGCGTCCAGGGGCTCTCGTCCACCAGGTTTGCGTAGGTGGCCGAAAGGTCGGCGGTATCGCCGTCATACTTCATCTGCTTGTAGTTATAACGGAAGGTCGTCGCCAGATCTTCGGTGATCGGCGCTGTGACGCGCAGTACGACGCTGGTTTCCTCGTAGTCATAATCATCGTTGCTCGACGTCTCGCTGTGGTTGACGTCGAAGCCCGCCGCCAGGCGATAGCCGAGGAAATAGGGTTCGGTGAAGCTGACGCCGTAGGCGCGCGAGCCTTCCTGACCGCCGCCGGCGGAAATCCGGATGTACTGACCGCGGCCGAGGAAGTTCTTTTCTTCGATCGATGCTTCAAGCAGCAGACCATCGCCGCCGGCAGCATAACCCGCGCCGACACCGAACGAACCGGTCGACTGATCCTGCACGTCGACCACCACCACGACCCGGTCAGGCGAGCTACCCGGCTGGGTGGAGATATTGACGGAAGAGAAGTAACCGAGCGCTTCCAGGCGACGCTTGGCCTTGGTGATCATCTGCTGATTGAAGGCATCGCCTTCACTCATGTCGAATTCGCGGCGAATTACGTAGTCGCGCGTGCGGCTGTTGCCGCGGATTTCGATGCGCTCGACATAGGCGCGCTCGCCCTGATCGACGAGATATTCGACGCCGATCGTGTTGTTGTTGAGGTCGCGGTTACCGCGCGGCGTCACGCGCGCGAAGGGATAACCGGCGGATGCCACCTGATCGGAAATCGCTTCGATCGACTTCTGCACCTCCTTGGCGCTGTAGACCTGGCCTTCCTTCGTGCGCACGAGCGGCAGCAGCTGATCGGAACCGACGCCTTCGACGGTCGATTGGACAGTCACCGGCCCGAAGTCGTAACGCTGGCCTTCCTCGATGTTGAAGGTGAGCGTGTATTTGTTGGTCGCCTCGTCGAAGGTCGCATCGGAAGAGACGATGCGCATGTCGGCATAGCCGCGATTGTAATAGAACTGACGCAGCGCTTCTTCGTCGGCGTGGAGCTTGTCTTCGTTGTAGACGTCCTTGCGGGTCAGGAACGAAAGGAAGTTCGAACGCTTGGTGTTGATGACCGCAGCCAGTCGGCCCGCGCTGTAGGCGTTGTTGCCGACGAAATTGATCGAGTCGATCTTAGTCCGATCGCCCTCGTTGATGACGAAGGCGAGATTGACGCGGCCCTCACCGAGCGGCACCACCTGCGTCGTCACTTCGACTTCGCTGCGGCCAGTGGCGGCATAGGCGTCCTTGATCGCCTGGATGTCGGACTGAATCTGCGTGTCGCTGTAAGGACCAGCAGCACGGGTCTGAACGATCGTCGCGAGCTTGTCATCCTTGATCTTGCGGTTGCCATTGAAGACAACCTGGTTGACGAGCTGGGCCTCCTGGACATTGACGACGAGAGTGCCGCCGGAAACCGAAATCTTGACGTCGGAGAAGTAGCCCGTGCCGTAAAGCTGTTTGACGGAATTATCGATATCAGTGTTCGAGAAACTCTTGCCGGGTGTGATGGTGAGATTCGACCGGACGGCTTCCGCGCCAACGCGGCTTGCGCCACGCACATCGATGCGCTGAATGACCGCGGCCTCAGCGGCCGTAGCGGAAACGAACGTCAAAGCACCTGCGCCCGAAGCAACAACACCAGCAGACAGCGCAACCGCCGATACTGCGTTCAAAAACCTTGAACCAGCCTTCATTTCACCTATTACCTTTTTTCCCTCGTCCCCGTCCCCGGGAGAACCCGATTCCGGTCACGTGTGTCGTTTTACCCGCTTTTGACATACAAGCAAGGGAGGTCGTTAATTTCTGTTTACTTCATTTCCAAGCGTGACCCATTCGCCACTACAGCCTTGAAACATCGTAAATAAATAGTAATTCCCTTGCCTTACGCGTTTACCCTCAGCTCAGGCTGATGTCGTTCCAGGTCGTGAAAACCATCAATGTCAGTATCATCGCCAAGCCTATACGAAACGCAATTTCCTGGGCCTTGGCGCCCAGCGGTTTTCCTCGGACCGCTTCCACCGCATAGAACATCAGGTGGCCGCCATCAAGTACCGGAACCGGCATCAGGTTAAGCAATCCTATCGAAACCGACAGCACAGCGGCAAGCTGCAGCACCGCCCCCAGGCCAAGCTGCGCCATCTGGCCGGTAGCCTGCGCCACACGGATCGGGCCGCCCAGTTGATCGGCTCGCATCGACCCGTTGAAGATGTTGCCGATATATTTGAAAGTGCCGGTAACAATTTGCCCGCTGGCGATCACGCCCTCACGCAGCGCCTGAAGCGGCGTGTAGGTCTGCAGGCGGAAATTGCCGGCTTCCTTGCTGGTGACGATGCCGATCTGGCCTACTTCCATCTTGTTGCCGAACTGGTCGGTCTGCTCTACGCGCTGCGGCACCATCGGTACATCGAGCTTCTGGCCACCGCGCTCGACCGTAACTACCACCATCTGGCCCGGGCGCATGCCGACATAGCGGCGCACATCTTCGAAGGTCTCTACCTTGCCGCCGTCGATGGCAACCAGGAGATCGCCGGGAAGAATGCCGGCGGCGGCGGCCGAGGTCCCCGGCCTGACCTCGGCTACGACCGGGTCGGCGATCATGCGGCCATAGACGGTGAAGAGAACAGTGAAGATGGCAATCGCCAGCAGGAAATTTGCGATCGGGCCGGCTGCCACGGTCGCAGCACGTTTCCAGAGCTTGGCGCCGGCAAAGGAGCGCGCCCTGTCCTCCTTCGACATGGCGGCAAGCTTGTCGCTGTCCGGTTTGCTCGAAACATCCTCGTCGCCGAAGAACCGGACGTACCCGCCCAGCGGAATCACGGAGAGCTTCCAGCGTGTTCCATGGCGGTCGGTGAAGCCGAATATCTCCGGACCGAAGCCGACGGAAAAGGCAAGGATGCGGATGCCGCTCCACCGCCCGACCAGGTAATGGCCCATCTCATGAACAAAGACGAGCAGCGAGAGCACCAGGATGAAGGTGACGATGTTCCCCATCACGAATGCATATAGGCCTGTCATCACGTCCATGAGTTCCTTCCGTCAGGCTGCGTCATCAAAGACCGAACAATGCCGCTCCGAGCGACGCCATGCCGGTCCCTTTTATCACGGAAAATAGTCCAGCAAGCAAGAACGCCGCAAAACAGGCGAAAATCAGTCCGTCGACCCGATCCATGACGCCGCCATGGCCGGGAATGAGACGGCTGGAATCCTTGGCGCCGAATTTTCGTTTGATAAAGGATTCGAAAAGGTCTCCCGACTGGCTGCACACCGACAGGACGAGCGCCACGCCGGCGGCGACGACTTCCGAGCCCGGGAAAAGAAAGTGAGCGAGAAGGACGCCGGCGGCAACAGCGGAAATGGCGCCGCCGATTGCACCCGACCATGTCTTTCCTGGCGAAATCGATGGGGCAAGCTTCGGTCCGCGGAGCGCCCTGCCGACAAAATAGGCGAGGATATCGGTCGCCCAGACGACGGCAAAGACGAAAAGCATCGCGTAAAGGCCTGGTTGGTCGTTGCTTCTGATCGCGGCGAGCGCCAGGCCGGTGGCGCCCGCATAAAACAAGCCTAGTGGCAGCCAGCGGCTCGTGCCATGCAGGATGATCAGCGCTATGCCGACGGCGGTGATGCCGGCCAGCATGCCGGCGGCAAATTCGAAATTGCCGACAAGCACGAGGAAGGCAACCGCCGCTTCGCCAATCCAGCCGACCACATTGGCGACCCAATCACGCGCAATGCCGGTTATTTTCGACCATTCATAGTAGATCAGCAGACCGATCACCGCCGCCAGCATGCGGAAGGCAAGGCCGCCATACCAGGTGGCGACAAGAACGATGACCGCGAGAACCAATCCTGAAACGATGCGCAGTTTCAGTTCCTGCTGCATCAGGTACCGACCGCGGCTGCCTGGGATGACAGGCCGCCGAAGCGCCGGTCGCGGGAGGCGAACTTTTCCAGCGCCGAGCGGAAAATCTCCGGGCTGAAATCGGGCCAATATTCCGGCACGAAAATGAATTCCGAATAGGCCGCCTGCCAGAGCAGGAAGTTGGAAAGCCGTTCCTCGCCGCTGGTGCGAATGATGAGATCCGGATCGGGGATGCCCGCCGTGTCGAGGCGGGCGTTGATCAGAGCGGGAGTGATGTCCTGCGCCCTCAGGCGCCCGGCCTCGACGTCCCTCGCCAAGCTCACCACGGCGCGCGCGATTTCGTCGCGCGAACCGTAGTTGAAGGCGATGACCAGGGTCAGCGCCGTATTGTCCCTGGTCGTCTCCTCCGCCTCGAGCAGCAGGGCGAGGATGTCGCTGCGCAGACTGTGGCGGTCGCCGATCACCTTGATGCGCACATTCTGGCGATGAAGCTCGGCCAAGTCGCGGCGGATGAAAGCCTTGAGCAGACCGAGCAGATCGGAAACCTCGGCCTCGGGCCGGCGCCAGTTCTCCGAGGAGAAGGCGAAGAGGGTGAGATATTTAATGCCGGCGGCGCCGGCGGCGCGTACTGTCTCGCGCACCGCTTCGACGCCCTTGCGATGGCCCATCGTGCGCGGCAAGCCGCGCTGCTTTGCCCAACGGCCATTGCCGTCCATGATGATGGCAACATGCTCTGGCACAGTCACAAATATAGATTCCGACATTTCCCGTCCGGTCTTTCCAGGCAAAGGCACAGATCCACTAGACCTGCATGATTTCCTTTTCCTTCTCGCCAAGCAAGCGGTCGATTTCGGAAATCGTTTCGTCCGTCATCTTCTGTACGCGTTCGGATTGCGCACGGCTCTCGTCCTGGCCGATTACACCGTCCTTTTCGGCTTTCTTGAGGCCGTCCATGCCGTCGCGGCGAACATGGCGAATCGCGACCTTGCTCTTCTCGGCATAGTCGTGAGCCACCTTGACGAGCGACTTGCGGCGCTCCTCGTTCAGCTCCGGCAGCGGAATGCGCAGATTCTGGCCGTCGACGATCGGGTTCAGCCCGAGATTGGATTCGCGGATGCCGCGCTCGACGGCGCTGACCATCGACTTGTCCCAGACGGAAACCGTCAGCATGCGGGGCTCGGGTACGGTAATGTTGGCGACCTGGTTCAAGGGCACGCGCGAACCGTAGGCCTCGATCGTTACCGGATCCAGGATGTTGGCCGAAGCACGGCCGGTGCGCAACGATGCGATGTCGCTCTTGAACGAGGAGACCGCGCCGTCCATGCGGCGCTTCAATTCCTTGATATCGATACCTTCACTCATGTCGATGCTCCCGTTTAGAGCGATGCCGAATAGTTTTAGCGGTTTTCGGGCGTCTCACGCTCTAATTATTCAATGTAGAACATGATTCAGATTTCGGGCCAACCGGACCTAAAGTCTGAAGCATGTTCTAGCGATGGCTGCGCCGAAAACGCGGCGCAACTTGTATCAGTTGTCGGAGACAATGGTCTTGAGGCCACCGCCCGTCAAGATTTCACCAAAACCACCCTTCTCGTGGATCGAGAAGACGATGATCGGAATGGAATTTTCCCTGGCAAGCGCCACGGCGGCAACGTCCATCACTGCAAGCCCCCTGTCCAGCACTTCCTGGTGCGTCAAGCGGTCGAAGCGGGTCGCGTCGGGATATTTCTTCGGGTCGGCGGTGTAGATACCGTCCACCTGCGTGCCCTTGAAGATCGCTTGCGCGCCCATTTCGGCGGCGCGCAGTGCGGCGGCGGAATCGGTGGTGAAGAAGGGATTGCCGGTGCCACCAGCGAAAATCACCACGCGCCCCATCGACAGATGATAAAGGGTTGCTCGCTGCGAAAAGCTCTCACAGATCTCCGGCATAGAGATGGCCGAAAGCACCACCGTATCGATATTCAGCTTGCGAAGCGAGGTCGCCAGCGCCAGCGCATTGATGATGGTGCCGAGCATGCCCATATGGTCGCCCGTCACCCGGTCGCCGCCTTTGGACGCGACTGCGACACCGCGGAAGATATTGCCGCCACCGACGACGACGCCGACTTCCACGCCCATATGCCTTGCTTCGGCGATATCAGATGCAATGCGGTCCGCCACCGCGACATCGATCCCGAAACCCTGGGCACCCATGAGCGCTTCGCCGGAAGCCTTGAGTAGAACGCGTTTATAGACAGGCTCTAAAGACATCTTGGCTCCTCGTAAATTGCCGTGAATGCCCGATACACGAAGGGCACCGCGTTGTCACGCGATGCCCTGGCGTTTTCCCAATTATGGCTGAAAGATCAACCCTTGACGGCAGCCGCAACTTCGGCCGCAAAATCGGTCTCTTCCTTTTCGACGCCCTCGCCGAGCAGGAGACGGGCCATGCCGGCAATTTCGATCGGGGCGCCGACAACCTTTTCAGCTTCCTTGATGGCGGCTGCGACGGTGAGATCCGGATTGATGACGAAAGCCTGCGAGAGAAGAGCGACTTCTTCGAAGAACTTGCGCATGCGGCCTTCGACCATCTTCTCGATAATGTTGTCGGGCTTGCCCGAAGCGCGCGACTGCTCGATGAAGACGTTGCGCTCGCGCTCGGCGACGGCGGCATCGACTTCTTCCGGGCGGATCGCCAGCGGCGCGGTCGCAGCAATGTGCATGGCGACCTGGCGGCCGATTGCGTTCAGGGCTTCCTTGTCGCCGGTCGACTTCAGCGCGACGAGAACGCCGAGTTTGCCGAGGCCGTCGGAAACCGCATTGTGAATGTAGGTGGCCACGACGCCGTTCTCGACGGAGAGAGCGATCGAACGGCGCAGGTTCATGTTCTCGCCGATCGTTGCGATCGCATCCTTGATCGTGTCGGAAACGGACTTGCCAGATGCCGGGTAGGTCGCAGCAGCGACGGCCTCGACGGTGCCGTCCGTCGAGACGGCGACCTTCGCGATGCCGCGGACGAGATCCTGGAAGGCATCGTTGCGGGCGACGAAGTCGGTTTCGGAATTAACTTCGACGACGACGGCCTTTGTGCCTTCGCTCGAAACCCCGACGAGGCCTTCGGCGGCGGTACGGCCGGACTTCTTGTCGGCCTTGGCGATGCCCTTGGCGCGCAGCCAGTCGATCGCCGCTTCCATGTCGCCATTGGTTTCAGCAAGCGCCTTCTTGCAGTCCATCATGCCTGCGCCTGTCTTTTCGCGCAGTTCCTTCACCATTGCAGCCGTAATCTCGCTCATTATCTTCCTCTTGTCGGTTCAAACGGTGGACCGCAAAGCGGCGCGGCACCGGATTGAGGCACGAAATGTACCTGTATGTATGACAGCGTGATGAAGACGCGTCATAACGAAACTTAACTGGCGGAGCGCCTGACGCCTCTGCCTGAAACAGGTAAGGCCGCCGAACTTCATGAGTCGCGAGCGGCCTTCCCAGTCTATGCAAGCTTCGACGGAGTTTTCGCTCCGCCCGCTTTCATCAGCCTTCGGCTGCTTCCTCGAGAGCCGGCTCGACCGGAACTTCGGAGGATGCGCCAAGATCGCGGCCGGAAGAGCTTTGCTGGCGCGCAATACCGTCGATGGCAGCGCGGGAAATCAGCTCGCAGTACAGGGCGATGGCGCGCGAAGCGTCGTCGTTGCCCGGGATCGGATAGTCGATCAGATCCGGATCGCAGTTCGAATCGATGATGGCGACGACGGGAATGCCGAGGCGCTTGGCTTCGTCGATTGCGATCTTTTCCTTGTTCGTGTCGATGATGAACATCAGGTCGGGCGTGCCGCCCATATCGCGGATACCGCCGAGTGCCTTGTCGAGCTTTTCACGCTCGCGCTCGAGGTTCAGGCGTTCCTTCTTGGTGAAGCCCTGAGCTTCGCCGTTGAGGATCTCGTCGAGCTTGCGCAGGCGCTGGATCGAGTTGGAGATCGTCTTCCAGTTCGTCATCATGCCGCCGAGCCAGCGCGAGTTGACGTAGTACTGGGCCGAGCGCTTGGCACTGTCGGCGATAATCTCGGACGCCTGGCGCTTGGTGCCGACGAAGAGAACGCGGCCGCCGCGGGCGACAGTGTCGCTGACGACCTGAAGGGCGCGCGACAGCATCGGAACGGTCTGCGCCAGGTCGATGATGTGGATGTTGTTGCGGTCGCCGAAGATATACGGCTTCATCTTCGGGTTCCAGCGATGGGTCTGGTGGCCGAAGTGAACGCCTGCCTCAAGAAGCTGGCGCATAGAAAAATCAGGCAATGCCATGCCTTGTTACTCCTTTTCCGGTTGAACCTCCGCAAGACGAACAGCACCCTCGTCGAGAATGCCACCGGCGGAACAGCCCGGATTTCTCCCGGACGATCCCATGCCTTACGTGTGGAATGCCGGTGCCCATACATTCGATTTGCCACGAAAGCAAGGCTTATCCCGAAAAAAGCCGGCCTTTCGCTGTCACCGCGCGGCGATCCGGAACAAAGGCATGCCCGCCGCCTGCCCGCCCATACAAATGCCGCGGCTCAGCTCGCTAGCGTGGGCGTTAGCGCCAGCATGACGCCGGCGTATGGAAGCGGAGGAACCGCAGCCTACTTGCACACCTCAGCCTTGTGATCGAGCAGCTCGAGCTTGGCGAGCTTACCGGTCAGGACGAAATCGCCATAATCCATCGTCAGGTCGCGGGTGATGCCGTTCTCGTAGAGCTTGAACGACATACGATAGACCGGCACCGAATCCGATTTCGCACTCTCATTGAAATAGGCGATGGTCACCGGCCAGAAGGCTGTCTTCGAGAAGGCGCCGGCGTTGCCGGCATCGGTCTCCTCGGCAGCGGGCGTCTCCTGCTTGCCGACGATCGTCGTCGTCACCAGCGACTTGTCGCCGTCATCGGAACCGTCGAAAATGCGCGCTTCGAAGAAACGCTTGCCGTCCTTGGCGTTCTGGATCACATCGAGCATATGCTCCGTCGGGAAGCTGCTTTCGGCAAGCTGCAACTCGCGGCTCGCCGGCTGCTTGAGGTCGACCTTGACGCCATTGGCCTGATTCTCGGCCGCTCCATTGACCTCCTTGTCGAGCTGATCGTCGGTGAAGGATTTTGTGTCGAAGGTAAACTTGCGGTCCTTCAGGTTTTCGAAGGTCCTTGTCTGCTGATCGCTGACGCGTACGCTGTCGCCGGTGTCGATCTGAGTCACGAAGCGGAAATTGGTGGTGAAGCCCTGGCAATAGCTGCCGTCGAATTCATAAACCATGCGGCCGTACATGGAGGCGATGCCGGAGCGGTCCGACGCATCCTTCAATTCCAGATCATAGACCGCGCGATGGGCGACGAGGCCGCTTGCAATCGCAGCGCTTGCCGCTGGCGCGCCCGCCCATGCATCGGCGGAAACGCTTGCAAGAAGCAGAGCGGCAAGACTCGATCGGAACATTCATTCACTCCTGTTGGATTCGGCCGCGATGTTATAAGAACGCTTTCGGCCAAATCGAGGCTCGGACCTGTCATATTAAAGATTCTAGTCTTGATGCATAATTTTTGAAACATTGACAACAAAAGCGGAGACGAAAATGTCAGATGAAATTGCAGCGCGTCTGAGTGAGATGGGGATAACTTTGCCCGAAGCTGCGGCGCCCGCCGCAAATTACGTTCCCTATGTCATCAGCGGCAATCTGCTCTACATCTCCGGCCAGCTGCCGCTCGAAGGCGGCAAGGTTGCCATATCCGGCCATCTCGGCAAGACGATCGACGTTGCGACTGGCCAGCGCGGCGCCGAACTCTGCGCCATCAACATCCTTGCCCAGGCGAAGGCTGCACTTGGCGGCGATCTTGGCCGCATCCGGCGCGTCATCAAGCTGAACGGCTTCGTCGCCTCGGCTCCCGACTTTGTCGAGCAGCATCTCGTCATCAACGGCGCCTCGAACCTGATCGCCGGCGTACTCGGCAAAGTTGGCAAACATGCACGCGCTGCCGTCGGCATGGCCGCTCTTCCGCTGAACGCCGCCGTCGAGATCGACGCTATCATGGAAATCGCAGAATGACCAATGCAGACTGGATCAAGGACGTGCCAGTCGCCCATCGCGGCTATCACGACCTCAACAGGCTTGTCTGGGAGAATACGCTTTCGGCCTTTTCGCGCGCTGTCGAAGCCGGCTTTGCGATCGAATGCGACCTTCACTACGCCTCCGACGCGGTGCCGATCATCTTCCACGACGAGGACCTCAAGCGTCTGTGCAATCTCAACGGCGACATCCGCGAGCGCACCTCCCGAGAACTCGGGCTGATCGCCATCGGAGGCACGGGCGACAAGGTGCCGACGCTCCGCCAGCTCCTCGATCTCGTCCAGGGCAAGGTACCGCTGGTGCTGGAGCTGAAGGGCCGTGAGGCCGACGACGAAGGTTTTGCCGAATCCGTGATCGAAGTGCTCGAAGGCTATGAGGGCAAGGTTGCGCTGATGAGCTTCGACCACTGGCTGCTGCGCGATCTGAAAGCGCTCGGCTCGCCCTACCCGATCGGATTGACGGCGGAAGGCAACACGCGGGAGGCGTTCAGGTTACATGCGGAGGCAATGGAGATCGGCCTCGATTTCATCTCCTATTATTATGGTGACCTGCCGAATGCCTTCATCACAGGCGAACGCGAAAAGGGCATTCCGGTGATCACCTGGACGGTGCGTGACGAAGAGGCGCGCCGTCGCACTTTCGCCAATGCAGACCAGATGACCTTCGAAGGCTTCGATCCGCGCATGGCCGTTTGACGCTCGCTTTTTGGCCAAGATCATGCGCAGACTGAGGCAGAGCCGAACCGTCCCCCACAGGCTTCGCATTTGCCCCATGACAGATGAACTATCCATTCGAGTAGAACGCTCCTTCACCGCGATTTCCCCGGAGAGCTGGTCCAGGCTTTCCGGGGCGTCGAAGGCTTGCAGCACACTTGCGTACAACCCATTTGTTTCGCACGCTTTTTTATCATCGCTGGAAGAATCCGGCTCTGCCACGGCCGAAACGGGTTGGCTCGGCCATCACCTGTTACTCGAGACAGATCGCGGCGAACTGATCGGCGCCCTGCCCGGCTACCTCAAAAGCCACAGCCAGGGCGAATATGTCTTCGACCACGGCTGGGCCGACGCTTTCGAGCGGGCTGGCGGGCGCTATTATCCCAAGCTGCAGTGCTCGATCCCGTTCACGCCGGCGACCGGGCCGCGTCTCCTTGTCGCCGAGGGGCTGCAACGGCTACCGATCCAGAGCGCGATCGCCGAAAGCCTGAAGGAGATCGTGCGCCGGCTCGGCATCTCCTCGGCACATATCACCTTCGTGCCGGACGAGGAGATCGGCGTCTTCGAAATGGACGGCTATCTGCACCGTACCGACCAGCAGTTTCATTTCATAAATGCCGGTTATGCCAATCACGACGAATTTCTGGAGACGCTCGCTTCGCGCAAACGCAAGGCGTTGCGCAAGGAGCGCCGCGCCGCGCTCGAAAACGACATCAGCATCGACTGGCTGACCGGGCGCGACCTGACAGAGCGGATCTGGGACCAGTTCTTCAAGTTCTACATGGATACCGGCGGCCGCAAGTGGGGCCGGCCTTATCTTACCCGCAAGTTCTACTCGCTGATTGGCGAACGCATGGCCGACGATATCCTGCTCGTCATGGCCAAGCGCGAGGGCCGCTATATTGCCGGCGCGATCAACTTCATCGGCGGCAATACGCTCTACGGCCGTCACTGGGGCTGCATCGAGGACCACCCCTTCCTGCATTTCGAGGTCTGCTATCACCAGGCGATCGACTTCGCCCTTTCCAAAGGTCTGAAGCGCGTCGAAGCCGGCGCGCAGGGCGAACACAAGCTAGCGCGCGGCTACCTGCCGGTGACGACGCATTCCGCTCATTATGTCGCCCATGCCGGGCTCCGCAGGGCGATCGGCGACTATCTCGCGCGCGAGCGTGCCGATGTCGAACAGATGGGTGAGCTTCTGAGCGAGCACAGCCCTTTCCGCAAAGGCGAACGCCTGCAGGAGGATTGACGCCGCCCCGGCGAGCGCGCTACCCGATCAATTGGAACGTGAGGAGATTTCGCGATGACCAGCGCCTATGACGATAACAATATCTTCGCCAAGATCCTGCGCGGCGAAATTCCCTCGCACCGGATCTACGAGGACCAGTATACGGTCGCCTTCATGGATGTGATGCCGCAGGCGCCGGGCCATGTACTGGTCGTTCCGAAGGCGCCTTCCCGCAACATTCTCGATGCCGATCCGACTACCCTCACCCAGGCCATCACCGTTGTCCAGAAGGTCGCCAACGCGGTCAAGGACGTCTTCGACGCCGATGGTGTGTTCATCGCCCAATTCAACGAACCGGCGGCCGGACAAACGGTGTTCCATCTGCATTTCCACGTCATTCCCCGCCATGAGAGCACGGCGCTCAGGCCACATTCCGGCAAGATGGAGGACGGCGCCGTTCTTGCCGCGCATGCTGAAAAACTTCGGGCCGCGCTGGCGTAACGCGGATCGCTGCCAGCACGGGAAACGAAAAAGGCCGCGGGTGACGCGGCCTTTTCCAAATTCGGTGACGAGGTCTTACTTCCTGCGCGGAACCTTGGGAACGGCGCTTCCCTTCTTCGGAGCGTCGCGGACCTCGGGCTCGGCCCGCGGAACCGTCTTGGCACGGGTCTTGCGAGTCGTCTTCGTTTTCAGCTCGCCGTCATCCTCATCGTCGGCTTCGGGATGCACGACCTCGGCTTCCGGCTTCGGCTTGATCGGCGCCGTATCCGGAATGGCCTCCAGCAGGATGCCGGGCTTGCCATCTTCCTTCGGGCCGACGGTGACGTTGACAACGCCGCCCTTCTTCAGCTTGCCGAAGAGGATTTCGTTGGCGAGCGGCTTCTTGATCGTGTCCTGGATCACGCGGGCCAGCGGGCGGGCGCCCATCTTCTCGTCGTAACCCTTTTCGGCGAGCCAAGCGATCGCGTCCTCATGCAGGTCGAAGGTGACGTTCCTTTCGGAAAGCTGGGCCTCCAGTTGCATGATGAACTTCTGCACGACCTTGTGGATAACCGCCGTTGGCAGGGCCGCGAAGGGAATGATCGCGTCGAGTCGGTTGCGGAACTCCGGCGTGAAAAGACGGGTCAGCGCCTCCTCGTCCTCGCCCGTGCGCTTGGACGAGCCGAAGCCGATTGCGGCCTTGGCCATTTCGGAAGCGCCCGCATTCGTCGTCATGATCAGGATGACGTTGCGGAAGTCGATCTTCTTGCCGTTATGGTCGGTCAGCGTGCCGTGGTCCATCACCTGCAGCAGGATATTGTAGATATCCGGATGCGCCTTCTCGATTTCGTCGAGCAGGACCACGCAATGCGGATGCTGATCCACGCCATCGGTCAGAAGACCGCCCTGGTCGAAACCAACATAGCCGGGAGGTGCGCCGAGCAGACGGGAAACCGTATGCCGCTCCATATATTCCGACATGTCGAAGCGCAGGAGCTCGACGCCGAGTGACGAAGCAAGCTGCTTTGCCACTTCGGTCTTGCCTACACCGGTCGGACCGGAGAAGACATAGGCGCCAATCGGCTTGTTCGGCTCGCGAAGACCGGCACGCGCCAGCTTGATCGAGGTCGAAAGAGCTTCGATAGCAATATCCTGGCCGTAGACGACCGAGCGCAGTTCCTGCTCGAGATTGGCAAGAACCGCCTCGTCGTCCTTGGAGACGGTCTTGGGCGGGATGCGCGCCATCGTGGCTATCGTCGCTTCGATCTCCTTTTCGGTGATCAGCTTGCGGCGCTTCGAGGGCGGCAGAAGCATCTGGGCCGCACCCGTTTCGTCGATCACGTCGATTGCCTTGTCCGGCAGCTTGCGGTCGGAGATGTAGCGGGCCGACAGCTCGACGGCCGACTTGATGGCGTCGTTCGAGTAGCGCAGGTGGTGATATTCTTCGAAATAGGGCTTCAGGCCCTTCATGATCTCGATCGCATCATTGATCGAGGGCTCGCTGACGTCGATCTTCTGGAAACGGCGGACCAGCGCCCGGTCCTTCTCGAAGAACTGGCGGTATTCCTTGTAGGTGGTCGAACCGATGCAGCGGATGGCGCCTGATGACAGCGCGGGCTTCAGCAGGTTCGATGCATCCATCGCCCCGCCGGATGTGGCGCCGGCGCCAATCACCGTATGGATCTCGTCGATGAACAGCACGGCACCCGGATATTCTTCCAGTTCCTTGACGACCTGCTTCAGGCGCTCTTCGAAATCGCCGCGGTAGCGTGTGCCGGCGAGCAGCGTGCCCATGTCGAGCGAGAAGATCGTCGCATCGGCAAGCGCCTCGGGCACCTTGCCTTCGACGATGCGCTTGGCAAGACCTTCGGCGATCGCCGTCTTGCCGACGCCGGGATCACCCACATAGAGCGGATTGTTCTTCGAACGGCGGCACAGGATCTGGATGGTGCGGCTCACCTCGGCATGACGGCCGATCAGCGGGTCGATCTTGCCGCCCTTGGCCTTCTCGTTGAGATTGACGCAATAGGCCTTGAGCGCATCCTGCTGCTTCTTCGGGCCGCCCTCTTCCTCGCCGCCGCGCGCCGTCGGCTTGCTTTCGGCCTCCTCCTCGGCGCCGCGGGGGGTGCGGGTCTCCGAGGCGCCCGGCCGCTTGCCGATGCCATGGGAGATATAGTTGACGGCATCATAGCGGGTCATCTCCTGCTCCTGCAGGAAATAGGCGGCATGGCTTTCGCGCTCGGCGAAGATCGCTACGAGCACGTTGGCGCCGGTCACTTCCTCGCGCCCGGATGACTGCACGTGGATGACCGCGCGCTGGATTACGCGCTGGAAGCCGGAGGTCGGCTTGGAATCCTCGTCGTAACCGGTGATCAGATTGGAGAGTTCATTATCGACATATTCGACGAGCGTCTTGCGCAGCGCGTCGAGATCGACATTGCAGGCACCCATGACCGCGGCCGCATCGGCATCGTCGATCAGGGCGAGCAGCAGATGCTCGAGCGTCGCATATTCATGATGCCGCTCGTTGGCAAAGGTCAGTGCCTGATGGAGCGCCTTCTCTAAGCTAGGCGAAAATGTTGGCACGTTCAGATCCTCACTTCTTTTCCATGACGCATTGCAGCGGATGCTGGTGCTGCCGGGCGAAGTCCATCACCTGGCTGACCTTCGTTTCCGCTACCTCGTATGTGAATATTCCGCACTCGCCGACGCCGTGATTGTGGACATGGAGCATGATGCGGGTGGCACTTTCACGGTCCTTCTGAAAAAAACGCTCCAGAATGTGAATGACGAATTCCATGGGCGTATAGTCATCATTCAAAAGCAGCACGCGATAGAGGTTGGGCTTCTTGGTCTTCGGCTTGGTGCGCGTGATGACCGAGGTTCCGCGATTTCCGTTGTCCCCGTTCCTTTCGCTGTCGTTCTGCATCCGGATCGGCTTTGCGATCATTGTCATTCATTCCTCGATCAATCCGACGGAGCATGGGAGGGTGCTTTTCCCGCCGAATATCTGAAACACTAACTTAGTTCATAATAGGCCGATTTTAAGCCCCCTGTCAGACACTGCAATCAAGAAATGCCGGCATGCACGGGAAAGGCCAAAAAAGTCCCCGGCCGATCCATGCAGCGCTGCGGCGAAAGCGGAAGCAAAAAAAGACCGGCTACAAATGCGTAGCCGGTCTTGGCATTTCAATACGTAGCGCAGGTTGCGCTACCGAAATCAATTCATGCGGCGGCGGGCGTTGCCGGCGGCGCCTGCCGGGTCGTCTTGGCGACGGCAGCGGCGATCGGAGCCTCGTAAGGCTTATAGGCGGACTTGGCGAGATCGGCGTACATTTCGCCGAGCTTCGTCGCTTCGGAAACGAAGCTCTCATAGCTCGACTTGACATAGCTCGTCTGCAGCTCGAAAGCGGCCTCGAAGCTCCTGACGCCCGCCAGCGTTTCGAAATGCGTTACCGCATCCTGAAAGGACTTCTTCGAATATTCAGCAGCTTCGGCGGCGATCGCCTGAAAGCCCTTGGCCGTGTCAGAATAGGTTCTCAGCGCCGTGTCGACGGCTTCCCTGCTCTTCTTGTTGGCTTCGTCAAAGTTGAACATGGCCGTCCTCCGTTGGGCTGTTGGATGGCGGCAGGGTAGCCGCAACGCACAAATAGTCAAGTAGTCTTGTGCGGCGCAAAACATCCAAAGGTTGTGTTACAGCAATAAGACAAAGCCAACGCGCCGGTGAACGTACGTCTTTAACGGTTTTTGCTAATATATATCACAACTCCACAACCAAGCGTTTTAAAAAAAATTTGATTCGTCAGCAAAAAAACAAAAAAAGACCGGGCGGATGGCACCGCCCGGTCTCATGCGCGATCAAAGATCGACGTCGAGGATCGCCATCGAAAAGTTGTAGGAGCGATCGCCGTCTTCGTCGTCGACATAGACGACGCCCAGAAATTCTTCGCCGAGATAGACTTCCGCAGAATCATTCTTGCGCGGACGTGCCTTGACGACAATCTGCGGGTTGAGCGTACGTTTGAAGTAGGCGTCGAGCTTCTTGATTTCTTCTGGCTTCACTCTGTCATCTCCGTAAGCGGTCTTGATTGGCCGCTTCTTGCACACGAAACGCAGCGGTGTAAAGGCAAGGTTGCCACTTCAGCCTGTCGCCGCCCGGTTCCTGCCAACCTTCCCTAACCTCTACTAGCGCTCAGATATCCGCGCCAATGACCTGGTCCATATTGCGCGACGGCTCGGAACAACCGGCCTCGCCCACGACCTTGGCGGGAACGCCTGCGACCGTCTTCTTCGGCGGCACCGCTTTCAGCACCACCGAACCTGCGGCAACGCGCGAGCAGTAACCGATCTCGATATTGCCGAGGATCTTGGCGCCGGCGCCAATCATGACGCCGCTGCCGATCTTCGGGTGGCGATCGGCGCCCTCCTTGCCGGTGCCGCCGAGCGTCACACCGTGCAGGATCGAGACATTGTCGCCGATGACCGCGGTCTCGCCGACGACGAGGCCGGTGGCGTGATCAAGGAAGATGCCCTTGCCGATACGCGCGGCCGGATTGATATCGGTCTGGAATACGCTGGAGGAACGGCTCTGCAGATAGAGTGCAAAATCACGCCGGCCGCGGTTCAGCAGCCAGTGGGCTAGACGATGCGTCTGCAGCGCATGGAATCCCTTGAAATAAAGCACCGCCTCCATGAAACGCAGGCAGGCCGGATCGCGGTCATAGATCGCCTGGATATCGACGCGAAGAATGGAGCTCCACTCCGGCCAATCGAGGAGCATTTCTTCGAAGGTCTGACGCAGCAGGTTCGCCTGCATATCGGGATGGTCGAGACGTTCGCAGATGCGGTGGATGACGCATTCCTCGAGCGAATGGTAATTGATAACCGTTGAGTAGAGGAAGGCGGCGAGAACCGGGTCCTTTTCGGCGGCGATGCGTGCTTCCTCGCGCAGGCTGTCCCAAATGGGATCCATCACCTTCAGCGGATGGCCAGTCTCAAAAGCACGAATATCTGTTTTGGCGACCATCGCCGCTCTCCTCGTTGCCAGCCGGAATGCCGTCTTCGGATTGCCAATTATATAGTGGAAAAAGCCAATAACATAAATGGGTGCCGTCACCATGGTTTTTTAGCATGGTTTTTCGGCATCACGATGATGTCACCCCTCGGCGACCCTTGCGTAGAAGGCCAGCACTGCCTGCTTGAAAACCTTGTCACCCACGGCGAGCATATGATCGCGCCCAGGAATATCGAGCGCTTCGGCTTCGGGCATCAGAGCAGCCAGTTCCTGCGGCGAGCCGGCGATGTCGTCCTTCGTGCCGACGCCGATCAGGGCCGGCATGTCGAGCTTGCCCATGTCCGAGCGCGCGACGAGGTCGCGCGAGCCGCGAATGCAGGCGGCAAGCGCAGTGCGGTCGCTCTTCGTCTGATCGGCGAAGGCGCGGAACATGCGGCCGCGGTCATGCGTCACGACCTCCAGCGACGGTGCTAGCAGCGCATCGGCGATCGGGTCCCAGTCGCCGACGCCATCGGTCATGCCGATGCCGAGGCCCCCGAGCACCAGAGAGCGGACCCGGTGCGGATTGGCAAGCGCTGCAAAAACGGAAATGCGTGCCCCCATCGAATAGCCCATGAGATTGGCATCAGGGATGCCGAGATGGTCGAGCAAGGCGATCGCGTCGCCGGCCATGACCCAAGGGCGATAGGCCTCGGCGTCGTGCGGCTTGTCGCTTGCGCCATGGCCGCGATTGTCGACAGCGATCACCCGGTAGCCGGCATCACCCAGCGTCTTCAGCCAGCCCGGATGCACCCAGTTGACGTTCGCCGTCGAGGCAAAGCCATGGATCAACAAGACAGGCACGCCGGAAGGGTCGCCCTCGTCAAAAAAAGCGATCTTCAATCCGTCATGGGTGAAGCTTGAAAATGCAGGTGTATTCAGGTTCATCGGGCCTTCCTTTTGGCGCGACCATAGTCGAGCCGCCTCGCGGCGGGAAGTCAAAACTGTGGGTAAAAACTGTGCCGGGCGCGGCGCTTTGGCTCTACACATTTAGGGCGAAGGCTTATAAGGTTCGCGCACTTGCAAAGCATTCGGAGAGCGACATGGCCGGCCACAACATTCCTCACTTCCAGAACGACGGCGGTCATCGCGTCATCGAAGTCGGCGTCAAAGAATTCATGTGCACCGGCGCTTCGGTTCCTTTCGACCACCCGCATATCTTCATCGACATGGGCGACGACAACGAGAAGGTCTGCTCCTACTGCTCGACGCTTTACCGCTATAATGCGTCTCTCAAGCCGAGCCAGACCAATCCGGCCGGATGCGTTTTCCACGTGAAGGCGGCGTAAACCGTCCAGAATCCGGATCGGACTGATAATGCCGGTCGAACATGCCGCCATCATCGGCGCCGGCATTGCCGGCCTGACCGTTGCCCTTGCACTTTCGCGCCGGGGCATCAGCTCCGAGATTTTCGAGCAGACGGATGAACTCGCCGAAGTCGGTGCCGGATTGCAGCTTTCGCCGAACGCCTCCCGCATCCTGGCAGAACTCGGCGTCCTCGAGGAACTTTCAAAAGTCTGGCTCGAACCGGAAGCGATCCGGCTGATGTCAGGCGGTTCGCTGCGCCAGCTTGCAGCCGTGCCGGCAGGCAAATTCGCGCGGCAGCGCTGGGGGGCACCCTATGGCGTGCTGCATCGCGCCACATTGCAGACTGCGCTTCTGGCTGAGGTCGAAGCCGACCCGCTCTGCCGGCTTCATCTCGGGGTGCGGGTGGAATCGAGCTCGCCGCCTGTCGAACGAGCTGCCGATATCGTCATCGGCGCGGACGGCGTCTGGTCGAATCTCCGGCAGTCCGTGCCCGGCAGCCCCTTGCCGCGGTTTTCCGGCAATATCGCCTACCGCTTCACCATTGCCGAAGATGAGGCGCCGGGCTTCCTCGATCGAACAAGCGTTTCGGCTTTCCTCGGCGGCTCGGCGCATCTCGTCTGCTATCCGCTGAAAGAGACCGGCAGTATCAATATGGTGGCGATCACCGCCGGCAATGCCGCGCCGCAGGCCTGGCGAAGCGAGCCGACGGCAGAGCAGCGTGCGCGGCTGCGGGCGCAGCTTTCGGGCTGGAACAGCGCGATCGTGTCAATGCTCGAACAACAGCGGAAGCTGACTTTCTGGCCGCTCTTCGAAACGACATCGGGCGCGTGGCAGGACGGCCGAAGGACGGTTCTGGTCGGCGATGCCGCGCATGCGATGATGCCCTTTGCCGCCCAGGGAGCGGCCATGGCAATCGAAGACGCCTATGAACTTGCCGTTTTTCTTTCGAGTCGGCCGGTGCCGGAAGCAATGGCGCTCTTCGAGAGGCATCGGGCGCCGCGCATTGCAAAGCTTCGTCGGCGCGGCGCCTTCAACAAATTTGCCTATCATGCGAAGGGGCCGATCCGGATCGGCCGAGATCTGGTGCTCGGCCTGAAGCCGCCGCAAAGCCTGGCGGCCGATCTCGACTGGATCTACGGCTACCGGGCTCAGCGCACCCTGTAAGGCGCCGCAAGCAGCCGCAGTGCCCTTAAGCGCGTCGCGATCTTTCAGATTCGCTTCTTGCGCTTTAGTTGTTCGTTTACGCATGTCGCTGCCACAAAACCGCTGCACAGTTTTGCGCGACATGCTTTAGCCGCAACTGCTCAGACGGCGTTTGCCGCAGCAAAACCCCGTTCGATATCGGCCTTGAGGTCGGCCACATCTTCAAGGCCGACCTGCAGGCGGATGACCGGCCCCTCCTTCGGAGCCTTGGCGATCTTGCGATCGTTCAGATTGGCGTGCAACGCGAGGCTTTCAAAGCCGCCCCAGGAATAGCCGAGACCGAAGATCCTGAGCGCGTCGAGAAATGCATGCGCCCTTGCCTTGAATTTCTGAGGGCTCTCCGCGGCAAGAATGAAGGAAAAGATACCGCTGGCGCCCTTGAAATCGCGCTTCCAGATATTGTGGGAGGGGAAACTCGGCAGCGCCGGATGCAGCACGCGGGCGACACCCTCCCTGCCCTCCAACCATTCGGCGATGTCAAGCGCGCTTTCATAATGCCGCTCGAGGCGCAGGCCCATGCTGCGCAATCCGCGCAGGATCTGATAGGCGTCGTCGGGCGCGCCGCAGATGCCAAGGGCGCCGTTCGCCTCCTTGAGCCGCTCCCAGTGTTCGGCATTGGCCGATACCGTTCCGAGAAGGATATCGGAATGGCCCGATGGATATTTCGTCGCCGCATGGATGGAGATGTCGACGCCGTGATCGAGCGGCCTGAAATACAGCGGCGTTGCCCATGTATTGTCCATCATGACCACGGCGCCGTGGCGATGCGCTACTGCCGAGATCGCCGGAATATCCTGCATTTCGAAAGTGTTGGAGCCGGGAGCCTCGGTATGGACGATCTTGGTGTTCGGCCGGAACAGCCCCTCGATGCCGGCGCCGATCGCCGGATCGTAATATTCCACCTCGACGCCGAGGCGCTTCAGCATCGTATCACAGAAATGGCGCGTGGGGCCGTAAACCGAATCGACGACCAGCACATGATCGCCGGCGGCGGAAAAACCCAGAAACGGAATGGTCACAGCCGCCAGCCCAGAAGGCACGAGGATCGTGCCGGCCGATCCCTCGAGTGCGTCGATCGCATCGCAGAGCGCGTCCGTCGTCGGCGTGCCGCGCGTTCCGTAGGTGTATTTCTGCGAGCGCTTCTCCATCGTCGCCGCATTGGGGAAGAGCACGGTCGAGGCATGCACGACCGGCGGATTGACGAAGCCGTGATAGTCGAAGGGGTCGTTGCCGATATGGGTCAGGCGCGTATTGATGCCGGCGGTCTGCAGCAAGCTGTCTTTGTCTTTCATGTCGGAAATAGCCTTTGGCGAGGGGCGCAAAGCCAGACTTTTGGACGCCCCGGGCAGCCCGGTCAACCCCTCAAAGAGGGATCCCGCAGGTGCCTGGAATTTCGAAATTCGCGTTATTTTTCCGCAGTGAGGCGCTCATTTCCTAGCCAACCGCCTTCGAATGCGGCTCAATTCAGCAAAAATCTGAATTTCGCCGCAATTATTGATCGCGACACTTGACCATGGTGACATTTGCGACTGTGATAGGGTACTCGCGCCGGGAGGGTGTCGAGACGATGGGGGGTGGCAGAGTTTTTCCGCCGGAACGCCCCACAAGAAATAATACAACGGAAAAGGTTGGGAAAAAAATGAAGAACAAGCTTCTGTCCGCCGCAATCGGCGCAGCAGTTTTCGCTCTTGGCACCTCGGCTGCTTCGGCCACTACACTCGGCGATGTTAAGGCAAAGGGTTTCATTCAGTGCGGTGTCAACACCGGTCTCGCAGGCTTTGCGGCACCTGACGCTTCCGGCAACTGGGCCGGCTTCGACGTCGATTTCTGCAAGGCCGTCGCTGCGGCCGTCTTTGGCGACCCCACAAAGGTGAAGTTCACCCCGCTGAGCGCCGCCAATCGCTTCCCCGCCCTTCAGTCCGGTGAAATCGACGTGCTCGCCCGCAATACGACCTGGTCGATCAATCGCGATACGGCACTCGGCCTGAATTTCCGTTTCGTCAACTACTATGACGGCCAGGGATTCATGGTGCGCAAGAGCCTGAATGTGAAGTCGGCACTGGAATTGTCCGGCGCATCCGTGTGCGTGCAGTCGGGCACGACCACCGAGCTCAATCTCGCCGACTATTTCAAGGCAAACAACCTTCAGTACAATCCGGTCGTCTTCGAAAAGCTGGACGAGGTCAATGCCGCCTACGATGCCGGTCGTTGCGACGTCTACACAACCGACCAGTCCGGTCTCTACTCATTGCGCCTGACGCTGAAGAACCCGGACGAACACACGATCCTGCCGGAAATCATTTCCAAGGAACCGCTCGCCCCGGCCGTTCGTCAGGGTGACGACCAGTGGTTCGATATCGTCAGCTGGGTTGGCTATGCCATGATCAATGCTGAAGAATTCGGCATCACTCAGGCGAATGTCGACGACATGAAGAACTCGCCGAATCCTGACATCAAGCGCTTCCTCGGCGTCGAGGCCGACACCAAGATCGGCACCGATCTGGGCCTCACCAACGATTGGGCTTACAACATCGTCAAGAACGTCGGCAATTACGGCGAGGTCTTCGAGCGCAACATCGGCGAGAGCAGCCAGCTCAAGATCGCGCGTGGCCTTAACGCCCTGTGGAACAAGGGCGGCATTCAGTATGCTCCGCCGGTTCGCTGAGCGGCATCAAGTATGAAGCCGGAAAGGCGGGCGACCGCCTTTCCTCCTCCAATAAAAAAGCTCCGAAAAGGAGCATAATGGGGAATTGGCCAAGCATGACCCACCAGGCTTTGGATTCAACACGTTTATCCAGAGGCGGCTGGAGTTTTCAGTCCGCGCTCTACGACCCGACAATTCGGGGCATCTTCTTCCAGGTTCTCACCATCGTACTGCTGGTCGTCTTCGTCTGGTGGGTCGCGCACAACACTGCTGTCAATCTGGCGCGCGCCAACATCGCGTCGGGCTTCGGTTTCCTGAATGGCCGTGCCGGCTTCGAAGTCGGTCAGTCGCTGATTGCCTATTCAAGCGATTCGACTTACGGCCGCGCGCTTGTCGTCGGCCTGTTGAATACGATTCTCATAGCCGTTACTGGCATCATCACCGCCACCATCATCGGCTTCATCATCGGCATCGGACGGCTGTCGCGGAACTGGTTGATTGCCAAGCTGTGCACGGTCTATGTCGAAGTTTTCCGCAATATCCCGCCGCTGCTCGTGATCTTCTTCTGGTATTCGGGCGTTCTGGCGATTCTGCCGAGTGCGCGCGAGTCGCTGCATCTGCCGCTCGGGTCGTATCTGAACAATCGCGGTCTTGCCTTTCCCAAGCCGATTTTCGGTGAAACTTTCTGGCTTGTCGGCGTAGCCTTCATCTTAGCGATCATCGCCGTCATCGCCATGGCCCGATGGGCGCACCGCAGGCAGGCGGCGACGGGCCAGCCGTTCCATACGATCTGGGCGTCGATCGGCCTGCTGATCGGCCTGCCGATTATCGCCTTCCTGCTCGCAGGCGCGCCGCTGTCTTTCGATTATCCGGTCGCGGGCAAGTTCAACCTCACCGGCGGCTCCGTCGTCGGGCCTGAATTCATGTCGCTCTTCCTGGCGCTTTCCTTCTACACCGCGGCCTTCATCGCCGAGATCGTGCGCGCTGGCATTCGCGGTGTGCCGAAGGGACAAACGGAAGCTGCAGCCGCACTTGGGCTTCACCCCTCGTCGATCACCCGGCTGGTTGTCATTCCGCAGGCCTTCCGCATCATCATTCCGCCGCTGAGCAGCCAGTACCTCAATCTGACCAAGAATTCGTCCCTGGCGATCGCCATCGGATTTGCCGATCTCGTCGCCGTCGGCAGCACGACCCTGAACCAGACCGGCCAGGCCGTCGAGGTCATTCTCATTTGGATGGTCATTTACCTCGGCCTCAGTATCGTGACATCGCTGTTCATGAACTGGTTCAATGCCAAGATGGCGCTGGTGGAGAGGTAAGATGAGCAACAGTTTCGTCAGAACCGCCATACTGGCGCCGGAGCCGCCTCCGTCAGGAGAGAAAGGCATGGTCGCTTGGGTTCGCCGCAATCTTCTCGCGACGCCCAAGGACATGATCCTTACGGTGCTGGCGCTTATCTTCGTCGGTTGGGCCCTCCTGCACGCGATCGACTGGCTCTTCGTGCAGGCGGTTTGGAGCGGTCCGGATCGCACCTTCTGCGCCACTGCTGTGCAGGGTGGCATACAGCCAGACAGCTGGAACGGTGCATGCTGGGCCTTCGTCAATGCCAAATTCGACCAGTTCATTTTTGGACGTTATCCGCTCGACGAGCGCTGGCGGCCGACGCTGGTCGGCATTCTTTTCGTGCTCCTGTTAGTGCCGATGCTCATCCCTTCGGCACCACGCAAAGGCCTCAACGCGCTCCTGCTCTTCGGCGTGCTACCGATCGTTTCCTTCTTCATGCTCTACGGCGGATTCGGATTGGAAATCGTCGAGACCCCGCTCTGGGGTGGGCTGCTTGTAACGCTGGTGCTCTCCTTCGTCGGCATCGCCGTCTCCTTTCCGCTCGGCATCATCCTGGCGCTCGGAAGGCGCTCGCAGATGCCGGTCATCCGCACGGTCTGCATCATCTTCATCGAAGTGGTCCGCGGCGTGCCGCTGATTACGGTCCTCTTCATGGCGAGCGTCATGCTGCCGCTTTTCCTGCCGGCCGGCTGGACGGTGGACAAGCTCCTGCGCGCGATCATCGGGGTCTCGATCTTCGCCTCGGCCTACATGGCGGAGGTCATACGCGGAGGCTTGCAGGCCATTCCCAAGGGGCAGTTCGAGGGAGCGGATTCGCTCGGGTTGGGTTACTGGCAGAAGATGAGGTTGGTCATCATGCCGCAGGCAATCAAGCTGGTGATCCCTGGTATCGTCAACACCTTCATCGGCATGTTCAAGGACACCTCGCTGGTGTCGATCATCAGCATGTTCGACCTTCTCGGCATCGTTCGCCTCAACTTCGTCGATCCGAATTGGGCGACCGCAGTAACGCCACTGACGGGACTGATATTCGCCGGCTTCGCCTTCTGGCTTTTCTGCTTCGGCATGTCGCGCTATTCAGCATTCATCGAACGTCACCTCGACACCGGCCACAAACGATAAAAATGAGGGAAAATAATCATGGCTGAAGCTCCTGCTAAAAAACTCACCGTTTCCGCAACGGAAGTGGCGATCGAGATCGTCAACATGAACAAGTGGTACGGCGATTTCCACGTGCTGCGCGACATCAATCTGAAGGTCATGCGCGGCGAGCGCATCGTCATCGCTGGCCCGTCCGGCTCGGGCAAATCGACGATGATCCGCTGTATCAACCGCCTGGAAGAGCATCAGAAGGGGCAAATCATCGTTGACGGCACTGAGCTCACCAATGATCTGAAGAAGATCGATGAAGTCAGGCGCGAAGTCGGCATGGTGTTCCAGCACTTCAACCTCTTCCCGCACCTGACGATTCTCGAAAACTGCACGCTGGCGCCGATCTGGGTGCGCAAGATGCCGAAGAAGCAGGCGGAAGAAATCGCCATGCACTTCCTGAGGCGAGTCAAGATCCCGGAACAGGCCAATAAATATCCGGGCCAGCTTTCTGGGGGCCAACAGCAGCGCGTGGCGATCGCCCGATCGCTGTGCATGAACCCGAAGATCATGCTGTTCGACGAGCCGACCTCGGCGCTCGACCCGGAAATGATCAAGGAAGTGCTCGACACCATGGTGGGTCTGGCCGAAGAAGGCATGACCATGCTCTGCGTCACACACGAAATGGGCTTTGCCCGCCAGGTCGCCAACCGCGTCATCTTCATGGACCAGGGCCAGATCGTCGAACAGAATTCGCCTGCGGAATTCTTCGACAATCCCCAGCACGAACGCACCAAGCTGTTCCTCAGCCAGATCCTGCATTGAGCCCCGGAACTGAACTTGTCAAAGACCCGCCGCCCCTTTCGGTTCGGCGGGTCTTTCATGTTCAACGAGAGACTGTCGCCTGCAGCAGACTGCAGAGACCGGCAAGACCTGGATCGGAACCGCCCGATCCGGAAATATCGGCGCAACGGACGAGCATCTTGCGCCGCTGGTCGGCAGGCATGCTGCGGAAGGCCTCGAGGGTGCGCACCTCAGCCGTATCGGCGGCGCGCGTCGCTGCGGCATCGCTTCTACCGTTCACCCGGCCGATGGCCAGATTGGCGTTGACGCCGTTGCCGCCGCCAATCGAAGCCGTGGCGTCGGCATCAACCGGTCGGAACCGCCGACACGTGCCTTGAGATCGGCATTGACGCGGCGGTCGCCGCCGGCATTGGCGGCTGCATCGGCGTTGACGCCGTTCGAGCCGCCGAGGGATGCGCCGGGCGTCGCATCGATGCCTCTTCGTCCACTGAGCGAAGCGCCGGCATCGTCACTGACGGCATTGCCGGCATTGACCGGAACGCCGACATCGATCGCCTGTGCTTGGCCCGCCGGCATAGCAAGGACGGCACAGGCGGATGCAAGCAGGGCAACCGGTAGCCTGAGGTGGATATTCGTCATGATCTTCCTCCGTTTCATGTGCCGTACGGTGCAGCCCGACAGCTGAGATCGAGGAACGAGCGTGCCTTCGATCGATTGGACACCTGCCTTCCAGGACACCCATGCGAAGCCAACGTGAAGGATTGGCGAGTATTTCCTCTCGTTGCGTTGGGAGCCGGCGCCATGGCGGAGAATGATCCCGCCTCGTTATCGCCGTTAAGCGGCCGTGGGCGTCTGTGCCAAAGCGGTCATGTCAACTTTCAGTTCTCGACTCGCGCGGGCAAAAATAATCCTCCCATCTTCTGGATATGCCCATTGCGAATTCCATGTTTCAGCATGTTCTCATTAATTGACAGTGGAGGTTCGAGAATGGGCATTTTCGACAAAATCAAACATGCAATCTTCGGAGAAGCGAAGGCAGCCGAACCCGTTGCCGGGAGCGCGCAGAAGACAGAACCGGCACGAGCGCCTGCCTCACCGTCGGCCCCGCCCAGCCCGGCGCCTGCGGCCTCTCCCGCCCAAGGCAAGCCGGCCACAAGCCCAGCCGCGGCGACAGTCGATATCGTGCCCATCCTCGACGCGGCCGCGAAGAAGAGCGGCCAGAAACTCGATTGGCGTCACTCGATCGTCGACCTGATGAAAGCGGTCGGGATGGACGCGAGCTTGGCTGAGCGCAAGGAACTCGCCGCTGAACTCGGCTATACCGGCGATCCCAATGATTCCGCAAGAATGAATATGTGGCTGCACAAGGCGCTGATGAAGCGGCTTTCGGAAAATGGCGGCAAGGTGCCGGCCGATCTCCTGGACTGATCCCGATCCGTTGCTGACGAATGGCTGCCGCCATTTGCGGCGGCAGCCATTCGGCCTTGTCTTAGGCCCTTGCCCGCAGGCGCTGGAACCAATAACGTCCGGGCAGATAACTCCAATTATTCGATCTAGGGAGAGATAAATCCAATGCGATTGATGGCAGTTGTTGGTGTTGTGCTTAGCTTGGGCTGTATTTCGGCCGCAGAATCTCCTTCAAACTATCAATCCTACAGCGGCATTCGGGTCGATACCGACCCGGTCCTCTTGGCCCGATACGACAAAGCGCTCCAGCGGTGCGTGCCAGAGGCCGGCTCATGGCGACGCGGCTCGCCGGACCCGAGAAGCCTCCATTACAACGCGGCGCTCAGAAATTGTCTCTATCGACGCGGCTTCGTCGACAGAGGCGTCTATGCCTACCCCATCCCCGAAGTTTACTTCCAGCATTTCCTGGATCGCTGAGAAGAAGCGAACGGCTCTAATCTGCCATGGAACGTCAAAGGCTGGGATAAACCGGTCATTTGGCGAAGGCTTCTCGATTGGCGGCTGCCACATGTCAGCTGTTGCGCGACCATGGCTGGCGGTTTGCCGTCTGGCAATTGCCGCAGCGATGAGCAGCCGAATGAATCTCGATGAGGGGTCGGAGCGGTGGATGACTGGAACCTTGCCCGACGGTCGACACCGCGTGCACCTTCATGTCATCTCGAACTTCGTAGAACTTGTCGCCGTCGATTCGATAAAATGGCAGCTTGGCTTCTCGCCCTTGCCGGCAGAACAGGCTTTATCGCCCTTGAAGGTGAGTTTTGTCTTCACGCGATCGTCTTGCCGACATCGGCTTTACCGGTGATGGTGCCGTTCTTCCAGCTCCAAACGAGTTCGGCCGGTCACAGGCTTTTCCAAATCGAGAATTCCTACCTTCACATGCCTGCTGTCAGAAAAAGCTTTAAACTCGTCCATCGTAATCTTTTGGCCCCCGCAGGAAGATCAACGGCGTAGCCATTCATCGGATAAAGCAGAAATGCAGCAGCGCCGATGCGTGAAAAATTCGTTCTCATACTCGCCTCCAAAGAACTGAAAGGGAGGGTATACGCCAGCTGCGGCTTCAACATTCCGCCTATTGTAGGTAGGAAAAGTATAGCGTTGATTGAAACGTATCTAATCCTAGGCTGTTTCAACTTCTCGGCGATATCATCAGAATTTCTGTCATTTTCATTGCCGCATCACGCCAGTGGAAAGAAATATCCGTCGTCGAGTACTGGACAAGCTTTAACAATATTATTCTCGTCGGCGCTGCATTAAAAAGCATTCCATAAAACTGCCCTTCAGCTGCGTGCCGAGATGCCAATCCAGCCGAAATCGTCATGGCTCCGGCATTAAAAAGACCAGCTGCGAAGGAGATGATCTTCCATTCGCCATAGAACAACTTCGAGGTTGAGAGCCATTGAGCAGTCGCCGCCGTGCCACCCGATGTGCCGTCGAAAGAGATCGCGCCGGAATTGGGTGCGGCCTTCTCGTTGCCAGATGAGCTGTGCGAGCAAATCTCCTTTACGATCTGGGCGATAGGCGCCCGAACCGCAGATGATTGGCCTGCTCGCGCTGTCCGGGGCGACTAGGTTCGGCATCAAATTTGTTCGAGATAGCCACTACCTTGGCAGTGTCTTACGGCGCAAGCCACACGTATTCGATGAGGTTGCGCCAGCGCATATGCCTCCGCCAGAGCCTGCGTTTCGAAGGTGAATTTCGCCCGCTGGCATGTGCCGGCGGGGGAGGTGTAGCCCATCGCCGGGTGGGTCTTGCGCGACGACTCATGGTCGAATTTAAGAACTCAGAGAGCGGTGTTGGCCCTGTCGTTGCCGTTGCGAATAGTGCCAATCGTTAAGGCGAAGCTGCCAAAAATTGAAAAATTCAGAAAAAATGTTGATCCCGCCTTGGCGGCAGGATTTCAGCCACGTTTATCAGGTTTTCCTAATCTTTTCAATGGGCGGGTGTCGCTGTAGTTGCATAAAGAATAATTCGCGGCAAGCGAGATATATATTTTGTCCCAATTTGGGCGAATCGGATTTCCGCAAATATTTCAAAATGTAACTCGGGGGTGATCCGGATATTATGGCAGCAATATGGCTATTGTTCTCAAGTACTTACTGTTTCTGTGCTGTTGCACCCTTCGGAACGTCGGCCTATAAACCCCCCGCAACACATGATTAACTACAAAATATTAGACAACGCTGAAGTTGAGGAACAGAACCATGACAACATACTACGTAGCTTCGAGCAGCAGCGGCGGGAACGGCAGTGCCTCCTCCCCTTTTCGCACGATCAGCGACGCGATGGCGGCGGACCTTAAGCCCGGCGACGAGGTCGTGGTGAAGGCAGGCACTTACAACGAGGCCATCAACATCGACAAGGACGGCTCGGCTGCAGGCAACATCACGCTGCGCTCGGAAGTGCCCGGCGGGGCACTGATCCGGCCGCCCGAGGGCTCCTGGAACGCGATCAGTGTCAACGCCAACTACGTGGTCGTTAACGGCTTTGACATCGGCGGCGCCAACGGCGACGGCATCGAAGCGAACAATGTCCACCACGTCCAGATCCTCAATAACAAGGTCCACGGCAGCGGGGAGTCGGGCATCCAGTTCAACCAGTCGGACTTCATCCGCATCGAAGGCAACGAGACCTACAATAACGCGTCGACAGGCTGGTTCTCGGGCATCTCGATCTACCAGAACCGGAACATCACCGGCGATACCTCGACGGACGGCTACCGGACGATCGTGCGGAACAACATCTCGCATGACAACGTCACAAAGGCCGGTGAGCACACCGATGGCAACGGCATCATCATCGACGATTTCCAGAGCACCCAGACGAGCGGTTATCCGAACTACACGTTCAAGACCCTGGTCGAGAACAACCTAGTCTACGAGAACGGCGGCAAAGGCATTCAGGTTACCTGGAGCGACTCCGTCACGGTGAAAAACAACACCGCCTACCACAACAACCAGGACCCGCTGAATACCGGCACCTGGAGGGGCGAACTCAGCAACTCGGCGTCGAGCAACAACACCTGGGTCAACAACGTCGCCGTAGCGGATCCCTCGCTGAACCAGAATAATACAGCGATCGACAACACCTCGACCGACAGCTACTCCAACGACAACGTCGTCTGGGCCAACAACATCACTTACAACGGCACGGCCGGCCAGGCCTCGGTCAAGACCGACGGCGGCAACGCGATGCCGAGCGCGGCGAGCGGCAACAAGCTCGGCGTCGACCCGAAATTCGTGGGGGCATCGAGCGACGACTTCCACCTAGCCTCCGGCTCGGCGGCGATCGACAGCGGAACCAGCAAGTACGGCGTCAGCTCGGTCGATCTGGACGGCGACGCTCGTGTCGTAGGAACTGTCGATATGGGTGCTTACGAATCCGGCTCCGCCCCGGTATCGGGAACGCCGTCGGCGCCGACGCAACCGACAACGCCAACCGCGCCGACGGAACCGACGACGCCAACCGCGCCGACGGAACCGACAACGCCAACCACGCCGACGCAGCCGACAACGCCAACCGCGCCGACGGAACCGACAACACCAACCACGCCGACGCAGCCGACAACGCCGACTGCGCCGACGAAGCAATTCATCGGCACCGATGGCAACGACATCCTGCCGCATACCGGTCAGTCCAATAGCGGCAGCGAAACCTTCAAGGGTCTCGGCGGTCGTGACGTGTTGAAAGGCGGCGCCGGTGCGGACGTGCTCGACGGCGGTTATGGCAACGACACAGCCAGCTATGCGGGCTCCGGGGCGGTCAAAGTCAATTTGGCGACTGGGACCGCATCGGGCGGGCATGCCACCGGTGACAAGTTCGTCAGCATCGAAAACCTGACTGGCTCCAGTTACAACGACGTGCTGACCGGCGGCAATGGTGGCAGCAACGTTCTGCGTGGCGGGGCTGGCGCGGACAAGCTGGATGGCGGCGCCGGCGGGGATAAGCTGTTCGGCGGTGCCGGCGGGGACGTCATCATTGGTGGCGCCGGAAAGGACGTCATGGCCGGCGGCGCCAGCTCGGATACGTTTGCCTTCAAGACACCGACGGAGACCGGGTCGGGCTGGAACCGCGACGTCATCACCGACTTTCAGCACGGCGTCGATAAGATCGACCTCTCGGCGATAGATGCGAATGGCTCTGCGCAGGGCAATGGAACCTTCCATTTTCAGGCGCAGGAGAATGCCCTGTTCGATAAGAAGGCTGGCGCGCTTGCCTGGCACTACGATGACAGGGCTGGATCCGATCACGATGCTACCATTGTCCAGGCAGACCTGAATGGCGACGGCGTTCATGATTTCGAAATCCAATTACAGGGCCTCGTCCACCTAGGGGCAGGCGATCTAATCCTGTAACTATGTGAGTTGCGGCGGTCGTCCGATCGCCGCAACAATCATGCTAATAATCCGGAAATATATCGATCGCGGAGTGTAACCCGCCACGGGGCGCGCAAACTTCGGCGACTTCAGCGCGTGGATGAGCAAGCCGGGAGGGCGTGACCCGAGTGGCGATCTCATCCGCGCGCTGAAATTTTTTTGGGTGTCAGCCGCCTGTCCGGTGCAATTGTGCGCGAGGCAATAGCGGTCGCCGTTCATCGTGAGGGGTTGACCTGGCGGGTGATGCAGACTGCAAAGCGCCGGTCAGGCGCTCGGATCCAGGTCTCTGTCAATTCGTCGAACGGAAGGTTGCCTGGTGAGCAGGCGGCACCTCGATCAGTCGAAGAATAATCCCGCACCCGTCTTACAGGTTGTCTCCGCTTCCAGATGCAGCTGGGCGGCTGCAAGCTGCTGATCGTCAATGAGCTTGGAATCCCAATTGATCAGCGAGATGATAAGGCCTGTGATGGTTTGGTCGCGGAAGGTCCAGCCGCTGTTCTCAATTCTTCTATAGGGGACGCCCGTCCGACAGCCGTACACGTAATGGCCGGACGACGCCGAACGGTGCGCCGCTGACCGGGGCATATCAAGTCATTGAAATAGTGGCGACCCCTGCAGGAATCGAACCTGCGACAACCTGCTTAGAAGGCAGGTGATTCCTGCTAACTCCACCTATCAAACGCTATCAACAGATATCATTGGACCGCCTCAAATCCAGGCCTTGCAGGGCATGTGATCAATCGTGATAATAACAATCGCAATCACGACCTATCACCCCTCCGCCGTTACCCCGGCGTTACCCTGGAAAATCAGATGGCAAAAGCCCTTACCGTCCGCGCGATCGAGGCACTGAAAACGCCGGACGTTCGCAAAGAGATCCCCGACGGTGGCCTGCCGGGTCTTTACCTGGTCGTTCAGCCTTCCGGAGTGATGAGCTGGGCCATCCGCTACAGGTTCGATGGGAAGCCGAAGAAGTTTACGATAGGTCCCCTGCCCGTCTTTCCATTGGCGAAGGCTCGTGAGGAGGCATCAAAGCTTTTGCGTGGCGTCTCCGAGGGCAGAGATCCCGCGGCAGCCAAAGCGGCCCAAAAGTCGCTCAAGCTCGACATTGTTGAAGATGCGATCGACGAGTTTATCAAGCGGTACGTTGAGAAGAAAAACCGGCTTTCGACGATCAAGGAGCGGAAGCGTCTCTTTGATAAGGACTTCCGGCCGAAGTTCGGCAAGCGGAGAATGAAGAGCCTCACGAGGCAGGAGATTGCCAGCCATCTGGACGAGGTGGCTGAACGGGCGCCCATCGTCGCAAACCGACTTCTTTCGCTGCTCAGAAAGTTCTTCAACTGGGCTGTTCAGCGCGACATCATCGACAGCTCGCCGATGGAAAAGAAAATCGACAAACCAAGCCAGGAGATCACGCGAGATAGAATCCTGACAGACAATGAAATCAGGCTTGTCTGGCTGGCTTCTGAAAAGCTTGGCTATCCCTTCGGACCGATGGTCCGGCTTCTGCTGCTAACAGCGCAGCGGCGCAGCGAGGTCTCGGGGGCTCAATGGTCAGAGATGCATCTGTCCGGCAACGATCAGGAATGGGTCATTCCGCCGGAACGGTCGAAGAACGGCAAGGAGCATTATGTCGCCCTAGCAGCCGAAGCCATCCGAGAGATCGAAGCTCTGCCAAAGGTTCGACCTGCCGAGGACGAAGAGCCCGTTTTCCTTTTCACGACAACGGGCGTGACGAAAGTCTCTGGCTACGGTCGGGCCAAGAAGAACCTCGACACAGAAATGCTCAAGATTGCTAAAGAGGAAGCGACGGCGGACGGGCGCTCGGCGGATAAGTTGGAACTCGAGCCTTGGACATTCCATGATCTAAGACGCACCGCAGCGAGTGGCATGGCTCGGCTAGGCGTTCCAGTGCATGTCGTTGAAGCAGTGATCAACCATCGGTCAGGATCAATCAAAGGGGTCGCAGCCGTCTACAATCGCTACGACTATGCCGAGGAAAAGAGGGATGCATTGGCTGCCTGGTCAGCGTTCGTGGCTAGAATCGTCTCCACGAAACCCAACTTTCCGCCGTTCAAAGATTAATTATGTCACTCGCGCCAGCGAACCGACAGCTCGCCATCCAGAAGCTCGATCGCCTTCACGAACCGATTATAATTCGGTCGAGCGGTACGCCATTTACCCTTCTGGAAATATCGCTTTGTCCCAAGTTCCTTATCAAGTTCAGAAAACGAAAGATTGGCCTCAAACAGCTTCGCCAGCATCCCGTCGATCGGCTGATTGCCTGTCGGCTTGAATGGCTTCCTATTCCGGCGAAATCCATGATATCGAGCAACTTGGCGGATATTCACCCATGTCGAATGCGGGAACGTCGCGCAAATTTCCGCAATCGTCGCGGCAGGATACAGCTTGCGAAGCTTTGAAATCTCGGCAGCTGACCAGATATGCTGCTCTTTTTTTCTCAAGTCCATTTTTCTGCATTGCGCGCAGATCGCATTCCTCGTTCGGTGCGGAAGCGCCTTCTCGATATCATCAAGATTGGGCCACCTCTCTCCGATGATTTTTAGATCGTCTTCAGTCCAGAGCTTGTCTCCACTCATGGTCAGACCCTCTCGTTGTACCCGGCGACGAGCACGTTCTGCGCTGGCGGCACCTCGTGCGAAATAGGTTAGTTGCGACATGGCGCACCTCCACCTACAGCATCTTGTCCCAGCCCCGGGAGAGCCAATCACAAATCCGGTTTTCCACTCCTTTTGCGTCCGACGCAATTTGTGCGCACAGTTGCAATCTCTCCGAGCAGTGTTAATCGTATTCTCGGGGCATGGTCTGCGTCCGGATAATTAGAGGTTGGCATGAAGCTCATCGTCTTCGGTTCCGCCATGGTATTGGCCGGATGCAGCTGGCAGCCCAGTGGCAGTTATACTCTCTATCGAAATTCGGTACTCGACGGGAGTATGAGACTGCATGTTGCATCATTCGACAGCAAAGATGGCGACGCCTATAACTCCGACAACTGCCGGATTGCTGCTGAACTGTTTCAAAGTCAGCCGGGGGTGACGGTCAGATACTGGTGTGAAAAGGGAGCTTTTAAAGCTTAGCCCCGCCGTCGATCAGGGAGGAATGACTAGTTGAGCGACAAGATAGCTTATTTCGGTTTCACAGGCCCAATCGAATCTGGTTCGGCCACGCGCATCGGCGCCGCTATGAACTACGCTGTCAACAACAGCTATGACGGCATTTATCTGGCCTTTAGCTCACTTGGCGGATTTATCGCGGACGGGGTCTATCTCTACAACCACATCCGAGCCTTGCCCATACCGGTGACAATCCATGCAACGGGGAACGTGGCGTCGGTGGCAGTAGCAATTTATGCTGGAGCAACAAGGCGCGTGTGCTCGCGTCATGTGTTGTTTATGATTCATCCAGCCGCCGTACCGGGGAGCACCGAAGGGATGACATGGGACAGGCTACAGCAGCTAATGAACTCTGCCTTGGCGGAGGAGAATCGCACGGAAGGCATCTTGCGCGATCGGTGTTCTATCCCCGATGAGCTTTTGAACGCCCGGCGGTTCAGTGAAGTTCACTTCTCGGCGGAGGATGCGGTCAAATTCGGTGTCGCTCACGCCATCGAGGAGTTTACGCTCCCGAGTGGGTGTGAAATGAACCAAATTTAGCCGTTTTCTATCCATGGAGAACTCCCAAACTGGAATATCGCATACGCCGATATTCATGTCCACGTAAACTCAGATCTTGATTTCGTTTCCCTTGAAGTCCTAGCGACCAATGAGGCGCCTAAATGTCAGTAGTCGCCGGCGACACCGCCGCCCTCCTTGAAGACGCCGCCAACCGGATAGACGAAATTTCCACGCGGGATTTGCAGATCATACTTCGCCGCACCGCCCTGCTGGTGCGCAATGCCGGTTCGATCACTCTCGATGATGCTACTGAAGAGGCGCTTCGGAATGTCTCAAGCGAGCTGGTGCTGAGCCGTGAGGATGCGATCAGGTATATCGTCCGTGAGTGGTTGGAGCGGAACACCTATCTGCCGGTGCACGAGCTGGACGAAGATGGCGATGTTGATGGGAGTGCCTGACGCGCCATTCTTCGTGGGCGCCGCCGTGCGAACATGAACCGAGCAGTATTATTTTTCGGTCGAGGTTGGGTTGCTCGGATTTGACGCCGGGTCTAATTCGCCTTTCCTATACGGCACTGAGAAATCCAGGGGCCGTCCTACAACACGGTCGGTTGATTTCAGTAACTCGTATGATCGGATTAAAAGAGCACGGGAGGACGATAAAGTAGCTTCGATAGAGGACTTGCTCATGAGTGCACTCCGCTATTTGCAGGCGGGAGCACATCGTAACTCTCGGTCATCAGCGCCTACGTTCTCGGTTGCTGATGATAGAAGGGATATAGGGCGCTCCTGCGAAGAGTCCACCCACACACCCGCAGTGAAGAGAAGCGCCGATAGCATCCCGAGCTATTCCAGCTCATAGACCCCGGCGTTATCCTGCTCCTCTCGCAGCCCCTTATACGACGGATGCCGCAGCTTCCCGTCGCGCGTCCACGATCGGTATTCGATCTCAGCGACGAGTTTCGGTTTGATCCAGATCAGGTTCTTGCGCTGGCCGGTGTACCTCACCGCGGGCGCCGACACCTTAAGCTTGTCCATCGCAGCGCGAAGCTCCATTGCCTGGTCTGCCTTAAAGCCCGTTCCGACAGATCCCACATAGACCAGCTGTCCGTCTTTCCGTGCCGCAAGCAGCAGCGCGCCGATATTGCCAAATGCCGAGCTGGACCTCTGATAGCCAACAATGGCGAAGCCGTCGCTCTGGATGCACTTGATCTTCAGCCACTCGCCGCCTCGGCCGCCGCGATACGTGCTGTTCCGATCTTTCGCGATGATGCCCTCGAGCCCATGCTCGCAGGCGATGCGCAGAAGCGTTTCACCATCAGCCTCGATCTCCTCGGAGAGACGAATAGCCTCCTCCCCGCCGGCAGGTACCACGCCCTCGAGGAGATGGCGCCGAGCGGTAAACTCGGTTTCCGTCAGGTCGCGACCATCGAGATAGGGGAGGTCGAAGACCATCAAGACCGATTCCCACGATGTCCGCTTGCCGCCTCGGCCGCCCAGCGACTGCTGGAGCTTGCCAAAGTCAGACCGGCCGTGCTCGTCGAAAACGACAGCCTCGCCGTCGAGTATCGCTGTTGAAACCGGGAGGCGTTTCGCCTGGGCGACGATGGCAGGGAAGCGGTCGGTCCAGTCATGGCCGCCGCGGGTAATGACCCGGACGCCCTTCGGTTCGATATGAATGGCCAGGCGATACCCATCCCATTTCACTTCGAAAGCCCATTGCCGACCCTTCGGGGGTCTTGGCTTGAGCAGCGCAAGGCACGGATCGATGCGCGCCGGCATAGGGTCGAGAGTCAGCTGGTGCTGAGCTGGGTCACGCTTCTTTCGCGGGCGGCTGCGGATCGGCGCTTCGGGTTCACCGAGCAGCGGCTTAGAAGGCTTGCGAGGCGGCTTTGTCATGACCGCAGTTCAGCAGCAACACCTTAAAAAGCAATTGACCCTGATTGAGTAACGAACTCTCGCAAAGTGAAAAACAAGATGATCGCGGCTAGCGTTGAAATGCCAAAATCGGGTTACATCTAAAGAGTTAGTAACTCCCCACGGAAATACGGAATGTGTACTCGCGTTTATATCAAGGAATCGCTTGACGAACTTGCGCGTAGTTTTGCTTTCGCTGGACAAAGCGCGCTAGAGGGCTTGGTCGGTCGCATCCCTCGATACAACGGCTCGCCGAGCCAAGTCTATCCAATCATCATCGAAGATGCCGCGCTGCGGACGGGTATCAGGGCTCCGGTCTTTGCAATAGCAAAGTGGGGCCTGGTGTCGGCATCTAGAACGCCTAGCGACCGGCGTCCCCCACTGGTCAACGTCCGCTGCGAAAAGATTACCACACACGGACTCGCCGGACCGGCCTACCGGTCGCGTCGCTGCCTGATCCCAGTCAATGGTTTCTTTCAGTGGAAGCCGATCTCCCCCCACAGCCGAGACAGGCAACCCTACGCAATCGCGATGAAGACCGACGTCCTGTTCGCTCTTGCGGGCATTTGGGAGGTTTGGCGCCACCCGGCTGGCATCGATATCCGCACATTCGCAGTCATCACCTGCTCGTCGAATGAGATGATGACGACGATCAGTAGTCAAATGCCGCTCATTCTCCATCGGAGGGATTATCAGCGCTGGCTATCTCCTGATTCAAATCCATCCGACCTGATGAAGCCATACTCGGCCGAGCTTATGACCATGTGGCCGATTGGCAGGGACGTTGACAACCTGAAGAACACCGGTCCGGAGATCATCAACCCGGTTGATCTTCGTCCTCATCGTCATGTGAATCATCGCCTTCGCTGATGGGCGAGAACGTCGTCAAGGCGGCCACGACACCGGCACGGCCTTAAAAAGCAATTTGCCTAGAATGATTATTGACTCACCTACTGATGAGAACATATTAGCAACATCGCTCGGGCGGAGCACTCAACAACAATGCGGCAGAAAGGACCTCGAAAGGGGAATGATGACGTATGGCCGAAACAATCGGCGAGGCAATGGATGCAGGATGGGATGTCACCGCCAGATGCGCTTGGGGAAGACGTGAGGGGCTGAAGAGCGTGCGCGAATGCCTGTGGAGACACAGGCTCGATCTCGTCACCCTGGTGGCGACGAGGGGACGCGATTTTCCGCTTGCGATGCTTTCGCAGTGCATGCGCTGCCCGGTCTGCGGCAGCCGCCGCGTGGCAATTGCCTACCTGCCCAAGAGCGCGCCGAGGGCTGAAACCATGCCGCGGGGATCGAAATGGTAAGATTTTTGGAGGTGCCGAATTGGGACCCGGGCTACGTCAACACGACGCCGCAACACATCGCAATCATGGCTGAATGTACAGCCTGCGGCGATAGGCGCGAATTCTCTATGGATCGGCTGCCGGCGAGCCTTCATTATGCGCAGATAAAGGAGGTCGAGAGACGCCTAAAATGCTCGTTGTGCGGCGCTAAGGCCGGAAAGCTGCGGTTCGGCAGCTTTGTGCCGGATTAGTAGGGAGGGGACAATTTGAGTATCGAAGGGCATTCATCGGCACCTGGCGCTAACGTGATCATCGAGCACTATTGCGAAGAGCCCGGCTGCAAGGAATGGGAGGCTTCGGCAATAGCCCCTCGAAGGCTATTCCCGTTCGATGGTGGTGTTGGGAGCACTTTCCGCACAAGACGTATGAGCAGGAACAGGAACTGAAACGGAAGCTCGAGACGGCAAAAAAAGGAAAGCCGGATTGATCGCCGGACTGATTCTTTGCGCCTCATTGACGGCGGTCGACGGCGACACCGTGAAATGCGACGGGCAGAACATGCGACTGCTGGGGGAAGGTGTACCGTTCGTCTCAGGCATTGATACGCCGGAGATCGGAAGTCACGCGAAGTGCTTGAAGGAACGGAAGCTGGCGCTAATCGCCAAGGGAAGGCTGAAAGAGCTTTTGGCTGAAAAGGGATTGCGGGTGATATTTAGCGGCTCGGTGGACCGTACGCAGTCGCACAGGCCGCTCGTCAACATCTATCGAACGAACGGCGAAGAGATCGGGAGGAAGCTGCTCAGGGAAGGTTTCGCACGGTCGTGGAGCCCGAAGAGCAGGAACGATTGGTGCGATTAGGGCGACGTCGAAGAATCGACGGCGCGCGAGCACTCGATCAACAATAAGTCAGGAAGTTCGACATTCGCGACTTTCGGGATATAATCGCAAAGCATTGGCTCGGTGGGTAGCAGGTGAAATCCGCTTAAGGTGGGGCCATGATTGAGAATTCTGTAATCGTTTCCGAACGCGGCGGTCTGTGGGTCGTCTCTATCATCGAACGTGGTGAAAGGCACGAAAAGGAATTTCTTAAAGAGGAATTCGCACGAGCGTACGCGGCTGGCCAGGCAATGCGTATCCAGAAAGAAGTTCAGCCGAGAACTTGACCCGTTCGCGCGGATCGCTGGGCCCGATATTATTAAATCGAGTTGATCTCAGCGCGACATAACTCAACAACAAGATTAGCAATTTAAGGCTAATTGAATCTCCTCGGAACCATGTCATCCTACTCTCCTGGCGCCCCTCCTCGCGCATTGGGCGCCTTTGATCACAAAATGCCTCGCAGCCCCTTGTGGGGCATTTTGCTTTTTACTTGAAGGACGAACGTCGCGACGTTCCGAATACGGAACTTTCTCAGATTCACAATGTTTGGTGTGCGGATGTGCTGGGAGTTTCGGCACGTCCAACTTCCAGAACGCAAAAATTGCCCCGCGAGAATGCGGGGCTCTTTTTGTCCGGCATCTTACCGAACAGCACTACAAAACCACGGCAGTACCCGGTACCCGACTTAAGTCCGTCTTTTTCTCGGTAAGAGCCGAGCTAGATTTTATTCATCCTTGTGAACAGGACGCCAGGGAGGTTCTAGTAATGTTGCTGTATCTAGTCAGAACCTCCCTGGTGAAGCAAATAACGACTTCCTTAAGCTCAATGAAAAGACGAAGCTGAGTTCAGCTATGTCCAACGCCGTACCGGAACAAGCCAGTCCCTCTTTCGTTGAAGCAACAGGAAAGCACGGGTGTTCCTCCTGTGCGATCTGTGTTGCAAAACTTGCCCCGCTTCGGCGGGGCTTTTTTTGTCCGGCATCGTACTGGAACCGCGTTGGGACAACGGGGTTAACTCACCGGATCGCCGGAGAGAGGTAGTAACTTCGGATCGCACACGCCTTTCCACCTAAGCGATCCACCCCATCCTAGAGTTGGGTCGTGCGGAGGCAAGTTTTAGGTCCGCTCCCAAGCGACGCTCCGCGCGGCCCGACGCATCAAGGCCAGACCGCGCACTAGGTCGTAAGATCCGGCCAGGTGGAGCAACGCCCTCACGCCCCAGCCTTCTGAGGGAGTTATGATCCTGTCTTGAGTATTCCAAACTGAAAGCGCGCTGAATGCCGACGAAGTAGCCCTTTGCCAAAGGGTCTATTGATGTTCGGCCTCAGGAATGGATCAGGCATTCCACGTCCCCTTCAGTCTTGCCGGTCTTTGATCTTCTGGCAACTGGGAGCCAAGTAGCCTTTCGTACTCGGCTTCCGGAGCGCCGTAACAACCATCGGCAACGTCGAGAAGAATTTGGCGGTTCAAAATCCTGACGTTCCCTCGCATCGACTTAATGGCGCGCATACCCTCGAGGATATGCAAGTGGTCGGTGACACCAGATCGCCTGACGCCAAGCATTAACGCCAAAAACTCATGAGTAAGCGGCATATCGTCCACGAGAAGACGGTCATGGCACATGAGCAACCATCTCGCGAGGCGCTGGTGCATGTTGTATCGACCCGCCGCCAAAGCCGAGTAAGCCAGTTGCAGTTCCCGCGTGTGAACATAGCGGAGAAACATTAGACGAGTTGCTTCGTCGGCCAAAAGCGGCAGGAAGCGGCTGGTGGGCAGTTCTAAGCCTCTGCCTGCAACCTGCATGAAGGTTCGGTTTGGCGTTCGATCGACGCCGAGCACCACCGGATATCCGCTCATCCCTTCGTATCCAATCTGACCCACCTCGATGCCTGTGCCGTTTGGAGCCTCGGCCACCATTGAAGCTAGGCCGCTCTCGATAAAACAGACCTGCTCTATGGGTTGATTAGGGTCAACAAGCGGCCGGCGGGTCGGAAGATAAACGGGCTTCAGGTATGATGCGATATCGTCGAACGACTTTTCGGGAAGCTCTCGGAGTAACCTGTTAATGGTATCTGTCTGCGCAACGTTTGTCACAGCGTCGCCTCCGTCAATGGAGTTCATACGTCATGCACTGCTTAAATGGGCTTCCACCCTGTTAAACGCACGAGAGCGACAATTGATACCGAAAAAATCGAAACAATGAATCATCTATCGAAAACCACTGGGAACTTCGAAGTAATTCTGTGGTTTAACTGAAAGTAGCAGGGGTGAATGTGCTTGCCAGGCGCGGAGCGACTGAAGTTGAGGGTGCAAGCCGTTGCCGACGTACTATTTTCATATAAAACACTTTGATGGTGTCATACCAGACCCGGACGGTGAGTATTTTCCAGACCTGGACGCAGCAAGAAAAGAGGCCAGCGAAGCCCTCAGAGAGCTAGTTGGCAGGGCAATCTTATCCCATCGAGCGGAACTCCCGCAGGCAATAGAAATTTGGGACGCCCACGGCCATCTGGTTGCCGAGGTACATATCGATGCAGCAATCCCTCAGATTGCGCATCGAAACCCAGATTGATAATCCGATTATTAATTGATCTTCAACCAATGTCGCAGCCATGCAACCGCGCCATCGCTGGCCCAGGTGACAATTGCGCCGACCGTCAGGCCCGCGATGGCGATCAGCCCTGAGACGCCATAGCCAATTGTCTTAATGCGTTTCCAATCCTCCAGGGCCGGCTGCGTGGCCGCGTGATTTTGTTCCACGGTCGCCTTAAGGGTTTTGATCTCCTCTCGTATCTGGGCGTCTACCGCGCCGCTTATCGCAACCGTTGTTTCAAAGTGGGCGATCTGTTTTGCCTGCTCATCGAGCCGCCGATGGATTACCGATCGGCTTTCGTGGGCGTTGTCCTTCTCATCGCTGACCTCCTCCCGAAGGAGGGAGACATTCTCCTCTATCCCGGTAAGTCTGCCCTCAACACGCCCAAGGGCACGGATAATGTCGTCATTGGATGTCATCTATTTGTGGCGCCTATGGGTAGAATTTCGATTTTTCCGACTGCGGGATACGGCCTGCCGTGTAGAGAACCCCATGCAACGCCGAATGAATGCCGTCCGCTTGCGTCATGTAGAAGAGCGGAGCATTGTCCTGCACATTTGTGGCAAAGACTTCATCGCCGTTGACTGTCGCCGTCCATGTGCCGTTGCCGTTGTCAACGGCATCCCGGAGCGTGCGTGAGGTGTAGAGTCCCGGCTGATATTCGAACTGGATGCGGCAGCCGAGCGGAACCTGCAGCGGGAGGACGATGGTCGACCATGGGGTGACGCCATCCTGATTGCCTGGATGGCCTACGACGTTGCCAATCGGGTACAGCTCTGGCGTCGGCGGTTTACCCAGCGCCCGATCATCGGACCAGTAAGGCACGATGTCGATCACCTTGGCATATCGCGTCGAAGACTTGATCAAGTCATTGACGGATTTGAGAGTGCCGCCGACCGCATCCCAGAGCGTCGAGACGGAGATGTTTGCAAAGGCGTGGTAGTTCTGGTTGGTCGGGTTTGACGTGACGGTCGGCTGGATCGTGATGCCAACTACGTGCGTCCCGGCGCCGTATCTGGTCTTGATGCGATCGACTAGGCCGAATTTGAAATTCGCCCAGGTGCTGGCCGTGGCGTTGTTATCGTTGCGGCCGGATTGGTCGAGCACAAACGTCCACGGGTCCAAGCCGCCATTATAGGTGTTCTTCACAACATCGAGGAAGCTGTCCCAGCGCTTCATGGCGCTCGTGGCCAATTCATTCTGAGATTTTGCGCCAGGCAAACCCATGAAGATGTGTGGCGTGCTGCCCCAGGTGGGGTCTTGTTGGTCGAGCCATCGGCCAATGACGCCCATATTGCGCCTGGCATCCGCCGAGGCGGCGAGTTCCTGCCGTTCGACCAGGCTGTCGGAAAGCACCATCGCCACCGGCCGGCCGTCCCACCCCTTGGCGAAGATCTGCGCCGGACCAAAGGCGAGCGGTTGAGACGTCGAGACGTTGCCAAGGCAGTTATAACGAGCGTCGGGGTCCATGGCGGCAGTGCTCGCGCCGTTGGCTGCCGCAAGCGCCTGGACGGATGCAAGATCACCGGCTGCCCAATACTTTTCGCCCCGGTGGCGCTGGCAGCGATAACCGCCAATATAGGTATTTCCTACCGTGCCATGCCAGACAGTGCGGATACCGTAGATCGACCAGGCCGGCAGGTCTGCAGGCAGGGTGACCAGACCGAAGGCAACACCGGTCGCTGCCACGACAGCGACCGATGAAACACCCGAGAACAAGATGGGGTATTCCGTGCCGTTCGGATGGATGAAGAACGCCTCATCAATCAAAACGTCGGCATTGGGATTGATCGTTTCTTGAGGGGCATTGCCGCCGTCCGTCAGCCCAAATCCAAGGTACGGCACGAGGAAGCTGTTGGTCGGATAGGCGGGCGAACCAAAGAACAGCTTGGAGCACTGATAGTTGAGGCCGGTCGCATAAGTCTGGGTGAAGCCCTGCGACCAATGGATGCCCGTCGCCGCCGGCATGTAGCGGTTGGGGTCTGGGACCCATGGCGGCGGCGCGACTTCGCCTGCATCCGCGGCCCTCGTCAAAGCGAGCGCAAGAGCGTTCATCATAAGCTGATCACTTTCGGCAAGCCGCGTCTTTGCGGCACTGGTTGTTATTGGAGGATATGGCGGGACCGGCGGTGGGATCTTGAGACGCAGCAACAGCCGCCGCGGCGCTTGAGAAGCGGACGAACTGATATCCGCTACCGTTGATCGCAACTGTCTTCTGGCAACCCGCTGTCACGCATGAACACAAGACAACGGTCCCGAGCAGGGAGATTGCGGAAATTCGCATTGTTCTTCTCCAGGGAATTGATGCGGTCGAGAGCTTCTTTGGCCGCATTGACCTGCTGCGCCTGCCGCTCGTCGCGGGCACCGATCAGTTTTGAGGGGTAATAGGCCAACGCAGCGCCAAGAATGACCCCGAGGGCGGCGACGGCCGGAAGCTTCAGGCTGTCGGGGATGAGCTTGAGGAGAAAACCCATCAGCGTTCGCGCCGCTTGTCGATGTAGAGGTAGAGACCGAAAAGCGCAGCGCCGATGAGGATGGCAGCCAGGGCATAGGCAAGCGGTCCATCAGTCGGGACGAACTGCAAAGCGCCGCCAGACGCGACGGCGGTCATCGTCGTCGTTACTTCCTTGGAGATGAGCGGAGCGCGCTGCGGGAGCGCAGGCGTGCCGCTGGACTGGATATAGCCACCCTTTGCCCAGAGCCCGGCCTCTGCAGCCCTGCGGTTCACCAAGCCATTGCTGACCACCTTCTTGCCGTCGATCGTCGTCTTGTTCCACTTCGCCAGCTCGCCAGGCACGGCGGCATAGTTCCCGGCGTTCAGCTTTTTCAGCAGCGTCGAAGATTTGAACGCGCGGACACCGGCGTTGAACGTGAACATGACGAGCGCGCCGAACTGGTTATCTGTCAGATCGACCTTTACTGACGATGCAACAGCCTGCTCGCACGGGTCGAGATCATTTCGCAGCCACGCGAGCGCCTGGGCTTCGGTGACGTCAGGAGCACCGGGATAGACGTCGCGTCCGGTATGTCCATAGCCTTGAGTGGCCGTGCCGCGGATCTTCGCCCCGGGCCGCAGGCGTGTTTTCTTCAGACCGGGTTTGGGGTCGGCATCGTCATAGACGAACGGAATGAAAAACTCCCACTGCTTGAGCGCAGCTTCGGTCGTGGCGTTGACTTGTCGCGCCATCTGGTAGTCTCCGAGTTGTGGATATTGGAGGGGGGGCGTTGCCAAAACAGGAGGAAGTACTACTTCCCCGGTTTTCGATGGAGTTCGAGATTGCTGCAGGAAGACACACGCAAAGCGCTTATTCTTGCCGTAGGTATCGGCGGCGCCTTTTTAATTGCAATCCGCTACGGCATATATTCCGGGTATCTGTGAAACGAACGATCAGAGACCGGCAGCGGCCGTGAAAAACTCGTCGATCTGGTGAGGCGCGAAGCCCATGGCCGCAAATCCCGCTAGCATCATGGGGCTGTCTTTGACGAAGGTACCGCTATATTCGAAGGCGTCCTGCGTCTCGCCATCCTGCTGCGCTACCCATGCCTTCACCTGGTCCAGCAGGCCGGCGCGACGCAGCATAAGCCGGAATTGTCGGGCAGACACCGATGACACCTTCGGCGGGGCGTTCAGGCGTGCGACGAGTTCGGGATTGTCGTCAGAGAGGAATTCCTCTGCCGTGCCCTCCTGCAGCTGCTCGAACACGCCATCGATGGTGCCGTCGTCAGATCGTGAAACAAAGGGCATTACGCGTTTCTCCCGCATGGAAAATGGAAGCCGTCAGTCCAGATCCAGAGGCTACCGGAGGCGCCTGCGACGCGCCGGATTTGCCTGCTTGTATTGGTCCAGATTTCTTGCGAGCCGATCGCGAAGCCGCTTGCGACCTGCATGGTGCCGAGGTTGCCGCCGTCATCCCCAATGCCAGCCGCAAGTACGCCCTGCGCTGGGTCGGATAGCAGAGCTGCGTTGGTTGTCGCAGTCGAGGTGAATTCGAAGCGAAGTTTCGCCCTGGACTTGACGCCGTTCGGCACAGTGAGCGCAAGCAGGTTCGATGTTGCCGATATGCTGACGCCGACCGCATCCTTGACCGGCGTCACAAAGGTATATTCATCGCGCGGATACATGATGAACGGGCGAATGATCGAGCTGCCATCGGTCAGCACGACGCCAATGCACTTCACGATAGTGTAGCCGGTGAGCAGCGTTGTGTTCACGCCGGCGATTGTCGGAGACGTGGAGAATACGGCGTCGAACGATCTGTCTGAGTTTTTGCGCAGCCCATAGAGAAAATACGTGCCATTGGCGCCGACCGCTCCTGTGTCGAGACCGCCACTGCCCGTACCGGCCGCAAAGGTGCCGTTCAGTCGCTTCGTCACCGTGGAAGCGCTACCAACGAAGAGCGCGCCGGAGCGGACCGAGATCGGCGCAATGTCGATGTGAGTGTTCGGGTTCCCGGAATTATTCGACAGGATGCCACCGTCGATGAAGCTCCCGACGTCCGTTTCGTCCGCCTTCTCATTGAGCGTCGCAAGCACCCGATCTGTGAAAAACTCCGTACCGTCGCAAACGAGGAAAACGGACGTGCCATCAGGAACTATCAGCTCCGCGACCCCATCGATCGTCTCCGATCCGTTTGGGTTGAGGGTCACGTCTCCGCCGTCTGCGATTACGGTATAGTGCCAGCTGATCCCCATGGTGGCCGCCGCATCCAACGTCGCCACCGCATCCGTGGTGAATCGATGGATGGCGTTATTGTCGGCAGCGACAACGGCGTAGTCGGCGGACTTGACGGCATACGTCGTGCGCTTTTCCAGACCGAGACCGGACCTGGCGCCCTCGACCGTGTTGGCACCGGTGCCGCCGGCGGTGATCGGCCGCGGATTGTTCGCGTCGGTGACCAGATCGTCGACAACCGCGTTGAACGTCGCGCTCTTGATGACCGTGTTCGGCTGAGCTGTCGTGTTCGGCGGCTTCGAATACTGGCCTTGTCCATTCCTGGGCATCGTGTCTTCCTCAACAGGAAAAGGCCCCTTCCCAGGAGCCCTTTCATTCAGATCTGATTTCGCTTATTTTCGCCGTCTATCCAGAAGGTCGGCAAATGGGTCTGCGCATCGTTCAAATCACCTGCATCGTCGTTACAGCGGCGATCCTCTGCGCGATAGGCTATTTGTTCAGGTCACTGGACACAGTATTTTCAGCCGAATTTCCAATCGGCTTTCTTGCCGGGTTCGCGTTCGCTGCCCTGCTCTACCTGCTCATCTGCTGGATCGATCCGTCATCGCGCCCACGCGGAACCGCTGGAAAGCAACAGGGCTTTGACGACCGGGCTCGCTAACGCGGCTGCCCGGCTTGGTGCGCTCACTGCCATCAGAGCATTCACCACACCCTCGCTGTCTTTCCCTACGAGCGCCTTGGCAAGGCTTTCTCGCGCCGCCGCCTCCGTATCAGGAAGAAGAGCTTTTGCCACGCTCTCTGCCTTGTCTAGAGCGAAGGAGCGCGCAGCCCCTCGCATGCCTCCGGCCTTGAAGGACTCCTTCAGACCGAAGCCACCGCCGCCGGCGCCGCCAAGTTCATTCTGAGCGGCCAGACGCGCCGCGCTCTCGCTGTTGCGGGTAGCCGTGTTGGCCGTGTCGGCATAGATGCGCTCGTTCTCCAACACCTTGAACAGCCGGTCCGCCTTCTCCGGCCCGAACAGTGTCGCGAGACGGGCGCGGTTCCAATCACCCTCCCCTTTGATCAGCCGGTTCATCGCGACGATGTCGTTCGAGTTCGTGCCGACAATGCGGTCGATCTCGGCCCGGGCGCCCTGAGACAGTCGCAACGGCACCGCGGACGGGCCGATCTGCATTCCCTGCGGCTGAACGCCTCGCTCGACCTCAGCGACAAGCTCGGAAGGGCGCGGTGCGGTCCGGCCGCTGTCCAGGACCTGCTGTCCGCGCGTCAATGCTTCATCCTGGCGGGCGAGTTCGGCATAGCCGGCGTCAACTTCCTTGATCCGCGGGACTGCCCGCGTGAGGCCATCATCGAGCATCTGGCGCGCCTCAGTCAGCGCGGAGATAACTTTGGGATCGACTTCCGTCTTCAGGATACCGTCAATCGCCTGGCGCGTCTGAAACATGACGCCCGGATCGTTGGACAGCACGTTCGAGTCGGCGATGTTCAGCATGTTGCGGACCTGACGCAGACGCGCCTGGGCGGGACCGCGTAGCCGGTTGATGTCCACCTCGAGGGCGGATGCGATCGGCTCCAGATCATACGGCCGGGCCTCGCGGAACGCTTCGCGGTAAAGCGGCGTGAATGATCTCTGATTGCCCGCGATATCCGCTTGGATTTCAGAAGGGACGATATTCCGACCGGTCGTCTCGTCGATGGTTTGCGCAAGGCGAGCATTGGCGCCCGCTGCGCGATCCTCAAGGGCGGATCGAACGATTTCCTGGCCACGGCCGGGCGTTGCTGCTATGGCGCCGGCCTGCTTCTGAAGGTTCGGCCCGAGATCGGCAAGCATCGCCTCCGGCCCCATGTCGGCGAAACGAGCGGGAAGACCGGCAGCATCGAGGCCATCATCGCGGACCGCGCGCGAGAGGTATTTCAGGGCCTGCGGCTCCATCCCGGCTGACCGCGCAACTCGGAGATTTCGGCCGGCGTCGATGAGGGATTTGAAGCCCTTGCCGACAGCCGCCCCAACAGCCGGGCCAGCCGCGCCCATCACCAATCCAGAGCCGGCGCCCCAAGCAGTGTCCCCAAGATCCCCGCGCGATCGGACGGCCGCGTCTGTCCCGCCCATAGCCATGCCTGTCAAAGCTGAAGCTCCGGAACGTGCAAGCAGGCTTCCACCGCCAGCACCAAACGCGGCAGGGGCGGCCATGATGGCGGGAATCGTTCCCGCCACGCCGCCGGTGATCTGCGCGGCCATGTCGATCTTAGGGTTCGCTTCTTTTTCGGCCTTGTTCGCTTCGCGGATGCGATCCATGACCTGATCATATGTCTCTTCCGAGAATGCTGCGATTGTCGCCGCTGCAGCCCGCTCGGTACCACCGCGGATGATCGGCCCAATGATCGGGATACCTTCGATAAGGCCACCAGTGGCCGTGCGCGCCACGGAAAGCCCATCGTCAGCCGGAGGAGCGGCGTTCTTGGCCTCAGCAGCAGCGCGCAGGCGCTTTGCCTGAGCCATGGCGATGGCCTGCTGCTGATCGATCGTCAATTCTGCCATAGGCGCCTCTGCTCGGGAGTAAGGAATTTCCAGTCCTCAGGATCGACACCCTCAGGAGCCGGCGGAATGTCGGCTGCAGGAGTCTTGTCGGGGTTCGGGTTCCAGGGCTGATAGGTCCCGAAATCCGGGATGACATCGGCCGGATTGAACTTGTTGCGCTCGACGATCCCGGAATACTGCGAGGCGTCCTGCTTGAACGCCTGGTCGTATCCCTGAACTCGCCCGAAGGCTTCCTTCATGATCGCCTCTCTGGTTTCCGGCGTCAGCGCTGCGCCGCCGTTGAGGGAAGCGATGGCGCCCTGGAACCAGTCGGGAAGCGAAGCCGTGTTCTTGACCATGACCATCTCACCCTCGCGAACGACTGACGTGGGGTCCATGATCTTGCCGAGGCCGTAAACGAGGTTGAGGTCAGATGCCTTCGAGTTTCGGCCGGCCGTCTCCGCCATCGAGCGATAAATCGGCAGCGCCTGGGACAGATTTTTGTAGGATGGGAGCTGCTGGATTTCCTTGCGCAAGCTCGAGACGTCATCAAACTTGGGTTGGACGCTCCCCGGCGCCGGCGGCGGAGCATCGCGGAACTCTCCCGTCGTTTGATTGTAGAGACGGCCATCGGTCAGCTTCTGCCACTGCCCCTTCTGCAACTCGGCATCGAACTTCTCGCGCTCGAACTTCATCTTTTCGCGCTCGCGAGCATCCGTCGCCTGCTCTCCCGGCGATAGCTTCGGGTTCCGCAAATTGTCGAGTTCGGCTTCAGTTTTGGCGATGCCAAGCCGATAGGCGGGGTCGTTCTGCTTCACCCACGCTTCATAGGCCGTCTGCTGGCGCTGCTGGTCCTGTTCCATCATCGAGCGGACCATGGCAGCCTGCCCCGGCGTGACATAGGGATCGCTCAGGATCTCCAGATAACGTGGGTCTACTCGCCCCGGAGGCGGAGGCGGTGTCTGCTGTCCCGTCAGCGCCTGGGCAACTAGTGTATTCCGCTGCTCGGGAACCGCCGCAACTGTCGGTGCCGGCGCAACTTCGCGGCTCGGCAGCGGCGGCAAGGGTGTTCCGGCGGTGCCCGGCTGACCTGCAAGCGCAGCAGCAACCGGCGACGGCGGAGCAGGCGCGGCACTATTGCCGGAACCCAAAGCAGCCACCACGGCCGGCGACGGTTTGCGATAGTCCGTCGTCACCTGCGGATCAACATACCCGGAAGGTGCCGCCGCGGCATCGATCGCCTGCGGTGCGGTTTGTGCCATGCCGGCGGAGGGATCAAGGCTCGCAACCTGCGTTCCGCCGCCCTGCCCCTGAAAGGTCGGAAGGAATGATTTCGCATAGCCGAGCCGGCGCGCGGTCTCCCCTCCGGGCTGATCATAGCCGGCGAAGGCCCATGCCCGGTTCATGAGCTGCTGCGCCTCCTCAACGCTCTTGGCGCCGTTCAGCGCCGAAACTAGGTTCGGATCTTCCTGAAGGAAGAATGCTGCCTGTGTTTTCGGGCTGATCGCGCCCGGCTGCTCGCCGCGGGTCTGCGCGAAATCATAGAGCGCCTTCAACCGAGGCCCGCGCCACGACATGATGCCGCCGGCGGTTCCCGGCTGCCCGCTCTGGCTCGGGTCGCTCCAGGAACGGTTGGCGTTGGCAGCGCTATAGGCGCTTTCTGCCCGACCAGTAGCGGCGACGGCGGCCAGGCCGAAGGGATTGGTGACGCCGCCCTCCTTCACCGTGCCGATGAAGTCGTTGTAGATCTGGTTATCGCTGAGATCTACCGGAGCCGGTGACGTTGCGCCGAGTTCGGCCGCGGCACCAGGAGCCGGAAGGCTGCTATCCCCGCCGCCCCAATAGCTCTTGATCTTGGCATCGAGCGCGGCACTGCCGGCGTCCTGCTTCTTCTGCAGGGCGTTCAAGCCGAGCCGGCCAGACAAAGCCTGGCCGATCGCCGAAATACCTTCACCGATGCTCTGAGGAACGCGGCTGTTCGCATTGGCAAGCAGAGCCTCCGCCACGGCGCGCTTGCGTGCGAGGGATTCCGCCGTCTCGCCAGTGTTTCCGCCGAACAGATATCCAGCCATTATGCGGCCATCCTTTCGCCGATCTGGAAAAGCTTTCCGTAGTTGACCTGTTTCAGCCCGTCCGGACGGGTCGAGACGGCATCGGGCCGCGTCTTCTCCGCCTCCTGCGCCATCACGCCGACATGCTTCTGCCCGTCGTCGAACCGCCCGCGATATCGATACTCATAGACCTTGTGACCCATGAGCTTGCCGACCGGCTTGATGTCCTTCTTCGCGCGCCGGTCAGAAAGTGCCGGATTGCCGAGTAGTGCCGCGCCGGCGCCGAAGAGCCCGCCGAAGATGTTATTCCGCTGGGCGACCTGCTGCTGATAGGCGGCCATCTGGTTTTGATAGTTCGACTGCACCAGCCCGGAGTAATCGACTGTCGGCAAGCTCGGCTGATTGGTGCCGGCGGCGAACTGCGGAACGCCGACCTGTGTCCCGCCGAGGAGGCCGATGATTTCGTTGATCGGCTGGTTCCGCTGCGTCAGCGCCTCCTGAACCGCCTGCGAACGGCCATTGAGGATCAGGGAAGTCAGCGCGTCGTTGTCCGATTGCCTGGCTGTCTCGATCTCGCGACCATAGGCCTCCGAGCCGGCTTTGACGCCTTGGTTCGCCAGCCGCGTCCTCAGCGCCTCGTCGCGCTCCGCAAGCATCGGGTCCAGCCGCTTGCGGCCCAGCTCGATAAGCCTTGCTTCGGTCGCATCGTTCGAAAGATCGACCGGCTTTGAAAGGTAATCTTTCAGGAAGTTCGACTGGTTGTTCGCGATGTCGGCAAGGTTCAGGCTAGCGGCGTCGTTCTTGTCCTTGATGGCCTGCTGAGCCGCCGAAAGCGACGTCGTCTGCGTATAGCGCGGAATGTTGTAGGTAGCGCCGCTCGTCGGGTCGGTGATCGTCGTATACCCATTGGTCGAATAGGTGACGCTTCCGTCCGGCCCGTACTGGTTGACGTTCTGCAGTTGAGCGTTGGCGAGCGCCGTCGAAACATTGGTGCCTGTCTGGGCTGCGGCAGTCTCTTTCGGGTCTGGAGCCTTTGGCGCCTTCGGCTTGCCCATCAGTGCACCTCATTCTTTCGGTTGAACTTGTTCCCGGCCCATGCCTCATCGGTGAGCACGAAGACGTTTTCCGCCTGGTCCCGGCCGCGGAGACGCGGAATGCGGTACCGCTCGAAGCCATAGCGGAACAGGATGCTGTGAAGCGCCTCGTCATGATCGGAGACGCGCAAGACCACTGCCTGGCATCTCCAGTCACGAAACGGCACCTGAAACAGCACCCGAAGCGTTTCCTTCGTCAGCCAGCGCTTTGAGGTCGAGGCTGCAGATATTTCGACGACTCCGGCCTCCGGTTCAAAATTGTGATAAATCGCCCCGCCGATGAGAACATCGCCCTCAATGACCGCCATGCCTTGGCAGTTGCCGAAATCTCGCCCCTGCCCGGGCCATATCTGATCGGCAACCCAACGAGACAACAGCCCGATTTCGTCTCTTTTCGCGATTGCCCAGGTAATCAAACCATCACCGCGCCGAGTTCATAGATTGCGTCTAGCTGGATAAGTTCGGTCACCGGCTTGATATTCGTGCCGCACGTGATCTGGATCTGAGGCGAGACGGCGTAACCGGAGTTGCCGATCGACACCCAGCGGGTCGTCACCTCGCTCACCGACCCGACGTCCCAGACGGCTACATCCCATAGACCCACGTCCCAAAGGCTATCGCTCAGATCGGCAACGGACGATGGAGCCGATGGTAGTTCGATGCGATAATCGGTCGAGGAGGAAACCTTCGGATTGAAGGGGATGTTCGAGTTGAAGGTCGCACGCGCGGCGTGGATGATCTTGAAGGCGCCCGGCCGGCGCATCTGGTCGGGAAGAGCGACATAGCTGCATGTGTAGGGCATGCCGTCGTCAGAGCCGCCGTCCTCCATCCGGTGGATCGTGCCGGCGGACGTGCCGAAATAGCCGGCATCTCCAAAGAGCGTCATGCAGCGCGCATCCCAGCCGGTGAAGAAACCCCAGGCCCCGGTTTGTAGATTGGCCGCAAAGCAAAGCGTTGAAACCGAGGCGTCTGCGCCGGGCAGCGAGACAACCATCATGTTGTTCGTTGGCCATTTCAGGATTTCCCACGGCAACGACGTGCGCTGGGAGACCTGCCGCTTCCACTCCGGCTCTATCGTCCTCGTTACCGAGGAGAGCGAAAGCGCTGCCTCGTCCTTGTTGACCGCCTGGGAGATGGGGACGATGCCATCCTGCGCGCCGATGAGGAGATCACCCCCTGCCGACATAGTGGCATTGGGTCCGACAGGAGGCGTGATCTTGTAAACGCCGACCTTCTGCCAACTGGCATCGCCGGGAAACAGCCCCTGAAAGACTGCAACCTCGCCCTTGGTCGAGACAAACACGATTTTGTCATCAAGACCATCACCGGCATCGAGCGACCATTTGCCCCCGAACAGAACCTCGCCGCCTTCCTGAAACACGCCGGCAAGCGAGAACACCGAGGCCGCGCCGCCGATGCTGTCGACTGGCAAGTACCAGACATTCATGGTGCCCTTCTCGACGAAGAACAGGCGGCTGGCATACGACCAGACGAAGGAAAGCGCGGCCGTGGCAACTCCCGTTATCGCCGGCGTGGAAAGCGTATTAATAGGTGTCCAGGTCAGGCCATCGTAAAGCAGAGCATCGTCGGCGCCATTCACGGCATAGAGATAGTTGCCGCCTGCGGTACCGAATTGAGCAGTCGAATAATAGCCCTCCGACTGCCCGGTCACATCAGCAACCGGAGGAACGTCCGGATCTGGCACCGAAGTGATATTGAAGATGTTCTCTTCGTCAGAGGCAAAGAATTCATCCGCGTTTCCGCTCGTGAACGTCCACAGGCGACGAACAGGGGCTGTTCCGATCGTCGCGACCTTCCGGCTCCCTCCGCGCGTCCTTGCGCCCGTCGCGGTCGGGAAAAAGTTTTCCAGCACACGCGCGCCGCCCGGCTTCGAATTGCCCAGCGGCTCGTTCATCACGACGCCGCGGATCGGCGCCTGAAACGTGAAGGAGGCCGAAGCAGCGCGGCGGCGCGGCTTCTGTCGCTGCATCTGCCTGTAGACCATCAGGGAGTAACCTTGAACGGGAATGCGCGCTGGACGTTGCTGAAGGTGCGGCGCGGGTTGCCGCTGACGACCGGCTTTGAACCCTTGTCGTTGTTCATGGCCGTATAGACGGCGTGGTCATAGGCAGCCTGGTCACCGTCAGACGCGACGCCCTTCTGATCCCGGTAGCGATAGATCATCCCAAGCTCGAGTGCGCGTTCCGAAAGCCGGAAGGTGTCAGTGTCCGCATCGAACGCCACTTTGTTCGGGCCGCTGGCGGGTTTCACGATGAGGTTGCTGATGTAGATGAATTTCAGCGTGTCGGCGGCTTCCAGCACCGGCAGGATATGCAACTGGTCGCCGTAGATGATCCACTGCCCGGATACAGCCACGTAGGGCAGAGTCAGAAGCTCAAGCCATTCGTCGGTGTCGGTGATGTGCTCCATGCCCCATAGCCAACGGCTCGACCAGAGCGTCGCTTTGGTTTTCATCCGGGCATAGTCGGACGGCAGATCAAAGGCGGCGGTAACGCCGTCGCCGTTGAAGTCCTTGATGACCTGAAGCGCCTGCCAGTCGAATTCAGCATCGCGAATTTCTGCCGCTACGTCGCCGGCAAGCCGGACAAGCTCCAACATCTCGCGATCCGTCGAGGACATGACGGCATCAGGCTTCTGCAGCCCGACCGCCAGACAGACGTTCTGAACGACTGACAGGATCGTCATCAGGCCGCTTCCGCCAGCAGAGCGCGCAGCGTGTCGACGCCGGCGCGGTGGTGATATTTCACGCCCTTGGCATCAAGTTTCGCCTTGAGAGCGGCGGCCTCGTCATCTCCGCCCGGCTGCGTGCGCTCTTCCAGGAGAGCCATCGCGGCCGCCAGCTTTTCGTTCTGCTCCGCGAGCATCTCCTTGAGGGCGGCAACTTCGTTGTCGCGCTCGACTTCCCGCTCGGCGGCTTCGGCGCTGCGCAGGTTGTCGAGGAAGGCTTTCGCCGAGTTGCGGAGATCCCGCATGTTCGGCAGTCGGATACGTTCGAGCTGCGTTTCTCCGAGGTCGCGCACATTCTCGACCGTGAGGATGTTGTACTTCCGCAGTTCCGCCGCCATCGCCGCGGAGACCCCCGGCCAATGGGCAAGCGGCGTTCCATTGATCGGCAGTTCGTGGCCCTTCTTCCAGGCTTCATAGGCCGGCTCGATCGCCGCCCAGCGCGCCATCATGAAACGGGTCTTCTCGGCATTTTCGCCGTCCATGATTTCCTGCGTCGGCTTCATGTGCCGAATGCGTTCGGTCGTATTGGCGCCCATGGGCGAATGAGCCGGCGCGTAGGTCACCCAATCGACTTCGACGTTCGTCAGGACGCGCTTGCCCTTGTCGTCGAGCTTGAAGCCGCGGGCGTCGATATTGTCGTTCAGTTCGTCGCCCTTAACGGGGACGCGCTCAAAGGTCTGGTGGAAGCCCAGGACGATGACGAGCGGACGGTTTTCGTCAGACATGGTCATATCTCTCGTTTTGGAAGGTGGAATGGAAAAGGGCGACCCGAAGGCCGCCCCTAGATTCTGATGGTTGCCGATCAGTACGGGCAGTTGAGCATCACGATTTTCGCCGAGGCGTCGATTGCGACAGCGCCGACCGAGTCCGTCACAGCGCCGACCACCTTCAGAGTGCCGTCAGTGGTCGAGGACAGTGTGAGCGCGTTACCGTCGGCGCCGGAGACGAGAGCCGGTGTCAGGGTGGCGACGCCGCCCACCTGGATCCAGCAATAGTCGCCCGAAGCCGGAGCGGACAGCAGCACGCCGGCCAGCGCGCCGTTCGTGTCGGAAACGTCGGACGTGACGTCATTAGTGACGCCGGTCGAGACGCCAGCGGGGGCATAAAAGCCCACGGTGTTGCCTGCGGCCGCCGCGATTGCGCCAACGCCGCCGAGATAGCGGACGAAGCGATAGCGCTTGTTGTCATGCGAGACATAGATGTCACCGATGCCGGGCACCTTGCCGCTGTTGATGCCCGTGAGATCGGCCGCCGTATAGGTCTGGTCGAGCTGAGCGCCTACGAATGCAGTCATGGTCGTTCCTCCTTATGCAGCGTCGAGCAGGACACCCTGCAGCGAACGGTTGGAGCAGACGAGATTGCCCATCCAGTAGTACGGGATGACCGTAGCGTCCTGGTTGACCGGCTTCTTCTCGTCATCCTGGGTCCACTGCGCCTCATTGTGCTGGGCGACGTAGAGGTAATCGGTGTTGAGGAAGTAGCCCTTCTCGGCCGTGGTGGTGAAGTTGGTGTTGTCGTCGAAGATGACCGTCGCCGACTTGTACTTCAGGTTGGCGAAGCCGGCCTTCGCCATGTCTTCGTCCATGTACCGCTGGAGCTGCTGCTCGCCGGATTCATAGACGCTATAGAAGTCGTGGCTGAGAACGACGAGGTCGGGCTTGTCGGCGCCGCGGTTGAGCGGAAGCCAGAGGTTGTTGAATTCGCTCTTTAGCGTGTCCTTCGTATAGGCGTTGGAGCCGGCGATTTCGCGGAACTTGTTGCGCCAGAACGCCCAGGTTGCCGAGGGAATGCCGCCGACCGTGCCCTGACCGTTGGTCTGGACGATCTGCGCCAGGCCGCCGATCTGGTTGGCAAGCGAGCCATCCGAATAGACGTCGACAGAGAAGTTGTTCGCCGCCGTTTTCAGGGCGTTTGCCTTCTTGGTCTTCACCAGGTTGACCATCTTGCTCTTGCCGGAGTTCATCAGCAGTTCGCGGCCGGAGGCAACGACGTGGATCGCGATCTGCGCCCAGTCGTACTTGGCCGAGGTGATGACGTCCGAGCCGTTGACGTTCAGCGTGTCGAAACCGGCGAAACGCTGATAGGTCCCATTTTCGGCGTATTCCAGCGGGATCTGGATTTCGGTACCGCCATCGAGATTGATGAAGCGGCCCTTTTTCTTGAGAACGGCCAGAAGGCCGTTATGCTTGGAAACGTTGTCCGTCACGTCCTTAGCGCTGTTGCGGAGCGTGGTGGAAACCATTTCCGTGAAGACTGCAGATGGACCTGCCATCGTCGCTTATCCTTTGTGCTTATCGTAAACGGCGCCCAGCTCTTCCTCTTCGGTGAGCTCACGGGTTCGGCCGGTCGATGTTGAACGGAGATTGGCTTGGGTTGCCCTCTTCGCAGCCGCGACCTGGCTCGGATCGGTCGCTGCGGCGGTTTTGAGCGCGGCAGCTTTCGCCCTGAGGTCGGGGTCGGCGTTGACAGCCATGTCGTAAGCCCGCTGCAGAACGGCTTCCTGGGAAGCGGAACTGCCGAGCTTCTGTTTTGCAAAATGAATGAAGGTCACGAGATCGGGTTCGGGGATTTGATCATACAGCGGCATGTCTTTCGTCACGCGGCTGATGAGTTCGTTCACGCTCCCGATTTCGCGCTCTTCAGTCAGTCTCTTCGAAATGCGCTGATCGATCTGCGACGGATCACCCATCGAGCGGATCGTGTTTTCCAACTGGCTGATTTTTGCCAGGAGCACATTCGGGTTGTTGTCGCCCTCGCCGGCCTCGCCTCCGAACATCTTCGCGAGCTGCGGTCGGAGTTCGTAATTGTCGGCGATGGTGAGCAGCGTCTCCATCGGATTCTCATCCATGCCGCGCTGGAGACTGAACAGGTACTCGACGGCTTCATGAGGCTTGTAGTTGCCTCTCTCGCCGCCGAAATATTCCTTGTAGTTCGAAATGACGTCCCCGAGCGGCTTATACGCGGAAAGAAGCTGCCCCTGCTGGGAAAGCGTCTTGTGCAGCTCCTCCTGGTGCGCACGCAGGTCCGTCTTCAATTCGGCCGGGACCTTCGCCCAAAGGTCCTCCTTGCCTCGCCAACTTGAAGGGAGAGGAACGTCCGCCGGCGGCGTCGAAGTATCACCGGCAGCCTTATCCTCTCCCCCACCACCTTCCAGTGGTTCATCGGCGCCGGTCGTGTCGGCGGTATCGGCTCGGCTCGAGGTGAACCGACCGTCTGCGCCGCGAGTCGCGCCGTTATTCTGCTCCATGCGATCGAAGATTGCGCCGAGCGCGTCGTCGTCGCTGGTATTGCTGTTGATCATGCCGGGATCGATCGCCGCGGAATCGTTCAGCGGCGCATTGAGTTCTTCGACGCTCATTGCGTTGGTCCTTGCTCTGTTTTTGGAATGGTCACAGGTACTCTTCGGAAACCTTCAGGCCGCGCTTGGCGGCGAAAGCCTTGTTCCGGATCTTGCCTTTGGTCGGCGAAATCGACGGCTCGTATTCGACGCAGCCGTTGCGCTTCAAGTCATCGCGGCGCTGCGTCCGCGATCCGATCAGGCGCCCATCGATTGGGCTGCGATACTCGGGGATATCGGACATGACGAAGGGGACCGCGATAGGCTTCGCGCGATCCTCGTCCGTCAGCATCGGCGAGCCGGTTGCCTTTTCGACCATCACGCCGTTTTTGCGGACATAGACGGCCATCAGAACGAACCCTCGATACCGCTGGCCGTCGTGCCGGCCTGATAAACCTTTGTCACGTAGACGACACGCGTCTCGCCGGCTGCGAAGTTCAAAGTCCTGTTCGAGCCGCTCAGCGTGTCGACCTTGATCGTGCCAGCCGAGTTGGCACGAAGAGCGCGATAGGGCTGCACCGGGGTATGGTCTCCGCCCGATACATCGATCGCGATGACATCCTCTGCCGGCGACGTGCTGTCGCGGCCAAAATCACGCCAACTCATTGGCTGTCTCCTGTTTGGTGGGCTGAAGAAGAGCGTTGGCTTTGGCGGCCAGATCGACCTCTTTCAATTTCACGTCGAGCTGTTTGGCCTGGACCTCGAGGCGCTTCAGTTCCTCCTCGAGAACCTTGATCGCGAGCTCGCGCTTCGCCTTCTGGCTATCGATGCCAGCCTTTGCGCTCTCACGCTGCATGCGAGCTTCGAATTCGGCGGTGAACCGCTGCTCTTCCTGCTGGGCCGCCTTTGCCTTAAGGGCCATTTCCGCCTGCTCCGGGGACGGCTCCTGTGATTGCGGCTGCTGGCGAGCCTGTTCGGCTTTGGTGCGCGCGTCGGTGACCATCTTCTCCAGCGTGTCTTCCACCGACTTGCCGAGATTGAACATGCGGGACGTCGAGGCGAAGATTTCGACGGCGGCATCAGCCGGCAGTGCGCCCTGCTGGACAAGGGGCGCGACGGCCGCGAAATAGGCGGACGCGCCCTGGAGGAACTGCGAGACCTCCTGCTTCTGCCGGGTCAGGTCGGCGCGGATCGTGGAATCGCTCTCGACATCGATCCGGTAATAGGAAGCCAGAGGGCGGCGAAGCAGCGCGACGACATTCGCCTTCAGCTCGCGCTGCTCAGGCGTATCGGTCGGCGCCGGCAGCAAAGGAATGCCCGTCATTTCCTCCAGCGTCTTTAGCGAGAAGAGCTTCGGGATGATTTCGCTCATCATGACGAACAGGTCGCGGGCGCAGCGCTCCATCATCCGCTGCATTTTTTGGATGCGCAGGGAGCCCCATTGGCTCTTGATATTCTGGGCCGTAGCGGTCTCCGATGCACTCGAAGCGCCCCGGACGATGTCACTGATGCCGGTAATCTCGTAGATCGCCTGCTTCGTCTGCTCCCGATCGGCGTAAAGCTCCCGCAGCACGGCGATAAAGTTCTCGACCGGCCAGAAAGCGATGGCTGCCGCAATACCGCCCTGGCTCTTCGACCAGAGTTCGCCGTTGTCGATCGGCGCGAACTCATTGTCCTCAAGCGCCAGAACGCTTTTCAGGTCGGCAGTCTCGCCGGCGTACCAGCCCCTGACTTTCATGGCCTTCGTCAGCACGTCGATCCGCTTGGTGATCGTGTCGAGCTGATCAGCAAGCTTCCTGTAAATCGAGAACGGGTTGACCGGCTTCAGGCGGCCAGTCAGTTCGATCGGCTGCATCGGCGTCGGAATGGGGAAGAAGCCCTTCAACCCCAGCGGATCGTCGATGACCTTCATGATGATGCCGTCATCGCTGACGAACTTCACCTTACGCGTCTTCTTGCACCAGATTTCCCACCCGCAGATGTCGCTGTCGCTCTTCGACCAGGCGTTTTGCTCGCTGTCGTCGAACTGGCTGCGGATCATATCCGCGTCGAAAGACTCCTCCTCGTCTTCCTTCGCTATCACGAAGCGGAAGGCGTCCCATGGCCGGTCCTCCCAACGCTTCGCCTTGCCGTGGCGGTAATCTTTCCAGCTTACCGCCTCGAAGCAGATGCGCTCATTCTCAACGCGCTCAACCGACGGGGCGCCGTTCCCGCCCATGCCGTCGGCAACTTGATCAGGCGCCTCGTTGAACATCGTGGCGCCGATCGCTTCTGAAGTTCGGCCGTTGTCCGCACCATCGTCAGCTTCGTCATCGGCATCCCGGATATCCTGATCGGTAGGCTCGCCCCCGAGAATGTCGCTCTTGAACTTCAGGCGGACGACGCCGCGACCGGCAAGGAACGAATCCTGCGCACCCGCCTCCATCTCGACCTGCAGGCGACTGTCGTCGATCTGGACCGAGATTGCCCGTTCCATGATGTCTGCGACGATGCGCGCAGCCGGATCGGGATCGTTGAACCGACGGCGGATATCGGGAACCGGCGGGGAATTGATGACTGCGGGAACGATTGTTTCGACGTTGGCGAACAGGATGTTGAAGTCATAGCGCGACCCCAGCGCCTTCTCGTCGTTTTCGGCCTTCTCTTCGTTCGTATAGGCGCGAACTGCTCTTGCCGCGTCGTCGAGCCAATCCTTTTCAAGCTTCTCGGCTGCCTTGATCTTTTCGATCCAACGCTGCCCCTCTTCGCGGAGCTTTCGATCAGGAGAAGCGGGTTTGGTCATCGATGATCCCATGCGAAAAAGGCCCGCCACGAATGACGAGCCTCTGAAAGGTGATGAGGGAGAAGCTTAGGCGGCGGTCGGGTTCTGCGGATCGGGGTTCAGCTTCGTCGACACGACATCGCCGGCTGGCCCGGTATCCTTCTTGTCGTCCGTCTTCTTGCCGCCGGCTGCCTTTGCCCGCGCCTTCCGGCCCGGCTCCAGCGCCTTGTCAAGGGCGTTCTGCTGCTCCTTGGCGGGCTCGCTCGATAGGTTCGATGCGCCCGTCGCTTCCTTCTGGTTCTCCGGCTGGGTGGCAAGAGGGTTGCCGCCCTGGTCCTCGACCTGCTCGACAACGGCGCCGCTCGCAGGTGCGGAGATATACCGCTCGATGCCAGGGATCTTTTCCCGCAGCTCGTCGAACAGCTTTTCGTTCAGCTTATTGCCGGCGCCGTAGACGAGTTCGCTTGCGCGAGCACCGGAGAGACGATGTTCACCCCCGTTCCACTGACGGACGATGGATTCCACTGCCTGCTCTACATTGGCTTTCATGACTGAAGTCCTTTCACTTCGGGACTTCGACGCGCTTTCGAAACGCGGCCGGTCCTCTTCGGGTTCCTACGCATTCGCACGACGGCGGCGAACCATCGCCTCGACTGCCTCTTTCACATTCACCTTGATCTCGATGCTGCCATCGGCGCGGCCGCTTACGATCGGCTCGCCCTTGGGCGGCGGCGGTGGCGGCGCTTCGGTCTTGATCAGCTCCTGACGCCAAGCGAGACCCAGATAGCGCCAACTCGACCCGATATGTTCGGCCCAGTCCTTCAGTGGATTGTCTCGGAACGTCTTCCGTTCGTCGTCCCATTCGCGGCGGTAGCTCTTCAGGCCGTCATACCCGTATTTGACCCGCTCGCCGCGCTCGTCCTCACCTTCGTAGAAGGTCGCGACCTTGATCGTCGACCGTCCCGCCGTTAAGCCGTCAGCAACCGAAACCTTTTCGACCATGCGAGGCTTGCGGCCACAGTCGCGAAGCATGTCATACCGGGTTCGCTTCGCGCCCCAGTTCTTGACCATCACGTCATGGGGCACATAGTCGTTTCCGTGATAGCCCTTGCTATCGAGCCAGTGGCACCAGTCCTCCAGGTCATCCGACTCCGGCCGGTAGAAATCGACAATCCGCGGCCCAGGCTCGCCCGGGATGCACTGGAAACACCAGATTGGGTTATTGACGGCTTTCCCCAGGTCCCAGGCGGTATGAACCGGATAGCGAAAGTCGATCTCGAATGACCGGAAGCGCCCTTGCCTCTCCGCCTCCGATATCTCCGCTCCCCAATAGGAGCCGACCATCGCGCCGGCGAACGAGCAGTAATATTCCTGGTCGATCAGGAGGTTCGCAATCTCCTTCCCGAACAGGGAGGCGTATATCTTGCGCTGTCGCTCAATACCCTCCGCGCTGATCGCCCTCGTCTGATCGGCGCGCAGGATCTGCGTGAACCATCCCTTCGGATTAGTCACCGGATCGTAGGCGTCGAGCCTCGCAGCGTCGAACATGCCCTTGGCGTGGTTATTGCCGCGGGGCGTAGTGATGAACGATGCCCAGCCGCCGTTCTCCTCAAGGATCGGCGACAGGAACGCCCAGGCGCTCGGATTGGCAAGCGCCCACTCCGAGAAGGTGATCCCGACCGGCGGCGAGCCGACCAGGCTGTTGAAGTTGTCCGAACCGACCACCTGAAACGTCGAGCCAGTCTTGAACCGGATGAACATCTCGTTGTCGTTCTGGTTCTCGATGATCTCCTTCGGAAAGGCTTCATCGATACGGCGCCGGCCGGAGTGCGGATTGACCGCGTTCCAGATCGCCTTGCGCGCCTGCGAGGCCTCAGGAAGCATATGCCAGTAGGTGCCAGGACGGGTGACGGCACTGACCGCATGCTTCTGCAAGTCGATTTCATCCTTGCCCGCGCGGCGGTGCCAGATGAGGAGCTGGCGCTTACATCCCCTTTCCCAGGCGTTCCATGCCGGCATCTGGTAATCGCGTGGACGCCAGCCCAACGCGGGAATTCGTATGGACGCGTTCATTTCTCATCCGAAAACCGCACTACCTCGACGGTGATGTTGCCGGTGTGCTCGACCTGGTCTTTGAACATGCCGAGATGCTTGCCTAGATCAACCAGCGCCGCTTTCTTGTCGTGGAGCTTGAACTTGATCTTTCGCACATCACGAGCGTCTTCGCCGCGGCCGTCCTTGAAATCCTCAACTGTCACCTCCGCCACCGCCGCCGCCTGATCGCGCGTCATTCCCCCGAGCGATACGAAGGGATCGCCATCAGCGCCGATCGACACATAGTCGAGCATGTTGGCGAAACCGATCTTGGCAAGCTCTGCGACGATCATCTCTTGGGTGATCTCAAGTTTTGCCGCGACCTTCTCCTGCCGCTCCGCAATCGCCGCTTTCACCACAACATTCAACAACAACCGGGAACCCTGTTGCTGAGCTGTCGTTCGGCTGTATCCAGCTCTGATAGCGGCCTGCGTCGCGTTGAGATCCACGAGATACTCGGCAACGAACCGCGCTTGCTTGTCTGTTAGAGCGGTCATCAATTTCCTTGGGAGGACAAAATGCGATTGGTGGCATTCCACTATGCCGGACAGGATAACCCGCTGGTCTACATCAATCCTGATCAGGTGGTGGCTGTGAGGCAGTTCACCAGCAGCACCCATATCTCTGTATCGGTGCTGCACAAGGACGGAGGCCCGAGCTACTATCCTGTGA